>CAIWKC010000209.1 GCA_903913145.1 uncultured Gallionellaceae bacterium | reverse complement strand
GTTGATCCAATTTACGCGCCGAATCAATACTTCACCCAAGCCAATTATTTCACCCCTGAAGTCGTCGAAATAATCACCCCGCAGACCGTGCTGGAGCAGGGAATGACACGCGAAGAAATGACGAGTACTTTAATTCGCCAGAGTGTTAAAGCAATCTCCATCTCGGGTAGTGCTCTTGACGATAAAGCGCTGCGCGCACTATTGCAAAAGGCCTTGGGAGATGACGGACAGTTTGTGCTGGCTAATTATTTGCGCTCTGCGGTTGGGCAAGAAGGGGGAGGTCATTGGTCAGCTCTGGCTGCTTACGATGTGCAATCAGACAGGGTGCTGATCCTCGATGTCGCCAAGTATATGTACGCTCCAGCGTGGGTAGAAATGAGCACACTGCAAAGGGCTATCTCCACGATAGACCCAACAAGTAAAAAGGCGCGCGGTTTGGTTTTTGTTTCGGCACCTTAAAAAGATGAGATGTAGAATTGGTTCCTGCTTAATCAGCGAAAATCTGAGTAATCTGCGGACAACTGATTTGTTTTAGATGATGAGTGCGGCGTCGCGAAATGATCTTGTCACTGCTGCAGAAAAAAAGTACAGCGTAAAAATAACTAAGCTACGATGTTCGAACTTTGGTCTAAATTCCATAAATAACCGCAGTTTCAACTGCTTGCACACACTTCAGACATTGCCGAGGGTGCGCCCGGTAATAGGCAAGTTGGGTTGACCGTCACGTCCATAAAGGCCTGCGGCATCTTGTGCCGCTCCGAGCAAAGCTGAAAGCGCTTTTTGATTACTGCGCAATTTGAGTTGAATTACTTCTCCGTTGGTTTGATTGAGATGATGTGCGCGAGACGCTAGTTCCAAAATATCATCCCATACACCCCGAATATCCGGGGCAAATTGCTGTACCCAATTGGTCATCGCGGTATTGGCGGTATCCAAATTCAACTGTCGCCGGCGGGCATTCGCTATTTCGGCCAGTTTAAGAGCTGCCTGAGTCTTGACCTCCGCCAGCGTTAAAAGTGCTTCGCTATCTTGGGAAAGTAATACCAATTGTTCTTTTTCGAGCAGGGTAACAAAGGCACGCAACGCGTCACACTCAACTTGAAGTTGAGAAGCCAAGCTGGACTTGTCATAAGCAGAAGTAGTGAGGGTCAATGCTGGTCTGCGCTAATCAAATCATTCACATCATTAATCAAGCTGTCAGCAATTGCGGAGGAATTAATTTGGAAACGACCTTCACTAATAGCTTGCTTGATATCGGCCACTTTTTTTGCATCAACAGTGGGAGCGCTTGCAACTGTGCTTTCCATATTACGTATTTGGTTCGTTGTAGAGCCGAGATTTACACTGACACCTTCAGGTGTGGCTGGTGTATCTGCTTGTTTTGCAACAGGAACGCGCGAGGTTGATTCGCCAACTGAACGTGGAATGATGGAGTTGGAATTTTTTTCAATTTTCATTTGTATCACCTCTTAACATACGCGGTCTTATATCTCATCGGCAACATCGCGAGAAACTTTAGGACCAACTGACACTAATTTACATTCTCATCCATTGAACACATGCAACATGTTGAATTGTAAGAACGTACCCTATTTTTGTACTTCAACGATTCCGTTAGTTTGCGCAATGCCACTGATAATTTGTCCAGATGGTACTTTTACCTGCGCTGCTTGTCCAGCGGCAGCATTATTCATGGCGATTCCTTCCGAGCGCAGTTTAAATCCATCTCCCACTGCCGTAAGTTGCACTGACTGTCCTTGTGTTACCACAAAGGGCGCTCGGAACATATCCTGTTTCAGCAATTGTCCAGCACCGATGCTATATTTAATTACTTTACCAACAACTTGTGCTTCGTCAGTGACAATTCCAGGCTGACTGATTTCGCCGGACTGAATATTAAAATCACCAGAACTGATAACCTGTCCTTGTTGCAAGGGCTTGCTGGATATCAGCATATTCATCGTCGATGTGATCGTAGCCGACATAAATAAGGACCAACCGTTTTTTTCAGTACACCTGACGCCGACGCTGGTTTTACCCAGTAAGGACGCTCCAGCCGGTAAGAAAGCTTCCAACTGAGAACAGGCAGCAAGCACAATTCGCGGATCAATTTCATCTACTTTTAGAGTCACTTTTCCTGGCAAAGCGTGAGTTTTGGCTTGAATAAATTCCATTGCCACTTTGCGAATCGCGGCATGATCGACTTTCTCGTCAGGCCACACATTTGGGGCGAACAACGATAAAGTACAAAAAACCAGTACGCAAAATTTTCTCATGACCGTATTGTCATCCAATACAAGAATTAATTAAATGGGGAACTGACGCAGTTTATGGCCTTTAATCGAAGGATGTAAGGTGACAAACAGTGATTAGTATGCAAACTATCAGCAAAAGTCAGGGTCAGGAAGGCGATCAAATGTCCAGCAGAATCGATAACTTGTTTCAATTCAATCAGTTAGCACTGAATTTGCGTGCTGCCCGACAAGAATTGATTGCTGCCAATATCGCCAATGCCGATACGCCAAACTATAAGGCTAGAGATATTGATTTTGCCAGTGCTTTGCAAGGCGCAATGTCGGGGAGTGGTGAACAATTGCCGGTCACAACCACATCCGCCGGCCATCTTGGAGAAATGAGCGGAGAGTCTGTTTTGGGGGCCCCGGTGTTGTATCGTACCGTGATTCAGCCCAGTGCAGACGGAAATACGGTTGATATGGATGTTGAACGGGCACAGTTTGCCGATAACGCCTTGCGCTACGAAGCCAGTGTGAAGTTTGTGAGTGATCAAGTCAAAGACGTTTTGGCGGCACTACAAGGATAATCATCATGTCGTCACTATTTAATATATTTAACATTTCCGGCTCAGGCATGACTGCCCAAGCCCAACGACTTAACGTTGTTGCGAGTAATCTGGCCAACGCGGAAAGTACGACCGGTCCGGATGGGCAACCATATCATGCGAAGCAGGTTTTATTCAGTACGACTTCATTTGCCGGACAAACTGGCGAAGGTGTCAGAGTAGAAGCTGTGGTGGAAGATACTTCACCCTTGAAAGCGGTATACGACCCAAAACATCCCATGGCAAACGAGCAGGGATACGTCATGTTGCCTAATGTGAACCCGGTGGAAGAAATGGTGAATATGATTTCTGCCTCCCGTTCTTATCAAAATAATGTGGATGTGATGAATACATCCAAAGCGTTATTGCTTAAAACGCTTACTATCGGCTCATAAGGAGAAATACCATGGTTAACTCTATTCAAGGTCCAAATCAAACCCCGCCCCAGGCAACAACTCAGGGAAGCACTAATTCTGCTCAAGGACTGAACAAGTCCGTGACAGGCGCATTGGCTGGAACCAATGCAGTATCAGGGGCCAATAAGGCTGGGCCTGCGTCTGCAGCAGCGGAAGGCGCAAATACCCAAGATAGATTCTTGAAATTGCTGGTGACTCAAATGAAAAATCAGGATCCGCTCAATCCGATGGATAACGCGCAAGTCACATCGCAAATGGCGCAACTAAGCACGGTGAGCGGTATTGATAAAGTGAACTCGACCCTGAAAGCACTGAGTGACAGCATGTCGGCAGGGCAAGCTTTAAACGCCACCAGCATGATTGGACGCGGGGCACTTGTTCCGGGCTCATCCATGGAACTGAGTAATGGCAAAGCAGTGGCGGGTCTGGATTTATCGCAGGGTGCCGAATCTGTAAAGGTGCTCATTACAGACGGTGCAAATAACATGGTGCGGACACTACAACTTGGTGCTCAGAAACCCGGCGTGGTTCCGGTTGCCTGGGATGGACTGGATGATACCGGAAAGGCTGCAGCTACAGGTGCTTATAAGATTTCTGCGGAAGCGATGTCGGGCGGCAAAGGATTACCCGTCAACACATTGTCATTTGGCACTGTATCAGGCGTCGCGCCTGGTAGCGGCGGCACAAAATTGGACGTGGGTAAATTAGGTATGTTTAATCTATCGGATGTTAAACAGGTTATGTAATTCGGACTATCCACATTCCCCGGTGGGGATATGGATTTAGTAATTTTAAGGAGAACATCATGGGTTTTCAACAAGGTTTAAGTGGTCTGAATGCATCAGCCAAGAATCTGGATGTCATTGGGAACAATGTCGCCAATGCCAATACAGTGGGTTTTAAATTATCACAGGCGCAGTTTGCCGATGTCTATGCCAGTTCGACCGGAGGCGTCGGCACAGCGTCCGGCATTGGTACAAAATTGGCTACTGTCGCGCAGCAGTTTTCGCAGGGAAATATCTCTGCGAGTAACAATCCTTTGGATACCGCCATCAATGGGCAAGGATTTTTCCAATTAGCAAATGCAATCAGCACGTCACCACAATATTACACCCGCAATGGCCAGTTCCAAATGGACAAAGACGGCTACATTGTGACGAGTGAAGGATTGAGATTGTTTGGCGTTGACAAGCAAGGCGTTCCCGGAGCATTGCAGATTCCGACAACACAAATCCAAGCTCGGGCGACAGGCACCTCAGAGAAACCAAATGTGATGGTTGGATTAAATGTGGATTCTCGCGGGGCGGTTACAGCTCAGCCCGCAGATAAGGGACCAGAAGCCACCGTGCCACCTGGTCCAGCCGGTTCTTACAGATTTAACCCCAACGAGCCGCTTACCTACAACAATTCGACCTCGACTACGATCTACGATAGTTTGGGTAATCCTCATGTTGCCACGTTGTATTTCCAGAAGGCACCGCCGACAGCCACAACCAATCCTTGGAATGTCTACCTGACGATTGATAATCAATTACAACCACCTCAGCCCGTGAAGACGGTGCCGGAAAGTGCTGTACCGATTGGTGCCGGTTTGATATTCGATACATCGGGCAAATTACCCCCGGGTACAACACTAGTCATGCCGGCGGCATATACGCCACCGATTTCAACACCCGCGGGAGGTGGTATTGCTGCAGCGGCAAATCCGATGACACTGACGTTTGATTTCTCGGATAGTACCCAGTACGGCTCACCTTTCGGGGTAAGCACGTTGAGTCAGGATGGTTATACTACCGGGATGCCAAGCGGGTTTAACATTGCCCCTGACGGTACGATTTTGGGTCGTTATACCAACGGGCAAGCGCAAAAATTAGGCCAAGTTACGATCGCTAATTTTTCCAATCCTCAGGGTTTGCAGCCATTGGGAAACAATCGCTGGGCGCCCACATCAGCTGCAGGTGCACCACTGGCGGGTACGCCGGGTACGGCGAGCTTGGGTGTACTGCAATCTGGCGCTGTGGAAGATGCCAACGTGGACTTGACGGGTGAATTAGTGAATATGATTGTGGCACAGCGCGTTTATCAGGCAAATGCTCAATCGATTAAAACTCAGGATGCTGTGTTGCAAACTATTACGAATCTGCGTTAATTCATTTTGATCTGAGAGTGTGATATGGACAGATTAATTTACACCGCGATGACTGGAGCCTCTCACGTACTGCAGCAACAGGCTACAGTATCAGAGAATCTGGCTAATAATCACACGCCGGGTTATAGAACTGCTATTCACACGTTTCGTGCCGTTCCCCTGGAAGGAGATGGGTTGCCAACGCGGGTCTTCGTAGTAGACTCGACTGCGGGTGCAGATTTTTCACCGGGCTCGATGGAGCCGACGGGACGCAATCTGGATGTGGCGATTGATGGCAAGGGCTGGATTGCCGTTACGGGGGCAGACGGAAAAGAAGCGTACACACGTAATGGTAGTTTTCAAGTTACCCCCAATGGAATTTTACAAACGCGAAGTGGGCTAAACATTGTGGGCGACGCAGGGCCCATTACTATCCCTCCCAATACAGAAATTACCATTGCCAAAGACGGAACAATTTCAACGGTTCCGACCGGAACGAAACCGGCTGCCGTGGTCACGGTGGGAAGAATTAAACTGACTAACCCGCCTGAAGAACAGATGGTGCGCGGAGATGATGGCATGTTCCGCACGAAAGATGGTAAAGCAGCCAATGCTGACAGCAGGGTGACGGTCATTACAGGCAATTTGGAAAGCAGTAATGTGAACGCAGTTGAAGCGATGGTGGACATGATTACGTTGGCTCGCCAATTTGATAACCAGATGAAGATGCTTCAAGCTGCAGATAACAACTCAAAAGCGGCGAGTCAATTGCTCAACTTTGCCGGATAGTTCTTGTATTATCGCTGATGATGTATAAAAGATAACAGCATGTAGGAAATTTTTTCAACCCTTTGTTGATTAATTTTCTTTGCTTCCACTGGCTCAAAGTTAGCCTCAAACTGAGTCAGGAAAATTACATTTCCAAGTTGTATTTTCGAATCGAAATGGAATAAGCCCCTTTTCCTGCTTCTCATCGTCCAATTGATTTAGCTCAAACTTTAGTAGGATAGGTTCAAGTTTAAAGGCTTGATGCCTGTAGAGCCTCGTGCAAGGCCTACATATAAAGGAGTACCGAAATGATTCGTTCCTTGTGGATTTCCAAAACTGGACTAGATGCCCAGCAAACACAGATGGACGTGGTAGCCAACAATTTGGCGAACGTCAGTACAAATGGATTCAAACGTTCCCGCGCGGTTTTTGAAGATCTGTTGTATCAAAATATTCGTCAGCCTGGCGCGCAGTCCTCTCAGCAAACGACGATTCCATCCGGATTACAAATTGGTACTGGCGTACGTCCCGTTGCAGCAGAACGCATACATACACAAGGAAACTTGACTCAGACAGGCAACAAATTGGACGTGGCCATTCAAGGCAGCGGCTTCTTTCCGGTGCTGATGCCCGATGGTACAACCGGATATACACGTGACGGTTCATTCCAAACGGATGCGCAGGGTCAAATCGTGACTTCTAGCGGCTTTATTGTGCAACCGGCAATCACCATTCCGGCTAATGCGTCAAGCGTAACGATCGGGCAAGACGGTGTGGTTTCAGTCACCCAGCCTGGAACAGTTGCGCCTGTTCAGATTGGCACGATGCAACTGGCCAGTTTTATTAATCCGTCGGGATTGCAAAGTAACGGACAAAATTTGTATCTGGAAACGGCTTCATCGGGCGCACCGACTACTGCAGCACCATCAGTGAATGGTTCGGGAACCTTGGGTCAAGGCTATGTAGAGACGTCGAACGTCAACGTGGTTGAAGAGTTGGTTAACATGATTCAAACACAACGCGCTTATGAGATTAATTCCAAAGCGATAACAACGTCTGATCAAATGTTACAGAAATTATCCCAGATATAACCGGGAATTAAGATTAGGAGAATGAACATGCGTACGTTAATTTTCTGGAGTTTAATCGGGGCGATATTGGTGAGTGTCGGTTGCACACCCATAAAGACCAAGACAGCGCTGGCTACGTGTCCGTTAGCACAAAAAATTGTGCGACTTGATAATGGCGCCATTTTTCAATCGGCCGCAATTCGCCCTTTATTTGAAGATAGACATGCTCGCAACGTGGGTGACGAATTGACAGTGACTATTGGAGAGGTCACCACGCCAACCGACAAAGCAAGCGCAAATGCTGCCAAACCAGGCAAAGTAGATGCAACGCTACCCACTGCAAAAGGTGCGAAAGAAAAAGACAAACCGGATAACAATAATTTCTCGGGTACGATCGTAGTCACAGTAATTGGCGTTATGTCCAATGGCAAGTTGGTTGTTTGTGGTGACAAATTGGTAAAATACGCCAATGGAGATGTCAGTTTTGAATATATTCGTTTTTCGGGGATTGTCACGCCAGGTGTGATTGCGGTAAATAACACCGTGCAGTCTAATCAGGTTGCGGATGTACAAATCGAATACAGGAATGCCGACGGTGGTGAATCATCCCAGACAGTGTTCAGTAGACTGGATCGGTTCTTCTTACCGAAACAGTTGTACTTCTAGAGAGGCTGCATCATGAAAACAATTTCCAGGTGGTTCTTTTTATTATTGCTGGTATTGACATCGTTTAATGTCTCGGCTGAGCGAGTTAAGGATTTAGCCAGCATCTTGGGGGTGCGCGAAAATCAACTACTGGGCTACGGTTTGGTAGTCGGATTGGATGGCAGTGGCGATCAGGCGCCGTTCACGGTCAACAGCACGATGTCGATGTTGACTGAGATGGGCGTTACGTTGCCTCCCGGGACACCATTGCAAACCAAGAATGTTGCTGCCGTGACAGTAACAGCATCACTTCCAGCCTTTGCGCGACAAGGTCAATTAATAGACATTACTGTTTCTTCGTTCGGGAATGCAAAAAGCTTGCGCGGAGGGACACTGCTGATGACACCGCTTAAAGGTGCCGATGGTCAAGTTTATGGCATGGCACAAGGCAATTTGGTGGTTTCTTCCACGAGCGGAGGTTCTCATCTCATTGTAGGCCGCGTGCCTGGCGGCGCAACGGTTGAACGCATCGTTCCAACAGCATTAGGTCAAGGTGATTTTATTTACCTTGAGCTAAATGCCAGTGACTTTACGACGGCAGCACGTTTAGCGGATGCGGTTAACAGAGAGTTATCAACGGATACCGAGATTGCGACTGCAATGGATTCTCGTTCAATACAAATTAAAGCGCCTACGGGAAACGCACGTGTCGCGTTTATATCGCGCGTAGAAAATTTACAGATCGATGCAGCACGACCAATTGCGAAAGTGATTATAAATGCACGTACCGGTTCAGTAGTGATGAATCAGACGGTGCTTTTGGACGATTGTGCCGTGGCGCATGGTAATTTGTCGGTGGTAATTAATTCCGACAATGCCAACGGACAGGCGAATGCTGCCCCAAAAAATCCACTGGTTGATGTGAACAAGCCAAGCAATGAAACAAAAGCCAGCTTGATGTTTTTAAAACGCGGTGTAGCATTAGGAGAAGTGGTGAGTGCATTGAACTCGATGGGGGCGACCCCGCAAGACTTGTTAGCCATCTTGCAAGCCATGAAATCTGCAGGAGCATTACGCGCAGAGCTTGAGGTAATTTAACGAATTTGCGATTATGACTGTCTCAAACAACGACATTGGAAATTTGGCACTAGACTCGCAAGGGCTGGACAAACTTCGCCTGCAAGCCAAGCAGTCGCCTGAAAAAGCGCTGCAAGGAGCAGCACAGCAGTTTGAGCAAGTGTTCCTCAATATGATGTTAAAAAGCATGCGTGAAGCGACGCCGCAAGACACCATGTTCGATAATGATCAAACCAAGATGTTTACCGGCATGCTGGATCAGCAATTGTCACAAAGTATGTCTACGGGTCATGGAGTGGGGCTGGCTGACATCATGGTGCGCCAACTTAGACACTCGTCAATGAATCCGGACAGCATTAAAACTGAGTCAACACCAGGATCGAAAAGTTCGATTCCTTCTGCCTACAACGAAAATTTTCAGCAGGACTTTGTCAAAAAACTGATGCCGCACGCTGAGCAAGCTAGCGTCGAAACCGGGATACCAGCGCATTTGATGGTGGGACAGGCTGCGCTGGAAAGTGGTTGGGGACGACGCGAAATCAAAATGCCGGATGGCACAAATAGCCACAATTTATTTGGTATCAAAGCCGGAACGGGATGGAATGGAAAAATCGCAGAAGTGACAACCACCGAATATCACAACGGTGTTGCCAACAAGCAAATTGATAAATTTCGTGCCTATGGATCTTATGCAGAAGCATTCAAAGACTACGCTGCAATGTTAAGCAGCAATCCGCGATATGCGGACGTTTTGAAGCAGGGTAATAGTTCACACGGTTTTGCCAATGCCTTGCAGCAAGCCGGTTATGCAACAGATCCTCATTACGGGGAAAAGTTAAGCAAAGTTATTAACAGCGTCAATACGTTAGCTTAACGGATCGATATTTGGCTAAAGTATCAATGAAATCTGCCGATAGCAAGAATGAGAAGCTCCTCAGTGGGGCGCTAGGAGAGGGAAAATGTCGGGTGTAATGGGTATTAGTGTTAGTGCACTCAGTGCGGCACAGGTGGGTCTGCAGACCACCGGACACAATATCGCCAATACAAATACCCCCGGATATACACGGCAAGAAGTCGAGTTGGTGAATCGCAAGCCCCAGTTCTCCGGGGTAGGTTTTGTGGGTCAGGGCGTTAATGTTGAAACTGTGAAGAGGGTATACAGCCAATTCCTGAATAATCAGGTATTGTCGGAGCAAACTCAGGCATCAATGCTGAATACATATCATGCGCAAATTGAGCAAATTGATAATGTGATCGCCGATCCGTCTGCGGGTATTTCACCGGCGATTCAAGATTTCTTTTCCTCGGTCAATAATGTTTCTTCTACACCCGAGTCTCAACCGGCTCGCCAGGCGATGCTCAACACCGCTGGTGCGCTGACTTCAAGAATTCAATCGCTGGGGCAACGCTTCATCGATGTCAATACGACAGTGCAAAGCCAAATCGGCAACAGCGTTTCCTTGGTAAATAGCTATTCGAAACAAATTGCCGAATTAAACAAAAATATCGTGTTGCTTCAAGCATCCAGCAGGCAACCGCCCAACGATGTACTCGATCAACGCGATCAGCTGGTTGCCCAGTTGAATAAAGAAATTAAAACAACGGTAGTACAGCAAAGTGATGGCGCGTACAACGTTTTCATCGGCAATGGGCAGTCTTTGGTCGTGGGGGGAACCCCCTACACACTGGGGATTGCTCAATCACCGGTTGATCCCTCCAAGCAAGACATTGTTTATAACAATTTAGGCGGCACGAAAACAACGCTGCAACAGAGTAGTTTGCAGGGTGGAAATTTGGGCGGTTTTTTGACCTTCCGGGATACGACACTGGCCAATGCTCAAAACTCTTTAGGCCGAGTTGCTATGGGTCTAGCAGGGGTGATCAATCAACAACACACTTTGGGACAAGATCTGAATGGTGATTTCGGCGGAGATTTTTTTGTGCAACCGCTGCCAACTGTTTATGCCAATACCCATAATAAAGGTGATGGAGTTGTTACCGCAACTGTGAAAAGTCCGGGCGACTATACCGAATTGACAGGGGGAGATTATTTACTGAGATTTGACGGTGGCAAGAGATATACGCTTGTACGTCTGTCGGATAACAAAGAAACAATTTACCCCGATGGTTTGCCCGATAAATCCGTAGAAGGTTTGACGCTTACCACGACTGAAGGCGCGATGCCGGGCGACACGTATATGATCCGCCCGACAGTCAATGGTGCACGAGACATCGGTGTTGCAGTGAAAGATCCTGCCAAAATTGCCGCTGCCACACCCGTTAGAAGCAACACATCTTTGTCGAATCAAGGCTCGGGCAAGATTGCTGCGGTGACTGTCAATTCCCCTTTTGATCCGCACACACCCGATCCTGAACATCCTATGACCGATGTTGATCTGAGGTCTCCTGCCACGATCAAATTTACCAGCGCAACCACGTTCGATTTGATTGATGGAAAATCAGGAATCAGGAAATCCTTTAACCACGCTTATGTTCCTGGTGAAGATATTTCCTTTAATGGATGGAAGACACAGATAACCGGAGAACCGGTCAAAGGAGACACTTTTACAGTAGGTCCCAATCTGAACGCAACAGCGGATAGTAGCAATGCATTACTGATGGCCAATTTGCAAACCAAAAATACGTTGGGTGCGCCTGAAGGCGGAGAGCCGACCATGACGTTCCAGGGCGCGTATGCACAGTGGGTTAGTGATGTCGGCAATAAAACACGCGAGTTGCAAGTAACCAGCAAAGCACAGACAGATATGGCCGAGCAGACTGTTGCAACACAACAAGCTTTTTCCGGCGTCAATTTGGATGAGGAAGCGGCAAACCTGATGCGCTACCAGCGCTCTTACCAGGCAGCTGGTAAAGCCTTGCAAATTGCCAACAGCATGTTCGATACAATACTCGAGATTGGAAAGTAGGTGAGTGATGCGTATCAGTTCAGGTAGCGTTTTTGACACCAATGTAGCGATGCTTAATCAGCAGCAAACTACATTGCTGCATACCAACCAGCAAATCTCAACCGGCAGACGTATGTTGACACCGGCAGACGATCCGGCTGCGTCCGCTAACGTGTTACAAGTTGCCCAGGCAGACGGTTCTAACACGCAATATACGACCAATCGCAATGCCGCAAAAAGTTCGATAGGTTTATCCGAAGCGATTTTGCAAAGTGTCACCGCAGTGATCCACGATGCTAAAGAAATGGCGGTAGAAGCCGGAAACGGCGCGCTCTCGCCTGATGACAGAAAATCAATAGGCACAGCACTGCAGGGCCGGCTGGACGAAATGGTCGCGCTGTCGAATAGTACCGATGGCACGGGTAACTATTTATTTTCCGGGTTTCAGGGCAAAACCATTCCATTCGTCAACACTGCCGCAGGCGTGCAATACATGGGCGACGACGGACAGCGCAAAGTACAAGTCAGTAGCTCGAGACAAATGCCGATCAGCGATTCCGGCGCTGATATTTTCATGCGCATCAGAAGTGGCAATGGAAAATTCGTCTCCGAAGCGTCGGAAAACAATACAGGCTCCGCTTCAGTTGGCCAGGGTTCGGTGACCAACCCTTCGTTGCTAACAGGAACCGGTTATCAACTGAACTTCACAAGTCCAACCAGTTACGATGTGACTGACAGCCATGGATGGCTTGTTTCACGGGATAATCAATACGGAAGCGGTGAAGCCATTATCCTTCCGGGAATGCAGATATCAATGATGGGAACACCCGCGGCGGGAGACACTTTTACCGTGTCAATGAGCGCAAATGAAGGCCTGTTTAAAACGATGTCGGATTTAATTACAGCCCTGAATACAACCAGTCCTTTAGGGGAAGCTGCCACATCCGGGCAATTGACCAGCAGTCTGAGCAAAGCAATGAGCGGTTTGGATCAGGGGCTAGACAGAGTATTGACGGTAAGAGCAGCACTGGGTGCGCGCATGAATGAACTGGATTCACTGCAAGCTACCGGTGAAGATCTAGGTTTGCAATACAAACAGACGCTGTCAACATTACAAGACCTTGACTACAACAAAGCGATCAGCGACTTGAATCGGCAGACCACCAGCCTGACCGCAGCACAAAAATCGTTCAAACAAGTCGCCGAACTGTCGATGTTTAATTACATGTAGAGTTAGCGCGACCAGCGCGAAATTGGGCCCGTCAGCGGCCCATAGGGACGACCTTTGCAAAGCTCCAGCCTTGGCCTAAACTGCAACATTTGCGCTGGCTTATTTGTAAAATTGATTAGCCATCATTTGCAAGTTCATTGTTGTACGTTGAAGTGGGATGTGGAATAGCGCCGTCGCCATACGCACGAATAACTTGAGAAATTACGATCTGATACCCATTCAGCCAATTGGTTTGTGCAGATTTAGCTTCAAGGTGTTGAGGATGATTGATTAATGCTTGAAGACCCTCCATCGTTTCCCAATAATATACGTTTGATATACGACCCGTTTCAACATTCTCCCAAGCTTCTTCACCGAGGTAACCGACAGTTTGTTTTGCGAATTCGGCTATAGCTTGGTCAAGTTTATAAAACTCTTGATCAAATTGCTTCTTCTCAAAAATAAATGTTTTGACCATATTGGTTCCTTTGGCGCTAATGTGGCGCTCTTATAATTATACCACTATTTTTGAAATTTTTCGTGGCCAGCCAACTTCACAATTTCAATATCTTCTGGTTTGACCTGAAATTGATCTATCAGATATTGTGGCCCTTTGCCTTGAGCGGTATCAAAAGAAAGTGATAATTGGTCTTCATGAT
>CAIWKC010000208.1 GCA_903913145.1 uncultured Gallionellaceae bacterium | reverse complement strand
TCAGATTATCAGCGGTACGATTGATACGGCTCGTATTTCAGGTTCTTACACAGGTATTACAGGTGTTGGAACGCTAACTGTAGGTACTTGGAACGCAACTACCATCGGTACAGGCTATGGTGGTACAGGACTAACTAGCTTTACTTCAGGCGGCGCTTTATACGCTACTTCTACTTCAGTTTTAACTTCTGGCACCTTACCTGTAACCGCAGGCGGTACAGGTCAGACTAGCTTTACCAATGGTCAATTGTTAATTGGTAATACCACAGGTAATACGTTAGCTAAAGCCACTTTAACTGCTGGTACGGGTATTAGCATTAGCAACGGCGCTGGGGCTATTACCATTACCAATTCTTCCCCATCGCTAGGTGGGGATGTAGTTGGCCCCGCTTCGGCTACAGATAATGCAATCGCCCGTTTTGATACTACAACGGGCAAACTAATTCAAAACTCTGTAGTAACAATAGATGATACAGGCGCAGCTACAGGGTTTACAACGCTTTCAGCTTCTACAAGCCTTACTACTCCTATTGTTCAGGCTTCAAATTCTGCTGGTTTATCACTTAAAAATGCTAGTGGAACTACGCAAATGAGCGTGGGCGCTGGCGGTGGCGATAATATGTCCATCAATGTTTCTACCAATTTAAACGGTACAAACGCACAAATTGACATTAGTCCTACTGGTACAGGTCATGTTCATATAAAGCCTAGCGGTACTGGTTCTATTGAGATTGCCCCTACAAACGCTGGAACAATGAACAACATGGTTATTGGCGGCACAACGCCTTTAGCTATTACAGGCACAACCATTACAGCTACAACTTTTAATGGGTCGGGTTCAGGTCTTACGTCTATTCCTAATTCAGCTTTAACCAATAGCACCATTTCAGGCGTAGCGCTTGGCGGTAATTTATTTGATCTTACGGCTGGTACAGGCGTATCGTTTAGCACTGGTACAACCTATAACGGCTCTACAGCTATTACCATTACCGCTACAGGCTCAGGTGGTACAGTCACTAGCGTTACAGGTACAGCGCCCGTTGTTTCTTCAGGCGGTACAACCCCAGCTATTAGTATGGCAGCAGCTACAACATCGGTAAATGGTTATCTAACTTCTACTGACTGGAATACATTTAATGGTAAACAACCCGCTGGTTCGTATTTAACGGCAGTTTCCGTTGTTTCAGCTAATGGCTTTGCTGGCACTTCAAGCGGTGGCACAACACCTGCTTTGACTCTTTCTACAAGCATTACCGGCATCCTTAAAGGTAATGGCACTGCAATTAGTGCGGCCACAAGTGGCACAGATTATGCGCCCGCAACTAGTGGAACATCAATCCTTTATGGTAATGGCTCAGGTGGCTTTAGCAACGTAACTATTGGCACCGGCGTGTCTTTTGCGGGTGGCACGCTGTCAGCAACAGGATCAGGCGGTACAGTTACTAGCGTAGCTGCCTTAACTTTAGGCACTACAGGCACAGACCTTAGCTCTACTGTAGCCAATGGTACGACTACACCAGTTATTACTTTGCAAGTTCCTACTGCTTCAGCCGTCAATAGAGGAGCATTGAGCGCAGCAGATTGGTCTACATTTAACGGTAAAGCACCTGCAGTAACCTATACGACAAATTACATTCCTTACGGACAAGGCACTACAACGCCTAATCAGTCAGCAGGATTGCAATTTGATGGCACAAACTTTACAACTACAGGCTTTGCAACTGCCACTAGCTTTAGACCTTCTAGTTCAACCATACCTACTAATGGTATGTACCTTCCTGCTGCTAATGCTGTAGGTATTGCCACTAATAGCACAAATAGACTCTGACTTCATGATTAAAAATGGGGAAAGAAGCATTGATTCAAATGTCGAACTCATTGGAAATCTAAACAAATTTATTCAAGATCGATATAAAGAATTTGACTCAGACCGAGAAAGCATTTCTGTTGTTGTGCGACAGGCTCAATCGCTTTTTTCCCTGGTGGATTTGATTAAAAACATCTCATCTCAAACCAACCTTCTCGCCCTTAATGCGGCAATTGAAGCTGCGCGTGCTGGTGAATCCGGCAGAGGATTTGCTGTTGTTGCTGACGAGGTGCGTAAGTTGTCTGCAGAAACTGATCAAGCCGTTGCGAAAATTCAAACAGGTATCAGTAATGTGGCAATGACAATTGAAGGACAGCTGAACGAAAAATTAGCAAATTCCAATATAGATCAGCAGAAAATTGTTTTGGAATCCTTAACGAAACATTTGAACGACATGGGAAGGAATTATCATCAGATGATGAAGCGAGGTGAAGAAACTCTTACCAATCTCACCGTGTCCAGTAATACTCTTTCAAATATGTTTTTGGATGTAATGGCAGGAATCCAATTTCAGGACATCACTCGACAGCAAATTGAACAAATACAGAACGCCCTTAGCAATCTCAACCTGTATATATTACAAATGGTTGAAATGCTGAAAAGCAGAGATTTATCAAATGCCGCCACAATCCGAGACAATATAGATCGGATGTACAAAAACTATGTAGTTAAAGATAGGCCGGACACCGAAAATTCCGAGATGAGTGAAAGTATGAAGGCTCGTAATAGTGCAACTCAACCACCTAAAATTGATTTATTTTGACAAAACTTTACCAAACGCCAGTGAGTGCTTTGGGTTCAGAAGAGTGAGTCAATCTGAAGAATTTCGCAAGATTGTCTATCGCTTAACAAAATTTATCTCGTCTGCTTGCCACAAGTAGGATATTTAATTTTATTGTAGTATCTTGACAAAATTCTAATCCCCCAAGGTCTAAATTGACATTCCTGAATTTATGAAAGTTATTTCAATCGTCGGCCACTCCGGTTCCGGCAAAACTACTTTGATCGAGAAATTAATCCGTGAGCTGACGTTGCTCGGATTGCGGGTCGCAACTATCAAGCATGCGCATCACACTGTTCAACTAGATACACCGGGCAAGGATAGCTGGAGATATACCCAAGCAGGGGCGGCAGTGAGTATGTTGGTGACGGGAGAAGGGCTGCAAATGGTTGCTACAAATGTTGCGGAGCGGGAACCGCAGAAACTTGCGCAGCGGTTTTTAGGTGATGCTGATTTGGTATTGGCAGAAGGATTTTCAAATGCCGGCGGAAAAAAGATTGAGGTGCTGCGTCGGGCATGTTCAGGGACTCCGCGTTGCTCTGTCGCGAGCGGTTTGATTGCGTTGGTATCGGATGTAGATGAAGTGCATCCTCTGCTACCCCATTTCGGGCTTGAAGATATTAGCGGCATTGTTGAGTTTGTTTTGCATTACGATCAAACATGATCGAAGACTGCACGGCACTCATTTTGGCAGGTGGCGAATCGCGCCGTATGGGGCAGGACAAGGCTTCACTCGTCTTGAACGGCATGACATTATTGGAGCATGTTACTCTAACAATGCGGTCAGTTTTCCCTAAAGTCATTGTGAGTGTGCGGGGATTGCGCAAAGATATAGAAGCGCAACAAGTGTGTGATGAAGCAAAAGCCAGCGGGCCATTGGCCGGATTAATCGCCGGAATGGCGCAAATGGAAACAACGTGGATGTTTGCGGTGGCTTGTGATATGCCCTTTGTGAAGGCTGACTTGGTTATACAGCTTGCCAAATATCGATTTGAGGAACTACCCACTGGTCCCGTGCAAGCTGTTGTGCCGATTATTGAAGGACATCCGCAACCGCTGGCAGCATTTTATGCGACGAGCACTTTAACTGCTATGCGAAAATGTTTTGCAATGGGCGACAAAAGCATACGTGGCGTGCTGACAAACTTGATTGTGCGTTATGTGAACGCTACCGAGTTGCGCGGAAGTGATCCGCACTTAAACAGTTTCTTTGATTTGGATACACCGTATGACTTGGCTCAAGCTAAAAATATGAAGGAAATAAGTATATGATGAACATTGCCCGCATTGGTATTGTGACTATTTCTGACCGCGCCAGTCGAGGCGAATATGAAGATAAAGGCGGCCCTGCTATTTACACTTGGTTTACGCGTGTATTGAGCAGCCCGTGGGAAGCATCAGCGCGTGTGATTCCGGATGAGCAATCAATTATTGAAGCGACTCTAATAGAGTTGAGCGATGTGGTTGGTTGCAGTTTGATCGTGACTACCGGCGGTACCGGGCCTGCATTGCGAGATGTCACACCGGAAGCAACTGAAGCAGTATGCGAAAAAATAATGCCGGGCTTTGGCGAGCTGATGCGAACAGCTTCACTGAAAATTGTCCCAACTGCAATTCTGTCGCGGCAAACAGCAGGGATTCGCGGTAAGAGCCTGATTGTAAATCTGCCGGGCAAGCCTTCTGCAATTGATGATTGTCTGAATGCGGTTTTTCCGGCTATTCCGTACTGTATTGATCTTGTTCAAGGTGCGTATCTTGAATCACATCCAGAGCAATGCACTATATTTCGACCCGCACACGCCAAGCTGAAAAGTTAATTAGGGCACATATTCCTGAAGTAAATTGTGCTGTAGTTGAGCGACTAACATACAATCCGGACTTTTGAATATTTACTAATATGGCTACACTTGAGCTGCCTGTTGAGTATACCGTTGCGAGATTTTTCCGTATATTTTATGTTTTTTGTTGGGGGTAATAATGTCCGCTACGTATGAAGTTATTACTGTTGCTCATGCAGTACAGCAATCTGTTGCGCCGGTGTTTCTGATTACGGGAGTGGGTTCTATTCTTAGTGTGTTGTCAACACGATTGGCTCGAGTGATTGACCGATTTAGGACGCTTGATGAAAGCGAAGAAGAGTTAAATCCCGATAGAAAATCTGAAATGTTGATTCTAATTCGGCGGTCACGCTGGATTCATTGGGCGATAACACTGTGTACTACGAGCGCCTTGCTTATTTGCATTGTAATCGCCGCATTGTTTATCGGCTCTGAATTAAACAAGGATCCATCCGGCACAATTTCAATTTTCTTTTCTACTGCAATGCTGACGCTAACTGGCGGACTAGTGTGTTTCCTTCGCGAGATCAGCCTGTCAATGGGCATCATAAAGTTACGCTAAGCTTCGACTAATCTTTTAACAGATTGTATTTGGAGATTTACTTTAGGCAACAGATGCGGCCGAGAATGATTTATTTGCAATCAAAATATCGATCGCAAATAACCAAGCTATAGAGTTCGAGCAATTTGAGCATCCGGCAGCTGCAAAAATTACTATTTGCAATAAACAGTATTACCGTATACACTAATACCACATTGTGTTTCGTTTAAGTGATATTTTGATTGGAGGAGGGACTATGGAACAGCAACAATCATTTTCGCATGGCCTGCTTTATTCAGTCGCGCCGGAGAATTTTTCAAATCTTCATTTGCACGATGGGGCTGATGCGGATGGATTTGACTGGGGTGCCTACGAATCTCAATGCGCAGGAGATTCATTTGCTCAAATTGTTTTGTCCATGCTAAAAATAACTGCTGCCAAGTGGGGTTTGGGTAAACATTAATTAATTTAGCAAGAATGCGATGGATGGAGTGCTTTTTGCTTGTATTTTATTTATCGCCTCGCATTCTTCTAACCTGCAAGCCCGAACAAAGCCACAAAACACCCGCTAATCGAGTCATTGGGGAGACTAAGTATCCGGATAATGGTGCTACGTTGCCCGCAAAGTCATAAGACTTTTTCCTACAAGACATCCGAAACAACTTCCTACACAAGAATTAGACATCCTCTGATTCTTCCTACAGACGTCTCCGCGCACAATGCAGCCATCGAAACACACAACGCACGCCCAAGGAGATGGAAATGAACGCGAACCAACTGCACGAAGAAATCAAGGAAGCCAACCTGTCCTACATGATGCTGGCCAAACAAATGATCAATGACGACAAAGCC
>CAIWKC010000207.1 GCA_903913145.1 uncultured Gallionellaceae bacterium | reverse complement strand
CGCAATGGCATAGGGAATATAAACCGTCGGCGGCACCGGCGCCGCCACCCGCGCCACGGGAAAAAGCGCGCGCTGCAACCGGGTCGAACTGTCGGTTGCTCTCAGATTGTAAGTTGCATTAAATTTACTTTCATTGCTGACAGGAACTTCAGCGCAGGTCGTTGCCGTATATGACGGATATCCTGGGAAGGTTGTTTGTTTGGGCGAAATTAACGGGTAATTTACATTATTGCACCAGCGTTTAATTTCCTCATACCCGTAGTTCAAATTCACCTTTTGCTGGCTGTCAATCCGATAATCTCCGTCCATATCTAATTGAGACTTTGAATTGCTCATGGGAGCACTCACGGTATTATTGAGTGTGGTTACAGGTGCAGTTGCATTTGCAATGACGTTAAACGCATAAGCATTTGAAGACGTCTGGTTGTCTCGCTTGTTGTATTTGAGGCCGGCACTCAATTGTAAATCTTTGCTAATTTTATTTGTCAGTTTCAAATCAGCATTGGTTGTATTAATTAGACCTTGCAGTGATGTTTGTGGAAGCACACCGGGGTAAGTTGCATCTTGGCCAAATGCAGAATTCTGTGTATTTCGTGCATAGGAAATCCCGCCTACAAATTTAGTACTTGCGCTAAAAATATATCCACCATTCAATTTGAATTGATTGTATTCGTTGGCAGGCATCGTACTGATCATATCCGTTGGGATTGCTCCAGCCGGAGCAACCGTTGTAAACGGATTTTGGAAATATACATCTGAATAGGCGTCCTTGAAATATGAACCATAGTAGCGTGTGGTTGCATAACCCTTTTCGCCGGCCCAATTTAGCGCAAGATTTATCGTATCCGTTGTGTAGTTGGTTGGAGTCATTAGCACAAAGGGCGTTTCGGCAGTCGCGTTAGTTCCATTTGAACTATCACCTGCCACGCCTTGGAGTTTTGCGCCAGATTGTTGGAGATGGTTAAAGTCGAACTTCACATTCCACTGTGTATCAAAAACAAACTTCGAACTAAATTTTGAATTTTCTCGCTGCGAGTACACGTTGGGCGTATTGAAGGCACTCAATTGAGCAGGCGTCAGATTGTTCGAGCCGGGAACTGCAAGTTGTCCAACGGCCGATGCTTGTATCTTGCCGAAATCAGGTGGCAAGGTAAAGCTATTACCTCCCATTGTTCCTTGAAATGGAGTTTGATAGGTATTGGTAAAATTGTGACGTAATTGATCAAAGTTTAAGCCAAAACTCCATTTTCCTTGGTCGCTTTCGTCCAGGCTAAATGCTCGCGAAGTGGTACCGATATCGGTTCCTTTAAGTTCAAATCGCTTAGTCCCGCCCCCTCCATTAACAGCATTATATGAATCGCCACCACGATAGTCGAAATTACCGATCAAGTGAGTGCCTCTTTGATCAAGGCCGTTATATTCTCCGAATTTGGCAGAATTGATCGGTACATATTCCGCCCCTAAAGATAGCGTACTGGTAGGTTTGGCCGACGCGGAAGCATCCGTAGTTTTATCATCATCAGCACGTGCTGTGAGTGGTGTAAAAAATGTCGCAAGCATTGCGCACTGAACAGACAGGGTGACCGCAATGATGGAAAATTGATGTGATCGAATTGCCTTCATTATTTTGCTCCCAAAATTTCGAATGTTCACTAGCGATGCAAAAATGCACCTGAAGGATTATTCGATCCATGAATCATCGCATGGCAGTTCATACAGCCGCGTGCACCGCCCCCGACAGGACTCGGGTATTGAATACCCCCAGCTGCAGTCGTATTTGACCATCCATTTTGGTAACCCCCTGCTTGGGGCCCAATAGGGGTAGCGCTAACATGTGGGCCGTTATGACAACCTTGACAAAGGAAAGGCGGACGCGATTTAAGCAACGGCGTTAAGTTTGAACCATGTGGTGTATGGCAATTGGTGCAATTTTCCATCACCGATTGATGTTCCCACAGGAATGGCCCGCGTTTTTCAGCATGACAGGTAAAGCAAGTCTCATTGACCGTGTCTTGACTTAGCAGTTTTGGGCCCACTGAACCGTGAGGATTGTGACAATCTGAACAGACAATTTTCCCTGCATCAATCGGATGCGTTGAAATCTTGTGAGTATCGGCTCGTTGCACTTTGTGGCAGGTGAAACATACTTCTGTTTGAGTTTTTCTGTCACGAACTTTGTCATTTGCGGCATGTATTGTGTGGCAGTTGTTACATATTATTTGATTTTTTTGATGCTGGCTGCCATCCCAATTTGTTCGGGCGGTTCCTTTATGGCAAGCCAAACATTTTTCTGCACGCGCACTTGCATCCGAAATTGCATAAGTGCCTTTTTTGAATACAACATCTGGCGAAGCTCTGCTGACTCCCTTGACATGGTCGCGTGTGTGCCTTTCGCTTTCGCCGTGGCAACTTTGGCAAGTTGGGGTTCTGGGATCACCCTTTACACCGTGTTTGGTTTGATAGATAGCAAATACCGGTGACGTTTCGCTTTCATTGTGACACCGTGTACAGATTGCTTCTTTGTTGAATGATGCTTGGGCAGGTTTAGCTTCATCAGCACCCATTTCCGGAAGTTGGGATTTTGTAACTGCTTTGGTTTGAGAAATTGCTTGAGATTCAGAAGTTGATCGAGTCTGTGAAGTTGATACTGACGGGACTGGAGAAGTTGTCTGATTTTCCTTGACTTGCTGGATTTCTGCCGCCCATAAACTTAACCCAGTTCCTGCGCTGGAGACAAATACGCAGTACAGCAACAATTTCTTTAATTTATTCACGGCTATTCCTTTATTCTTTTTTGGGTATGTATAACCACACCTGGCCAAAAAATCCATTTAGCAGTGTTGCATCTAATTGTAAGTATTTTACTAAAATCACATTCTAACCCAGATTTTCCATTAGAGCCGTCATTCCCGCGAAGGCGGGAATCCAGCAAGAAAAATACTCCGCGCAGCGGACAAAATTAAGATTTTGACCTGCTATGCAGGATTATTTAAATAACTGGATTCCCGCCTTCGCGGGATAACCAGCCACTTGCCAGCTTGCTGGTTTAGTGGAATGGCTAGTAGTTTCATCAATGACGGATTTTAGGTTTAATGAAAAATCTCGGTTAAACAAGAATCTTGATGAGTTCAGATGTATCGAGTTGACTTAAGGATTCGTTTTAAGTGTTAACCAGTTCAGCATAGAAAGGTAACTAAATTCGAAATTCAAAAATTACATGAAAACAATGATTGACTTGACTTAAATTGACGGTTAATCTGTATACAATGTCATAAAGATTGTATGCAAACAAATTCTAATATTCATTTCATGGCATGTTAACTTGCGAAATTGAAAGAATAATTCACAATCATTATTAAGTGGCAAAACCCAGTTTTTTAAATCTTGAATTATTTGCGGAGGAGAATTTAATGACTAACGTTTATCGTCGTATCTTGCTTAGTTTGGCTACTGTCTTTGTCAGTTCCCTAGTGTATGGCAATGTGTCAGTAGCAGAACCGCTCAACCTTAAAATCTCACATCAATTCCCTGGCGGAACAATCGATGCGGGTGATTTCCGTGATCGTCTTTGCCAAAAGTTTTCTGCTGATATTGAAAAGAAGAGCAGTGGTGCTCTCAAAGGAACCGTCTACGCGGGATCCTCACTCATGAAAACGAATGCTCAATTCAGCGCCTTGAGAAAAGGGGCCTTGGATATGTCGCTTATGCCGCTTAACTATGCGGGAGGCGAAGTGCCTGAAACGAACATTGGCTTGATGCCCGGCTTGGTCACGTCTTACGAGCAGGCTACCAAATGGAAAAACTCGGAAGCCGGTAAAGCTTTGTCAGAGGTGCTTGCGGCAAAGGGTGTGATTATTGTGAGCTGGATATGGCAAGCGGGTGGCGTTGCCAGTCGACAAACGCCAATTGTTGATCCGTCCGATGCCAAAGGTCTGAAAGTTCGCGGCGGAAGTAAAGAAATGGACATGGTGCTGAAGGATGCGGGTGCAGCAGTTCTGACGATGCCATCAAATGAAATCTATGCAGCGATGCAGACAGGTGCACTGGATGCAGCGATGACTTCATCTACCAGCTTGATTTCTTTTCGGTTGGAGGAGGTAGCAAAACATTTGACGACCGGGCGTGGCAAAACTTACTGGTTTATGCTCGAGCCTTTGATGATCTCTAAATCAGTCTTCGACCAACTTCCAAAAAATCAGCAGGACATTATCATGACTGTCGGTGCCGATATGGAAAAATTCGCTTTGGAGCAGGCTAAAGCAGATGATCAGGCAGTGGCAGCAGTGTATCAAAAGTCGGGCGGGAAAGCGTATGACCTGACAGATGCTTCAGTTAAAAAGTGGCAAGCGATTGCACGCGAAACAGCGTGGAAAGACTATGCTGCAAAAAGCGAAAGTTGCGCTCGCATCATCAAACTCGCTGAGAAATTATTGTGAACCACGGTCTTGAGTTGGGAAATCAGAAGCCCACCTCAACGCCGCCCGTGGGCGGTCTACTGGGCGCGCTAATCAAGTGGCAAACAAAGTTAAACAATCTTGTGTTGATGGTTTCAATGCTTGCTTTGCTTTCTGCTTGTCTGGTGCTCACGCTGAGTGTAGTGCTGCGCTATTTCCTGAAAGTGCCTACCGATTGGCAAGATGAAGTTTCAGTATTCCTACTGATAGGCGCGATCTTTATGTGCGGAGCCTTCGTTCAAGCAGAACGGGGGCATATCGGCATCAGCGCTTTGGAAGGATTTTTTTCACCTCTGGCAAATCATCTTCGTATCCTGTTTTGTGATATTGCTTCGTTCACTTTCTGTACTTTTTTTACTTACAAAACTTGGAGCATGCTGCATGAGGCTGTTGTTGAAGGTCAAACTTCATCGTCATCCTGGGGGCCGCCATTATGGATACCGTATGGATTGATGGCGGTTGGCATGACATTGTTATGTTTGCAGATTTTGTTGCAGATCGCTGTGGGCATAAGCTCCAAGGGAGCAGTTAAATGAGCGTCGGAATGATTGGTGCGCTATATGGCATCGGAACCTTGCTGTTTATGTTTTCCGGCATGCCGATTGCCTTTGCTTTGGGCAGTATCGCGGTCATTTTCATGTTCATATTTATGCCCGGATCGTCGCTGGATACGGTCACGCTAAATGTGTATGAGGAAATGGCAAATATCACTTTGCTTTCGGTACCGCTATTTATTTTGAAAGGAGCTGCAATCGGCAAATCACGTGCCGGCGCAGATTTGTACTTGGCCTTCCATGCGTGGATGCACAAGATTCCGGGCGGCTTAGGTATTGCAAACGTATTTGCCAGTGCGTTATTCGCTGCCATGTCGGGTTCAAGTCCCGCAACCTGCTCTGCTATCGGAAGTGCCGGTATTCCTGAAATGCGTTCACGGGGTTATTCACCTCGCTTCGCCGCAGGCATCATTGCTGCGGGTGGCACGTTAGGCATTCTGTTGCCGCCTTCAATTGTGATGATTTTATTTTCCGTTGCAGCAGAACAATCTTTAGGCAGACTTTTTCTGGCAGGCATTGGCCCGGGCATTTTGATGGTGGTTCTATTCTCATGTTATGCCGCATTCCGTTATAAGAAAGAATACAAAGAGGCGCTCGATACCTTCAATAGAGGCGGTGAAAAATCAGCTTATCTGGAAGCAATGGAACTCACACTCGCCGATAAGTTCAGGTTACTACCGCGCGTTATTCCGTTTGTTACATTATTGATTGGTGTGATGATTGCGTTGTATGGCGGATTTGCCACGCCTTCTGAAACCGCCGGTTTGGGTGGACTCTTGGCATTAATCCTGATCGCAATAATTTATAAAATGTGGAGGCCGTCACAGCTCAAACACATACTCGCAAGTACGCTCAAAGAATCGACCATGCTGATGTTTATCATTGGTATGTCGTTGCTCTATTCTTATGTCATGAGCTATTTGCACATTAGCCAATCTGCTGCGCTAGCCATCGTCGCGCTCAGTCTTTCCAAATGGATGTTATTAACTGTTATTTTATTAATGGTTGTGGTGTTGGGTTTCTTTTTGCCACCTGTATCGATCATTCTGATGACTGCACCCATTGTTTTACCACCGCTTAAAGCTGCGGGCTTTGACATGATCTGGTTCGGTGTTGTGATGACCATCGTGATGGAAATGGGATTGATTCATCCGCCTGTCGGGTTGAACATTTTCGTCATAAAAAATATAGCGCCCGATATCCCGCTCAAAGACATCATCTGGGGCGTTGTTCCTTTTGTCGGACTGATGATATTGGCCGTGTTGCTGATATGCATTTTTCCGGGTATCGCCACCTATTTCCCGGATGCTGTCTATGGGATGAATGCTAAATGACGACCGCAGATACTTCTGTTGGTCGTTGGAATAAATTGGCAATCAGCCGCGCCGAACGTCTCGCGCGTGCGAAGCGACTCACCTCCGGCCGGATAGTTTCAGCAGACAAGATCGTTGAATTGCTGGAGGCTGTTATTGAGTCCGGTGATCGGGTTTGTATTGAGGGCAATAATCAAAAGCAGGCGGATTTTCTCGCACGCAGTTTGGTTAAAACCAATCCGGACCGATTGCGTGATCTTCATCTGGTTCAGTCAGTTTTGGCACTTCCAGAGCACATCGACCTCATTGAACGGGGTCAGGTCAGTCGTATCGATTTTTCTTTTTCAGGTCCGCAAGCAGCCCGATTGGCACGACTGGTTGAAAGCAAAAAAATCACCATTGGCGCTATACATACTTACCTCGAACTATTCGCGCGATATTTTGTAGACTTGACCCCGCGAGTCGCGCTTATTGCCGCGCAGGCAGCCGACCGTGAAGGCAATCTGTATACGGGGCCCAATACAGAAGATACTCCCGCAATCGTTGAAGCAACTGCTTTCAAAGGTGGAATTGTCATCGCTCAAGTAAATGAGATTGTAGATAAGCTTCCGCGAGTAGATATTCCCGCCGATTGGGTTAACTTTGTTGTGCAGGCTCCAACACCCAATTATATCGAGCCACTGTTTACCAGAGATCCTGCGCAAATTTCTGAGATTCAGGTGTTGATGGGAATGATTGCGATCAAGGGCCTGTATGCCGAATACGGAATTAAGCGCCTGAACCACGGCATAGGTTTTGACACTGCGGCCATCGAATTGTTGCTGCCAACGTATGCTGCAGAGCTAGGCTTGAAAGGAAAAATTTGTACTCACTGGGCACTCAATCCGCACCCGACATTAATTCCAGCCATTGAAGCCGGCTTTGTCGAATCTGTGCATTGCTTTGGATCAGAAGTAGGCATGGAACGCTACACGGCGGCTCGCCCTGATATTTTTTTCGTCGGCGGCGATGGAACGATGCGCTCCAATCGCGCCTTCAGTCAGGCAGCAGGACATTACGCCTGCGATTTGTTTATCGGTTCAACCTTGCAGATCGATTTGCAGGCAAACAGTTCTACTGCTACCAAGGGTCGCATCGCCGGATTCGGTGGCGCTCCTAATATGGGCGCAGATGCGCGCGGACGACGCCATGCCTCTCCGGCGTGGTTGCGTGCAGGAAAAGAAGGGCGCGGCAATATCGAGATGCCACGAGGCCAAAAGCTGGTCGTGCAAATCGTTGAAACATTTAGAGAGCATATGCACCCGACGTTTGTCGAACGACTCGATGCCTGGGAACTGGCGGCGACGGCCAATATGGAACTGCCGCCGGTCATGATCTATGGCGAGGATATGACGCACATTATCACTGAAGAAGGCATTGCCAATTTGCTGCTGTGTACAACGCCACAAGAACGGGAACAGGCAATTCGTGGCGTGGCTGGCTATACTCCGGTCGGCATGGCGCGCGACAAACGGATGGTGGAAAATTTGCGCGATCGCGGAATTATCCGTCGACCGGAAGATATGGGCATCAGGAAACGCGATGCGACTCGCGACCTGCTTGCAGCAAGAAGTATTAAAGATTTGGTGCATGCCTCGGGAGGGTTGTACGAACCTCCGAAGCAATTCAGAAACTGGTAACAGGATTAACTTTATGGAAAAATTTACGCTAGCGTTGCCATCGTCATCGCCACCACTGGAAGTGATACGATCCACAATCTGTGGCGTCGTTTCATCCGGAAATCTGGAGATTCTGGTCGAATCCAACCCGAAAAGCGATGTTTGCACTTTAGTCGTGAATACTTCCGCCCATGGCTTTCGCGAAATTTGGGAAGCTGTTCTGCACGACTTTGCGCTGCGTCATCCTGCAGGCGGACTCGGTTTTACGATCAATGATGCGGGTGCAACTCCTGCAGTAGTTAGTCTGCGCCTCGATCAAGCGTTTGAAATTTGTTGCGGTGAAGCAAAATGAGCGGCCTGCAAATCAGCTTTCTTGAAGCATCAGCACGCAAGCGCTTAATTGGTCTGGTTGATGCAAATTCATTTACTGAATTTTGTCCGCCAGAAATGCGGAAAACAAGTCCCCATCTGGCGTTGCTGGATATACCGCTGGCCTTGGATGATGGGGTCATTGTTGGTGCCGCAACTCTGGCAGGGCATTCAATACTTATTGCCGCACAAGAAGGCAGATTTTATGGTGGAGCTGTCGGTGAAGTGCATGGCGCTAAAATTTGCGGTTTACTCGGCAAGGCACTGACTGACCGTCCTTCTGCAGTATTACTATTGGTTGATTCGGGTGGTGTTCGCTTGCACGAGGCCAACGCGGGACTCATTGCGATCTCCGAATTAGTGCGGTCCGTACTTGACGTTCAGGCTGCAGGAATACCGGTATTTGCACTCGTGGGTGGTTCCTGCGGAGCATTCGGAGGGATGGGCATTGTTACCCGTTTGTGCGATGAAGTCGTGATGTCCGAACAGGGCCGGCTTGGTTTGTCAGGACCGGAGGTGATCGAAACAGTCAAAGGAGTGGAAGAGTTTGACTCCAGAGATCGTGCTTTAGTTTGGCGAGTCACAGGCGGTAAATTGCGCCGAGCCGTGGGGGAAGCAACACAGTTAGTAGATGATCTAATTCCTGCATTTCGTTCTATTGCAATTAAGCTGACTGAAAAATATCAGTCGCAACCGCTTGCGTCAATTGACCTTGATTCTCTGTTGGAAAAGCAGGCAGAACTTGTGAAGCGCAGAGCGCGCTTTGAGCGTGCCCGGGACGGGTTAGAAATATGGCAGGAAGTATTTTCTGAACCTTCTTGTGTTCCAGATATGACTGTTGCTGATTTCAATCGGCAACTCGGAGTACAAGCATGAACGACCAAACTATCTATGACCGTTTATTCGGCAAAGGAGGCCATGAGCTGATATTTAATGGACTCTTTCTGCAAGGAACTGCAAGAGTCGGAGGGCAAAATGTCGCCGTAATCGGAACACGTGATCACGCTGCGATTGATGGATCAATAGCACTTCAAATCACTGAAGCGATTCTCAATGTCGTGCGCGAAGACGTAGCAAGTCGAACATCCCCACGATCAATTATTCTGATCGCAGATACGCAAGGTCAGGCATTGTCGCGGCATGAAGAGTTGCTCGGCCTCAACGGCTACTTTGCGCATATTGTCAAATGTGTCGATCTGGCGCGCAGAAATGGACATAAGCTCCTGACCATCATCAACGGCGAGGCGGTCAGTGGTGGATTTCTTTCCTATGGCATGATGGCCGATTGTATTTGCGCACTGCCGGATGCCCAAGTGAGAGTGATGGATCTGCGGGCAATGTCCCGTGTAACGAAAATCAGTTTGGAAAGATTGGAAACGCTGGCGAAAGAATCTCCTGTGTTTGCACCCGGTGCCGAAAATTTTTGGCGCATGGGGGGCATCCATGAGATTTGGAAGGAGCAAGACGATTGGCCTCAGCGCATTTCCAATGCATTGGCTCATATTACTAAAGCTGATGCGCGTGCTGAAATAGGATTGGAGCGGGGTGGTCGTCATTTTGCAGCTCCCATTTCAAAGCTTGTGGCGGAAGCGTGAACATCCCCTATCTTCGCCATGATCTAATTTGGCTCGATCCCGAAATTGATGCGGGTTTGTTTGCTTCCAAAGATCATGCAGAGCACGCTAGAAATTGGGTGAAGAATCATTTTCCGCTGGTTGTTGCCCGACAATTCGATCCGCTCGCTCAAACGTTGAACCAAGTTATTCTCGGATTTACGTTACCGTCAGCACCCACACGAACGCGTGTCTTGTTGAAAGCGGATCGTGCCGCAATCATTCAGCATCGTCGTCCACTTTTGCTCCGTGATGCAATTCAGTTTGCACCTCAAAGTTGGCGCGCTAACATCTTCAAACTGAATGCGCTTTGTGAAAAATCAGGTGTGACAGTGCGAATCTACGGTTCATTGTCATCAGAAATATTTACCGGTATCAAATATCTTGATGAAGCAAGTGATCTCGACCTTTTACTGGAGTGCGGGGATGAGACTAAACTGACCGAGTTGCTCAATAAATTGGAAAACTTTCCGGTGATTCCGCGTATTGATGGGGAAATTTTGGCTATCTCCGGATGGGCAGTTGCCTGGCGGGAACTTGCAACAGCGCGCCATTCTGCAACCTCAAGACAAGTGCTGGCCAAATCTGATCGTGAAATTCGCATGATGCCAATCGATCATTTTATGCGAGCAAGTTTGCTTGCAGCCTGATAAAGAAGCCGAGAAATGCTAGCTGGCAATTTTGTCGACATTGGTCAGAAATACCGCGAGATAAAGGTAGATTATTCATGTCTTGAGAAAATCTGTTTGGATTCGCTAAAGTTTGAAGTCATGGCTTGGCCCAAGCCGGGACTTGTTTCCCCAGTTGATTCAGGTAGCCACCAAGACATGCACTTGGGCACTTTTTTTTCGAGTATCGACGCCTTGAAGGGTAGTTTCGAAGCCATGGCTCGTGCAGGTGTGCTTGGGCAATCTTTCTCTGCTCTTCAAACGATAGGGATTGAGGCTGAACGCAACATGCTTAAAGCCACTTGTGGCATTAATACGCATCGTGGTGCGATCTTCAATTTAGGTTTGCTAGTGGCGGCCACTGCCAAAAGAATGACTGACCTGTCCGTATCAAATCTTGAATGCGGGACGGTTGTAGCCAAACTTTGGGGGGCAGATATTTTGTCTGGACGTGAAAAAAATTTATCTTCACACGGTAACCAAGTTTTCAATAAACATGCGGTCGGGGGCGCAAGGTTGGAAGCTGCATCGGGTTTTCCAAGTGTGTATAACATTGGATTACCGTCACTGCGCAGGCACATTCAATCCGGTCATGATCACGAAACAGCGCTTATCGGCACGTTGTTGGTTTTGATGGAACATCTGCCTGATACCAATATCTTATGGAGAGGCGGCTTAGGGGGCCTTGATTTTGTTCGCAGCGCTGCCGCAGAATTCAATCACTCAGGTGGTGTCACAACTTACGGTTGGCAGAAACGCATTCTTGCAATGCACAGTGCATTCATTTCTCGCAATCTTAGCCCGGGCGGCAGTGCCGATCTGGTGGCGGCCACTTGGGCTGTGCATCAATTTGAATCTTTGCATAGACACATATAGAAATGCGACTTGCCATACTTTGCTCGGGTCAGGCTGGCCAACATCGCAACATGCTGGACGAACTTCTCGTGGCCCCCGAATGTGAATTTATCAGGCAGGAGGCAAGTGACGTCCTGGGACAGGATGTAGGTCAGTGGTGGGAGCGTCTCGATGATCAACAAATATTTCTCAACTCGAACGCACAATTCGCCATTGCTTACTACCAGATGGCTACCTTGGCACGAATTGCCCCCTTACTTCCACAAGTTAGCCTGATCGCAGGCTATTCTCTGGGTGAATTGATTGGCTATCATGTTGCAGGAGCACTATCCGCGGCTGAAACGTTTAAATTGGTTCAAGCGCGAGCGCGGTTAATGGATGTGTCAGCCGAAAGTCTGCATAGTGCGGGCGGATGTATGGTGCTCTGGCGCGGCCGGGTCTCTCCCTCAACGCTAGCTGCGCGTGATCGTGCGATAGACAAATACGGTTTGGATATTGCCATCAGGCGCAAGGCAGGAGAAGAGGTGTTTGCAGGCAGTAGCGATGCAGTTGCAAAATTTGTTGCTGAATTTAAATCGTTAAATCCTAATCTGGTACGGTTACCTGTTACGATTCCTGCGCATAGTCATTATCTCGCTAAAGCTTCAGATTCATTCCGGGTTATTTTGAACGACAGTTCTATTTCTGCACCGCAAATGACGATTTTGGGCACAGTTGATGCATTGCCAATCATGTCGCGAGAAGAAGCAATCAGTGCGCTATCCAGGCAAATATCCACGACGATCAGGTGGGATGAAGGTATGGATGCCCTAGCGGAATCAGGTATTGATAAGGCGATAGAGTTGGGTCCGGGAAATGACTTGGCGAAACTGCTCGCAACTGGGCATCCCCATATTGCGGCGCGTTCAGTTGAAGATTTCGGAAATTACCGAGCGCTGGTTGATTGGTTGAAATAGCGCAATACATTTTTTGAATAACTTGCGTTATGAAATATTTATAACGGACTCATAAGCATGTCAGTTTAGGAAAATAGCAGATGAACGGTTTTGAATTCATGCTTGTATATCTTGCTGCAGGCAGCATTGCAGGTTTTTTGGCAGGCCTTCTGGGTATAGGAGGCGGAGTTGTGATTGTTCCTATCCTGATGTACATCTTCGCAACACAACATTTTCCAACTGATCATATGATGCACATTGCGATTGGCACATCGCTTGCCAGCATCATGTTCACAGCTGTATCCAGTCTGCGCGCGCATCATGCGCTCGGTGCAGTGAACTGGGATATTGTGAAGAGAATTACCCCTGGGATACTCGTTGGCACACTTGCGGGCACTTTTTTGGTGGCACAGCTTTCGGCAAGCTTGCTCAAGGGGTTTTTTATTTTCTTTGTATTTTATGTGGCAACGCAATTATTGCTGAACATCAATGCCAAACCAAAGCGAAACTTACCCGGTTCAATGGGCATGTTCATGGCAGGAGGAATCATTGGGGTGTTATCAAGTTTTGTCGGAATCGGCGGGGGGGCAATGTCTGTGCCTTTCATGACTTGGAGCAACGTCAAGATGCATAACGCGATTGGTACTTCCGCCGCAATCGGATTTCCAATTGCCGTTGCAGGTACCATTGGATACGTTATTAATGGTTTGAGTATACAAAATTTGCCGGAGTGGAGCCTGGGGTTTGTCCATATTCCGTCTCTGACAGGTCTGGTGGTCGCAAGTATATTTACTGCCCCTTTGGGTGCCAGAGTGGCTCACAAATTGCCGGTGCCCACGCTCAAAAAGATATTCGCAGGGTTTCTTTACGTCATAGGTGTTAAATTGCTGTTGAACTTGATTTAGGGCATACCTTCAAGAAGAAAGCATTTTCTCCTGTTATTCGTTGGCTCTCCTTTTCACAGATTTCTTTATTATTCCCTCAAGTATTGGCGAACTCTGCCGTAAATAATTCATAAGGGTTATGTCATTGATAGTTAAATAGGGAGGCCAGAAGTGAAATATCCAATACTATTTTTGATTGTTTCGGTAATGTTGGCAGCTTTCATTTTTGTGGTATTGAGCGTAGCAGCAATGACCGAAGTTAAAGAGTTATTAGTTAAAAAAGCAGGGCTCGCTGATTTATCAACTGATTGAACGGGGATAATTTAACACAGCCCTTGAGTAGATTTAGTGAACTTGACGGGAGATTGAAATGCTTAAAATATTCCTCACAGTAGATCCTCAAACGCATCGCGGACTTTACGATAACGAAGCAACCTTTCTGGGGACGTTTACGTCAATAAACGAAGCTGAAGCAACGCTTGGAACAATGCTTAATTTCTGCAGTATACGTTCTGCCGGTTAACCGGGACTGCGTATTTGCTACAAACTATCCGGAAAATTAACAAAAAAGTTCCACTATCTACTTAAGCGCTTTTTGACGGTTGCATTAATACATAACAGACTTTGATATTGCCATGCCAACCTTGATTGGTTCTCATGCTCAAACTCTCACAACCGTTTAAACTGAACTTGCCAATTTACGGTAATTCAAAGCCACCGCAGTGAAGCATAATTGATTGTAAGGTGCATCGTATTGTCAACTACGATTAATAACCATGTGGCAAGCCAAGGTGGCGCATCATTATGAAAACCTGTCTTGCAAGCATCCACCCACAGCAAGCCAGGTTCAGTTACTTTGTTTTTAGCAAATATCACAAAGCGTGCAAGCCGAAATCGATCTATCGCCACATGAGTTCCAAATATGACTGCTATCGCCAAAATGGATGGTGAAAGCAGTAAAAATGGGAGCGAATAAATTGCTGAGTGGAGAGTGGCAATAAAAATGCTGCTGGTTTTGTTTTTCGCCATCCAATCTGTTTGAGTTACGTAATCGCCGATTAGGTGCAGGATCAGTTGATCCATTATATTTGCTCCTTAACGAACAACTCTAACCGAACCGTTTAAACTGGATTCGTTTACATAACCTACAGCGTCCTTTTCTTTGGCAACTACTTCCATAATATCTGCGTCAGTTTTAAATATTTTGTGAGGCTTGCTACGCCCCACAAATACTGCTTTTGCCAAATTGGAATCGATCATATCTGCATTTTTTCCGGTATAAGCGATGCAGAATTCGTTACGCTCACTATCAACCGACAATTCATAAAGTATCGCCCGTGATCCGTCAGGCCAAGCTTTAATTTCCAGGGTGTAGAGCCTGCCTATCATTTTCTTGTCAGCCAAGGTGTTTGCATTATTCACAATTGCTACCACACCCGCGACCGAATTTGCGGACGATGCCAATAATGCCAAAAGCAGAATGTAAGGCATAAACCGCATATGGTTTTTCATTTTCGCCTCACTGTGTTTGTATTAAACTGAGGCAAAAAGTGTCACAAGTAACAGACATATCTGCCTGACAGTTGGCTGGCATGTTATTTAATTGTCCTCCAGTAGATTTGAGTCTTGTTTACATATGAACAAGGCTTTTTGTATATTTAAACGTATATTAAGGAAAGTCAGACATGAAGTAATGTGACCTACATCACAGTTCAAAAAAGTTGTGATGTAGGTCACACTCAAACTGTTAAATAAGCGTTAAATATGATTTTTCGCAAGTACGTATTGGAATAACAGTGAGCAACAGAAGAAGGATTATTATTAACGTTCGCTTTTCCTGCCAATTTCAAGAAGTCTATCTTTGTCTTCAATGGTAATCAGTCGTGAGCTTAAAGAAATTAATTTATCTTTAGCCCATTGACTCAGTTGCTTGTTTACACTTTCTCGACTGGCGCAGACCATATTTGCCAACTCATTCTGTGAAATGTTCATGGCAATGTCAATTCTCGACCCAACGACATCCCCATGCTCCGCAGCAAGAGCCAACAGTTTTCTTGCCAGGCGCGCGGGTAGTTGATAAAAGGAAATTTCTTCAACTTGCTCATCTTTTTTCCGCAATCGCTGACTCAGCAAAGAGAGAAGATTAATTGCTAAAGCAGGATATTTTTGCAGATACGACGTAAATCCCTCTCTCTCGATAACAACCATCTGACAATCTTCAATTGCTGTACAGGTGGCACTCCTGTTTTGTCCGTCTAACAGCGCTGTTTCACCAAAAAAATTACCGCTCTCTAAAATGGTAAATATAATCTCTTTGCCATCTTCCGAGAATGAGCTGATTTTCACTCGGCCATTTAGAATGGCGAATAATTCAGAACCCAAGGCACCTTTTTCAAAGATTACTTCCTTTTCAGGTATTGTCCGGACTTCGGCATGTATTGCCAGTTCATTCAGTGCATCAGTGGATAGGGACGCAAACAATTCACTGCCTGCCAATAACCGACTAATTTCATGAATGTCTGGAGTAACCATATTCGCTTTTCCTATGTCTGCGCCAGCGAACCGGCAAAATAATGGGATCTCTTTTAGTTGTACTTCTTAATATTAGCCGCGTCAAAGCAGGAGATTTCGAAATTCTTCCTTTCAAAAATCATATGTTTTTTATGCTTGCTGTGCGAAAGATAACACCATGACCATATTCAAAATTGCGCAACCGGCTATATTTTGAAATAACTTCGATGACTTCGTCTGCGGCGAGACTATACAAAGTTGCCGATTTCAAGCTCAGGTAAAACGTTTTTCAAGCTGGTAAAACGCATTTCATAACAGTTCAATATTTCTGGTTTTGCATTCACCACTTTTGCATAAATTATGCAATCGCGGCTGGTACTTTGATCCTTAAAATAAACTTTCAAGTTAATCAATTCTGTCAATTCAACTTCAGCAGTGAAAATAGCAGACTTTTTCGCCCACTTTAAAATTCGACCTGCCACTTTTTCGCCGGTAGCATATTTGCCATCCAGAATTTCCAAAGACACGGGAATCTCTTTCTCCAGGGACTCATATTCTATTTCGGGATGTGGCAAGGTAATTTCATATGTACCTCTGTCACCGGTAAAATCAAACATACCACCAATCCCGGTAACGTCATATATTTTAACTGGTTTTTCAAGGCCTTTAAAAGAAATTGTGTGCTCGTCATTCACTTCAATGTTCAATGAGGCAGCATTAAGGGTCGATTCAGTAATTAGAACTTGTCCTCCGACGGAAAATGATTCCACCCTTCCGGCCAGATTGACATTGCTTCCGACAACGGCGTACTTCACTCTCATATCTGAGCCTATATTTCCGGCAACAACCTTGCCCGTATTGATGCCAATACCCATTTCCAGTTCAGGTTGATTAAATTTCCTATTAAGCTCGTTTACTGTATCCATGGCAAGCTGCATTTCCAGGGCACAAATAATTGCCCGATCCGCGTCGTCTGGACGGCTGACCGGCGCGCCGAATATAATCATTATTGCGTCGCCTATAATTTCAATGATAGTGCCGGAATATCTGAAAATGATATCGGTCATGCGCGATAAGTAACTGTTCAACATCCTGACAACAGATTCTGGCGGCACTTTTTCTGATATTGTCGAAAAGCCGCGAAGATCGGTCATAACGATGGTGACCGTCAACGATTCTCCACCAAGGTTCAGTCCGTCGGGTGATTCGAGAAGTTTTTCGACAACTTCATCTGACATATAACGGCTAAAGGTCTTTTTAATAAAATGGTTTTGCACCCGTAGAGAGTCATGCAATGATTTTATTTCAAGATGTGTCATGACCCGCGCCAAGACAATAGGCGGGCTGAACGGCTTGTGTATAAAATCCACGGCGCCGACCGAAAACCCTAGTTCTTCATCTTCTATTTCGGTTTTGGCTGTTAAAAAAATTACCGGCACCAACCTCGTCAGATTTGCAGCTTTGAGGCGGCGACATACTTCGTAACCATCCAAATCAGGCATCATAATGTCGAGCAGTACCAAATCCGGCGGAGTAACCGCCGCAAGTTCCAGCGCTTTGATTCCGTTGTTGGCTACTTTGACGCGATATTTTTCCTTGAGCAGATTGGATAGTAAACTCAAGTTAGTCGGGCTGTCGTCCACTACCAGAATGGTTGGACGTTCATTAGTGGATGGAGTCATGACTTATCTTTCAATTGCAAAGGCTCGGATGTCGGCACCATTGCTGAAAAATCAGTCAAAAGCGTTTGAGCGGTATCGAATTCAAAATTTTGCATAGCGATGGTTATGCGCTGAGCTGCTTGCGGTGTCATAGCTCGGGAAAATTCCTGATAGTGCATTTCCCAAAACTCGATGGCGTGACTATCCCCCTCACTCAAAAGTTGCAGCAGATGTGGCAAGCAATCAGGTGGTTCGCTTGTCGGAGTGTCTGACACTTCATCCATGGGATTTAATGCTTGTCCTTCGGCAAAATGTTGTTGCAATGCGTTGAGCAGTGGAGTTAATAATGCCATCAGTTCGAACAAGGCAGCAGAGGCAACTTCGACTTGCTTGCCCTTGCAGACGGTTTCCAACTGGCTTGAAGAAAACGACACATCGTTTGCACCCAAGGTGGAGGCCAGTCCCTTGAGCGTGTGGGCCAAACGTTCTGCCTCATTCCATTCCGCATTGGTAAAGTGTAGCGTAAATGTCTGGTGGCTGTTGGCAAAGTCGGTCACGAATTTTGACAGCGACTGACTATAAAGTTTTCGGTTGTTCGCAGCACGGCGTAAGCCGCTGGCAACATCCAGACCCTTAATGTTGGGTAGCGGCAAATCTTCGCTGGTGGCGACAGGCTGGTTATCTGAGTTTACAATCGCTTTGCCGGCAACAGTTGCGGTTGGAGCGGTGTAAAAGCGAGCCAGCATGGCGTATAAATCGTCAGGCTCTATCGGTTTGCTAATGTGATCGTTCATGCCCAATGCCAGACACTTTTGCCGTTCTTCTATCATTGCATGTGCTGTCATGGCCACAAGCGGAAGATTGAAATAGAGCGGGTCGGCACGCAATCGACGGGTTGTTTCGTAGCCATCCATCACCGGCATTTGCAAGTCCATGAGTACGATGTTGTAGTAGGAGGAAGTTACATCCGCCAACTTGTCGAGCGCTTCTTGTCCATTGTTAGCGACATCAACCTTGATTCCGCGACTTACCATTAACTCGACAGCAAGTTGCTGATTGATCGGATTGTCTTCCACAAGCAGCACGCACATGTCTTTTAAATTAGAATCATTACTGATATTTTGGCTACCGGTGTGTCCAATATTGGAATCCCCGGTCAGGATATTTATCATGCGGCGCAAAGATTCTGGCAATACCGGCTTGGGCAGGAAGTGTTGGGCACCAAGATGTCCTGCGACTTCGTGCATGACCTCAGTATCAAAGGCGGAAACCACCACCGAAAGCGGCAGCGGTGACATGCCGCTTTCTTGGAGTTTTTGCAACACGGAACTCCCATCCATCTCCGGCATGACCCAGTCGAGCAGCATTAAATCATATGGATGGTTCATTTCTATTGCTTTACTAATCATCGTCAGCGCCTCAACCCCACTGGTGGCACATTCGATTCCGTGCTCAGTTGCGCCAATGCCTAGCGCGGAGAGCAGATCGACGATTACCATTCTAGCTTCAAGATGGTCGTCTACCACCAGCACCCGCAACTTGCTTGCGCCCCCGAGCACTGCAGGAACCGATGGCAACGGTTTGGCAATCTGAAAACGTGCAGTAAAGAAAAAGTTCGATCCTTCGCCAGCTTTGCTTTCGACCCAGATACGTCCGCCCATCATCTCTACAAATTTCTTCGAGATACTCAGGCCTAACCCTGTGCCGCCATATTTTCGCGTGGTCGAGCCATCTGCCTGAGAAAATTCTTGAAACAGTTTGTCCACCTGTTCAGGACTAATGCCTATGCCGGTGTCGCTTACACAGAATTTCAGCAGAATGTCGTCATCACTGCGCTCTTCTGTATTAATGCTCAATCTGACGAAGCCTTCGTGAGTAAACTTGATTGAGTTCGACAATAGGTTGGTGAGTATCTGGCCTAGTCTCATAGAATCACCTAGCAATGCTCCGCATTCTCCAAGCAGCATTGAATCGGTGACATCGAACAGTAATTCGAGTTCTTTCTCGTGTGAACGCTGGTTGAATAAAGAAAGCGAATTGCCAGCCACTTCTTCAAGGATAAATCGCGTTCTTTCTAGTTCCAGTTTGCCTGCTTCTACCTTAGAGAAATCGAGGATATCGTTAATGATGCCGAGTAACGACTTGGCAGCAATATGGACTTTATCTATATAGTCTCTCTGGCGCGGCGTCATCTCAGTCTTGAGCGCCAAATGGGACATACCGATGATGGCGTTCATCGGGGTTCTTATCTCGTGGCTCATATTGGCGAGGAACCTTGATTTAGCGAGAGTAGCTTCGCCCGCCTTCAGGTTAGCTTCTTCCAGTATGCGGAAGTTTTCTTGCCGTATCGCCTCACTGCGTGCGAGATAATAGATCCAGAAGAATGCCATGCCTACGATCAGTCCGGCAAAACCTCCAAAGCCAAGCACGTTCCATTGAGTCCACCAAGGTGGGCGCGGCTCCAGAAATGCCAGCATCCAGCTACCATTGGGATCAACCCATTCCATCAAGTGGCTACGCACAGCAAAACGTTCACCATCAATGTGCGTTTCCAAAGTATCACGCGTAAATGTTTCTGGCGTAAATGGCATAGGTGTAGCGATTAAATCATCAAATACTTCGTCAAATTGCCGTGATTCCTTGATACGGAATATCTTTTGAGAGTTCAAGCTGCCTACGACTCGAAATACCCATTCATCGCGGTTCGAGGCAAAAACGACTCCATCGGGGGATAACAAAACGGCGCTGCCACCTTTCCATGTTTTAAGCAGACCCTCCAACATCTCTGCGCTGACTCTGAATACTGTGACGCCGATCACATTGGATGTGGTTTTATCAGTGGCGTATATGGGTAATGCGAGAAATATTCCCCGATCATGACTAATCAGGCTAACGGCAGGGTACACACTCGGTGTTCCTTGCATCGCTGTTTGAATGAATGGATGAGAAGAGAAATCGAGGCCGATAGCAGCATGATGATCATCGCTACTGTAGGCGACAATGATGCCCTGCCTATTAGTTATAAAAATAGTATCGAGATTGTATAGCTCGCGTAAAGAATCAAGCGATGAAACGTAAACTGGCGAATTGGGCGGCAATTTCCCCAGCGCTATTTTTTTGGTATCTTCGTCATGGAGTCCAAACAGCATTGCCGCACCCAATGCCTTGCCATTAGTCGTGCCGCTCTCTAAGGCGTCTGAATAGATGCCAAGGTCTTGGACTAACGGCGATTCGCGTTCCACTTCGTTGTAGCGGACGATTGTCCAGCCAATGACAAACATCGCGCAGAGCGTGAAAAGCACTGAAACAGCGCTATAGATCTTTTTATAGTTAACCACTCGGTATATAAAATTCATCTCTATCCTGATTTGCCTAAGTGGTAGTCCCTAATGAACAACTCTGACCAAATTGTTCAAACTTGATTCTTTCACGTAACCCAAAGCTTCTTTTTCTTTGGCTACCTCTTCCAAGATTTCTGCATCAGATATAAATATTCTGCGAGGTTTTCCGCGTCCGACAAAAACTGCTTTCGCCAAAATGGAATCGATCCTATCTGCACTTTTCCGGTATAGGCCATGCAGAACTCTTCACGTTCACTTTCCACCGATAAATTTGAGTATCGCCCATGATCCGTCGGGCCAGGATTTAATTTCCAGAGTGAAATGCCTGTCAATAATCTGCATGTCCGCAAAGGTGTTTACGTTGTTCACTATCGCTACGACACCCGCGAAAGAATTTGCGGATGAAGCCCAAAATGCCATTATCAATATGGCATTTAAGAGCATCTTATTGACTTGTTTCAAAAAGCAAATACTAATGATCGTTGATTAGCAAATTTAAATTAGGCAGAAAGTTAATATAGTACTGAAAATCAAAACTTGAAATTTATCTCTGTTGCCATCATGTTCCACTTTGTATCACCGCCTCCGTAAGACATATCCCCTGTGGCAACTGCTAAGCCATACCCATCTATGATGTGATCTTCGATTCTCCAGTTCAAATTAGCATCGATCTTGTAGTTAACACCAAATACCCATTCTTTTTGATAAGAACCTGGGTCGCCCGGATCACTATCATCATGCACAAAGTAGTCATATCGAGCATAGGGCGTCCACGGCCCGAACTTGTAACCAGCCTGAACGTACCATGAAACGGTGGTATTGCTTGGTGCGCTGGGAATAGCATCTTGCATACATTGCGCTGTCGTTGGCGGATTTCCCGGAACGGTAACGGAACAATTAGGAACAGGTTGGCTGTCGTGGGGAGCATTAGGAGGAACAATGTGATTGTTGTGCTCAGCTTTGAGGTCGAGTCTGTCGGTCAAATATTCCACCGAATACATCCTGCGGGTTTCTTTTTCCAACGGCCCAAGCCCCGGTGTCGCTTGGATTCCAGTGTTATCTTCTACCTGACCATCCCAGCTCGAAAACATGAAACGCAATCCTTCAATCGGTGTGTTCCATGTAATGTGCGATCCCAAGTACATACGATCTCTGCCGGTGAAAGCATCGGTTATCGCTCCATTATTCACAGGGGTGTATATCTTTCCTTCCATCAACTGAATAAAAAGACTTCCCACAGTCCAATCGACTCCAATACCCTGATAGGCATCATGTACCATGTCAGCCTGGAAGCTGTACGAACTTGGTCGGATGGCCGAGAGTTGTAATGCCTTGTTGTCGATATATTCGTTGTATAGACCATAGGGCATTTTGATGCGCCCAATATGAATGGACAGGTCATCATTGAAGCGATGGTCGAGAAACGCCCAAGTGAATTCGGTCGGTTGACTCGGATTGGTTTCCAATTGCGCCCACGCGGTATCGTTATCACTTACATTGGCTGACATCACAAGCGCAAGAATGCCGTTTTCCCAAGTACCACGACTATCGGCACCTTCATAGATATTGGTATTAGCGATGCGATAATCCTGATAACCAAAACCACTAAGGGTGAATTTGTCTTCGGCAGCTTGAGAGTTTGGTGCTGAGAGCAAACTCGACAGGACCAGTACAAAGAATGCAGGAATAGAAGCGCGGAAATAATTTCTGGAGTTTGCAGACCAAATGATATTCACAAATTGCCCCTTAAATAGATATATATGGGCCTGCATTCCCCGCTGCTTGCGGTGAAAGCACCAACCCTATTATTAATACCCTCCTAGGAATGAATACCCTTGATTAAATTATGGGTTTCGTTATATTTTATGATTTTTTCTATTTTTTTTGATTTTGCCATAAGTATTTTCCAAAAGTAAAGTATTTTTAATGGCGTGTTGAAATTGGCGAATGCAAAATAAAAGTTATCGAGGGTAAAAGTTTCTTCCATTGTTCGGATTTAACAAAACTGGTAGCATGATTCCAGTCTGGGGAAGATGAGTTTCAAGAATATCCGGCGCAATTAATCCAGTAAGCAGGCTTTGAAAATTGCCTAATTGAATTAGAACTTATATTCTGACTCTGCCTAAAGAGAATTTACATTCCAAATTTGGATTGGCTTATTCCTATAGTAAGTTATTCAACATGGAGGGAATTTATGGTTATGTTGTGGTCGGTTATTGCTCCCTACTTTTGGCCTGTTGTTTTTGCCTATCTATTAACCGGCATTTACTACGTACTGAGTGATGCATCATTGAAAGTTGATAGGCCAACTTATCTGACTAGTCCTTTTTCCATAACTATCGTATGTGCTTTTTGGTTGCCAATGTTCATTCTTTTTTTCTGGAAAAAGTGGAAACGAAATAGCCGGCACAGTTTCTTCAAAGTATTAGTTAAACGGATGGTTCCACTGCTGACTGTTTTCTTTTTGCTGGCAATCGATTTTATCTATGTTCGTTCGATCATGAATTGAACACATGAGATTCATTTCATGGTTGCTTATCCAAATTGGATTTCATTAGTCATTACTTGTTCTAAGTAGTCGTTTGCCAAATAGCTCGTTATGGCAATGCCCAACAAAAGGCATTAGAAGTACGTATTTTTACCTTTTTCTCCAAAACTGTTTGGCCACTCTTACCTCAATTTCTCCCGTGAGTAGCAAACGTCTGCCTAGATATATCTAGATATTTTTACAATATATATAGGCAGTTATAAGTAGGTTTGTCCTAGATGAAAATGATATAAGTTCTATGTAATTTCTGCAAATCTGGACTAGAATTCAAACTGTCGAATTACTACAATTTCAAAGGGCGGATATAGTTATGATTTCTCATACGGATGTAAGCGAGGATATGAGGTGCATCACAATTTCCGGACGACTGGATATTCTGGGCACTGAGGAGATAGCTCAAGAGTTCACGGAGCTTTCAGCGTCAAACAAGCGTTGCATAATCGTTGATCTTTCAGAGCTAACAGTTTTAGCATCAATAGGCATCCGCGCTTTGATTTCAAATGGCAAGGCTTTGCAAAAAAAGGGTGGGCGCATGGTGCTTGTTGTCGGAAACAATGCGATTGTGACGAAAACGCTTGAGACCACAGGTATCAGTGTGTTGCTGAAAATGTTCAAGACGCTACCGGAAGCCCAAGGCTCATTGCTTGAATGTTTGGCACCAATGGATTAATTTTCAGGGAGCCTTCATGCCTATTTCATTCGAGGATCGTAGCGCAAATTTTCGCCATATACTATTGACCGGACGTCTCGATGCTTTGGGCACCGAAGAGATCGCACAACAGCTTGCGAAGTTAGTCGCTAGCGAAAATCGTCAGGTGTTAGTCGATCTGACTGAAGTTACGTTTCTGAATTCCGCCGGCATCAGCGCACTAATTAATAATGCACGCGCGCTTAATGTGCTGGGTGGACGCATGGTGCTGTTAGCAAGCGACAATTCATTAGTTGCCAAAACACTAATAGCTGTCGGCATCAATACCTTGTTACCTATTTGCAATAATTATCCGGAAGCTGAAAAAGCTTTACTTGTTTAAATACTTGCAATTATGGATGCTTTCACTGCCAAATCAGAGATGGTTTTTACCTCACCCATTGGCGGAGTTGAGTTTCGTCGAGCATCCGTGTGGCTGGCGGAGATTGGTGGCAAACAGGGTGTGCCAACTGAACAGATCGCCCGACTTGATTTGTGCCTGAATGAGGCGCTAGCCAACGTTGTAGATCACGGCGGTTCAACAGTTCTGGACGATTCTATCCGTCTCCATTTCAAACTTTCTAACCACGCTGATGTTCAACAGGCCAGTATCACCCTGATAGATTCTGGTACCCGGTTCAATCCCCTTGAGATGGAAGATAAGCCAATGCCATTGTTGCTTGAGGATGCGAAGGCGGGTGGGTTGGGCGTGACGATGATTCGCAATTTTTCCGATGAGTTGAGCTATCAGTATATTGATGGTTGCAATAATCTAACCTTTTCTGTGAGTTGGCAATCTGCTACTCAGTCAGTGGAGAGTCATAGTCTGCAAAGTGCAGTAGTGAGGAGTTTCAATCACGGCCCGGATCGTCGCGTTTTAGGCGTTAAACCTTTGTACGACAGGCGGCGTGAGAAGCGACGCTTCAGGGGGTTGGGCTGGATTGCCATGTTTCGTGGTTCAGATGAAGCTGCTGTGATGGAGGCCTTGGCAGGAAGTGAAGTGATGTTAATGTCAGCTGGCGAAACCATGTTGAGATCGGGGGATGTTAATACCAACGTTTATGTATTGCTCTCCGGCAAACTGGGGGCATATCTCGATAGCAAGAACGATTCCGAAGTGGGTATTCCCATTCTTCCTGGTGAATGCATAGGCGAACTTTCCGCCATTGATGGCAAATCAGTGTCAGCTCATGTCGTTGCACTGAGCGATGTGCGCGTGCTGAAATTGACACAGGAAATGTTCTGGGATCGTGTGATGATCATTCCCGGCGTTGCACGCAATATGATGGTGGCCTTATCAGACCGTACCCGTCGCGCCAATGAAGCCATTCTGGAGCATCAACGCAAGCAAATGTCTTTGCAACATCTGCGCAAGGAATTGGAAGTGGCCCATCAACTTCAAGCCAGCATGCTTCCCCTGCGACGCCCCTTGTTTCCCGATCGTGACGACATTGAGATCGCTGCTTTCATGGAGCCTGCTTCCGAGGTTGGGGGAGATCTGTTCGAAGCGTTTTTCGTAGACGACAAGAATTTATTCATCTGCATCGGTGATGTATCCGGACACGGAATTGCCGCTGCCATGTTCATGGCACGAACCATTGGTCTGATTCATATCACCGCCATGAATACGCTGCGCCCGGACGAACTGCTTGTTAAGATCAACGATCAGTTATGCATAGGTAACGACACTAGTCTTTTTGCAACACTGTTTTGCGCATTCTTGCATGTGGAGAGTGGGCGTCTGATTTATTCCAATGGAGGACATTGCGCACCCTTCCTGCTTAAAGAAAACAAAGTGTTACCACTTGAGATACCAAATGGCACATTGGTGGGGGTGATTCCAAATCTGAATTACACTTCGAAAGAAATTACACTTCTTCCCGAAGAGACGTTGATTTGTTATACCGATGGCGTGACTGAAGCACGGAACTCTTCGGATGAAGAATTTTCGGAAGAGCGTCTGGGCGGTGTTATCGAGCGCGCCAGCAGACAACCCCTCGAAGACTTGATGGACACTATTCGTCGGGAGGTTAGTAACCATACTGGAACAAGCGTCCTGGAAGACGACTGTGCCCTGTTGTCACTTCGACTTACTTCGGGGGTGCTCAATAAAGTGGCACATACCGAACAGCTCGACGCGGTTATCGCACCGAAAAGAATGTTGGGAATGTTTGAAATTAAAAGCGAAATCGGCAGAGGAGCAATGGGAACCGTTTATGCAGGAAGAGATACGATAAGCGGTCGCGCCGTAGCGATCAAAACAATGACTCTGGCGGGCGAACTCGGTACATCAAGTGAAGCGGAAGAGCGATTCCTGCGCGAGGCACGAATACTTACCTGGCTTGATCATCCGGGAATTGTGACTATTTACGATGTAGGACATGAAAATGGCACCGCCTATATCGCAATGGAATTTCTCAAGGGTGTTGAGCTATCCAGGCACATCAATCTTGACTCGCTGCTGCCACTGGAAAAAACACTAGACATCATTGCCAGGGTTGCCGAGGCACTGGATTACGCGCATGAGCAAGGAGTGATACATCGTGATGTCAAGCCAGGCAACTTTATGTATGACCCGATAAGCGATCTTGTTAAAATCACGGACTTTGGCATTTCAAAGAAAGAAGATTTTACCAAAACTCGGGGTGGAGTCGTACTGGGATCGCCCTTTTATATGTCACCTGAACAGGTGTTTGCGACCGGAATGAGTGGAAGGTCTGATATTTTCTCTCTCGGCATCAGTCTGTACCAGATGCTGAGCGGGGCTTATCCTTTCAACGGAGATTCCGGCCCAAGTGTGATGTACAGCATTGTAAAAGATCCTCATGTGGATATTAAATCGATCAAACCGGACGTTCCTGATTCTGTGTGCGAGGTCATCAATCGCGCGCTAGCCAAAAAACCTGGAGACCGTTTTCAGAGTGGTAACCAAATGGCGGAAGCTATTCGACGTTGCCTCGCAGCTTTATAAATGTCATTTCCTGGGTCCGGTGGCTATCAAAGCATGTATCAAAACTAATTTCATGAACGAATGGCAATGATTTGACAAAAAGTAAAGATATAACTTATTATTATTTTGGATTTCAATTTGACAGAAATTTGAATCTGAGTTTATATACAATTATAATAAATTATGCAGGCGAGACATGTCGTCATACTTG
>CAIWKC010000206.1 GCA_903913145.1 uncultured Gallionellaceae bacterium | reverse complement strand
CCCATCGCTGGAAGCCTTATGTGTTGGTGCGCCCGAAGAGATTCGAACTCCTGACCCCTTGGTTCGTAGCCAAGTACTCTATCCAGCTGAGCTACGGGCGCGTCTTTGTTGCTGTGTACCAAGATAATTAATCCTTGGCACTCAATTTATAAAACTTATTCTCGAGCACAATTAATTCCATGAGCTTTATAAATTGCAAGCGCGGCATTCTACACGAATAATCTTGAAAACAAAAATAAAGGCTGAGTTAATTTACGTTTGGCTAGATGTTTCAAATGCAAATATCCGTTTTTCATGTTTATTGAAAGCGTAATACCAACTAAAATAGCAACCGTTTTCATCGTTCATTAAAAAGGTTCGTTCACATGCATCCCATGCTCAACATCGCGGTGAAGGCCGCCCGTCGCGCCGGAAATCTTATTCACCGTGCCGCCGATAACATTGATCATCTCACGGTCACCAAAAAATCAAATGCTGATTATGTCAGTGAAGTGGACCGTGCTGCAGAGCATACGATCATCCAGACGATACTGGATGTGTATCCCAATCATGCAATTTTGGCAGAGGAGAGCGGCTCCCAAGGAGAATCGGAATTCCTTTGGATTATTGACCCGCTTGATGGCACTACCAACTTTTTACACGGTGTGCCGCAATACTCTGTCTCTATTGCATTGCAACATAATGGTGTGCTTACTCAAGGAGTCATCTACGACCCGACGAAAAACGATCTTTTCACAGCCAGTCGCGGACGAGGGGCATTTCTAAACGACAAACGCATCCGCGTTAGTAAGCGCGACCATCTTGCAGATAGCTTGATCGGCACGGGCTTTCCCTACTCCAAAATGGATCACCTTGATGCATACATGAATATCTTGCGTGATGTTATCCAAAAAACAGCAGGTTTGCGTCGTGCCGGTTCTGCCGCCTTGGACTTAGCATGGACCGCAGCCGGTCGTTACGATGCCTTTTTCGAAACAGGACTTAAACCTTGGGACATTGCTGCCGGATGCCTACTGATAACTGAAGCTGGAGGTATGGTGGGAGATTTGCAAGGCAACGAAGGGTTCCTAAAGAGCGGGCACTTATGTGCTGGCAACCCAAAAATATTTGCACAACTGTTACAAGTGATTGCACCTCATCTTAGTGAAACACTGAAGAGTTGAATCGAGACTTTCCATTATTAGGGTCAAAAGTTCCTCATTCCCGCCTGCGCGAGAATGAGGAGCATAATAGAAAATCCATTTTTAAACCAAGGCAGTGCCAACATTAAGCAGAGGCTGCCAACAATCACTTACTTGACTCCGGCTTTAACCAAAGCTTGTCCCATTTTCTTGTCAGTTTTCATGATGTGATTGGTAAGCCAGTCACGCAGAAAGTTCATAATTTCTACCGAGATGACTGCGTTGCCGGAATCGAATTTCTTTTTAAGATCGCCGGCTGTCTGCACAAATTTTGTGTGCTCCGCCTTATGAGCGGGAGTGTCTTCATACTTGTGTTGTGCCATTAACTTTTCTTCATAGCCGAAGTGGTAAACGGTGTAGTTCACCAGTTCCGACAATACCTTGCCTAACACTTCAGTACTTTTACCAGCCTGCATTGAATCATTGAGTTGGTTGATTAAATCAATGAGCTTCTTGTGTTGTGTATCTTGTTCACTGATGCCGGTTGAAAGCATATTAGACCAACTGATAAGAGCCATTTTTATCTCCTTATTTATGTGGGTGAAACAGGGGTTTGGACTGCGGAGTTACATTCATTTTTAGGGTTAAGATAATCTGTTATTGCCCTTGGATTGTTTAAGCAATTCAGCAGAAGTCTGCGAAATGACCACCGAGGTTTGTAATATTCTTTCTGCCACACTGTCAGTATTCGCCGTCATGTCGAGAATCTGGGTCACGCCATCAACCACATTGTTCGCCAGCTGAGACTGTTCGTCAACCTGTACAGAGAGTTGTGAGATTTTTTCCAGCGTATTTTGTGACTCTGCACGTATATTACGAAGCACATCCGATGCCAGATTGGCCTTTTCCACACCCTGCTCCATCAGCGGCATTGCCTGGCCGATACCGTGCACCGCCTCCAGCGTTTGCGCCTGCATGACTTGAATGGTGGATGTAATTTCCCGAGTGGATTGTGCCGTTCTTTCCGCTAATTTGCGTACTTCGTCTGCCACCACAGCAAAACCTCGCCCTTGTTCACCCGCCCGCGCCGCCTCAATCGCAGCGTTCAGTGCCAACAAATTAGTTTGTTCAGTGATCTCTCTGATCACAATGGCAACTTTGCCTATATCTTGCGCGTGGCTAGTCAGGACATTTATCTGTTGCGAAGCAAGGTTCATTGCCTCGGCAATCATTTTCATCACCTGAACCGCGTCCTGAACAACAGCTTCTCCGTTCGCTGACAAGTTAGTCGCTTTATTTGACAGCGCTTCAGTATCCCTCGTCAACTCAGCAACGGCCTTGATTCTTTCCGACATATCACTCATCACTTGCTTCGTGTCGTTAATTGAAGCGGCTTGCATTTGGGAGGTGAATAAAATTTCATTTGCACCGGCTGACAACTGTTCAACTTCGGAATTGATTTTCTCGACATTACCTACGATGTCCACAGAAATTTTTTCAACTTGTGTTGCCAGTTTTTTTACCGAAGCAACAACCGTTCCGATATCTTGATCTTTCGGCATCGTAGAAATATTGTCGGTTCCATCAGCAACTGCTTTTGCATAGCTTGCTGTCTGGTTAACATTGGCACCCAAAATTCGGAACAGCGTCCTTTGCCCATAAAAGTAGGTTGTTATCGGAATCAGGATGAGGGCGGTACAAATAATAATCAGATCGCCTACAGTACCGGGAGGCAGCAAATTTCTTGTATTGAAGAACAACAAAGCCAGAACTATTGTAACTACAAATGGTGGCAAAGCCAGCATCTTTGCTTCAGCGGAAATTATTGGTTTTAACCGCATACACTTCCCCTTTGATTACTCCGAACCCTATGGAGCAGGAATTACAAATCACACCATTAGCAATCGAAATACAGCTTAAACATAATTATTCTTTATTGGTTACATTGTACCTATCGGCACTGCACCTGCATAACTTTATGCCTTACTGACAACTCCGATGAAAGATTTTCACACTTCAAGTCTGGAACGAATTATATAAACCTTCTCACTTTCCTATAATTGTAGCGGTAAAATGTGCGTTTAGTGATGCCAATTCGCCCGCCCCTATGACTGTCGTACAGCACACTCCTATGATGCAGCAGTAAATGCGTTAGCCGTTGTTCGCCTTGCCTGCAACGGTTACACTATCTTTACCTTTTCAGTAGACTACCTCTGGGCTATCGTTTTATGGGGTAAGTGAGGCTCACCCCCAAGTGCCAACAGTTTTAGCAAGAACGCTCCGCAATTTGCTGCTCCTTCCGTTTAGCGTTTTCTATCAAGTTAGAAATATTCATTTCATGGCTGGTGACATCCGCACCCGCCGCCCTTGCATTGTTAATCAAGTTTAGGGGCTATCAGGCTCAAATGGTGCCGCGCAATTTGGCTACTTGAAGAGGACTCTGAACCTTTCGCGAGGACATGCAATCACCTTTTCGGTGTGTGGAGTGAGGTCAAAATGGGGTTCGTCTGAATCTTGTCGGTAAAACTTGCGCAACCAGCCCTTCTCTATGCTTGCCCAGACATTGAGGTAGTCAAATGCAGGCTTTGGAAAAGTATCCGAACCTAACTGTTCGCGCAGGGCAAACAATTCATCTTCCAGCGCCTCGCTCAAATCCGCCTGCGATATAACCCGCACATTTGGCACGATGAACACCCGCTGCAGAAAGCTCGCCACCAGCGGTGCATGATCCGAGCGCAGCAACCGCCAAGCAGGATGACTCTGACGCATTTGGTCAAGGCTGGCATAATCAAGGCTCAATTAATATTCCACCAGTATTTTGTTTAAATTTGGAATAAGGTGCATGTTGATTTATCAAATATCAGGCCAGTCATATATACAGGCAAGCTCCTATATTTATGTAGGGCGTCAATCAGCGATACGCATTTCGGCGGATAAATATGTCTAGTGCAATGCGACTATCCCAAAGCAATCTGCCAAGGATTGATCACAGCCAAACCACCAATGTTGGCAAAATCCGTCACGTTACGGGTTGCGATAGCTGCGATTTGTGCGTCTTCCACGCTGATCGGTTTTCCTTGCCGGGTACGTTACTGAAATGATGTTTGCATAGTGGTTCGCAGCTTCGCTGTTAAATGCCAGACAGCGGTTCGTGAAGTCTTCGCCGAACATGGTAGCGGCGACATCCATCAATCCTTGTTTACGTTTGCCTTCCGGCATCAATGCCAAACCTGCGAGAACTTCGGCTTGGGTAATTGAACTTATCCAAACGGTTTCGTTATTTTGTCGATCTAGCCAAGCCACCACTTTCTCATCCGGTTTAGGGCGCATCAATTCTGAAATAACATTGGTGTCGAGTAACATCAACTGGCTTCACCAAAATTAACGGACTGGCGTGGTAATGAACGGATAGGCTGCGGTAGTTCAACTCCTCCAATCTCGGTAAATCGTTTGGAGATTTTGCTGCCGAGGCCGGATGTTGTGTGAGATTTATCAGAAAAGGCTTGGCGAAGAATTTGCTGCACTTCTTCCTCGGTTGATTGGCCATGCTGCTGTGCGAGCGCACGCAAGTTCTTTGTAATCGATTCGTCAATGTTGTGAATAGTGAGATTAGCCATGATCAGCTCCTTCACAAGGGGGGGTGTACTGCCATTGTAATCAAAACCGCCCGACTATCACAGCGTCATAACCAGTTTGTGTATTCCTGAAATTAAAATTTTTCAAACTGATTCACGTAGGCAGTGTTTGGCGAATGACTATTATGTGGCAACTAAATTTCTACTTCTGTTGACAATTGAGGGTAAAAATATGAGCTGGTCAACTGCGAAACCAGACCTTCATGGAAGTAAGGTCGGCATCATATTCATAAAATTGCCAATGTCGGCTTTGGCTGACTACCGGGCGGAGGTAGAGATTCTCACATTCTTTTTCTGGCACAAGGCTACCTTTCCTCACTTGTTCTAGAACTTTCCCCAAATAAAACTCCGCACAGCACCTCAAATTATTCGTGTTTGAGGTGGTAGAATTAAAGGCATGCCCCAATAACAATATAATATTGGCGTATGCCTGTTTTTTATATTTTTTTCAGTATGTTACAAATATCTAAAAGTAAATCTGGGCTACTCTTGGGCTACTAAATTTTGTTCTTACATGAGTATAGAGTCATGTCCAATGTATAAATATCAAGTAGTTACGTAAAATGCTTAAGAAAAATACCATGACATTGCCTCACGATAACTCATTGATAAACAAAATAAAAGAAACACCGATGATGGCTCAGTACCTGCGTATTAAAGCCGACTATCCCGGTATGTTATTGTTCTATCGCATGGGTGATTTTTACGAACTATTTCACAGCGATGCGGAACGGGCGGCAAAGCTGCTCGACATCACCCTGACCCAGCGCGGCGCCTCCAACGGTCAACCGATCAAAATGGCGGGTGTGCCGTATCACGCAGCCGAGCAATATCTTGCACGACTCGTAAAAATGGGCGAATCCATCGCCATTTGCGAACAGATCGGCGATCCCGCCACCAGTAAAGGCCCGGTCGAGCGCAAAGTAATGCGCATCGTCACCCCCGGCACCGTCACCGACTCGGCCTTGCTGGAGGATAAGCGCGACAACTTATTGTTGGCGTTGCACCAGCGTAGCGGCAAGTTGGGGCTGGCTTGGCTAAATTTAGCCTCAGGCCAATTCTTCGTTAGCGAAACCAATGCAGAAAATCTGCCCGCAGAATTGGAACGACTACAACCTTCGGAAATTTTGCACACCGAAAATACTGACTCCCTCTCCCTCCGGGGGAGGGTTGGGGAGGGGGTAATTTCCCGTACTCCACTAAAACCACTCCCAGACTGGCACTTCGATCAAAACACCGCGCGCCGCACTCTTTGCCAACAGTTTGCCACCATCGACCTCGCCGGATTCGGCTGCGATGAATTTACGATAGGTTTAGAAGCCGCAGGCGCACTGCTTGGTTACGCCAAGCTGACGCAAGGTCAGGCCATCAGTCACATACGCAGCATGCAGGTTTACAGCGCAGACCAATATGTGCGCATGGATGCGTCCACCCGACGCAATTTGGAAATCACCCAAACTTTGCGCGGCGAAGCGGCCCCTACCCTGCTCTCTCTGCTCGACAATTGCGCTTCCAACATGGGCAGCAGATTGCTCGCCAACTGGCTACATCATCCGTTGCGTGATCGGAATGTGTTGAGGGCAAGATTAGATGCTGTCGAACAAATGCTTTTACCTCCCTCTCTCTCCGGGGGAGGGATCGAGGGAGGGGGTGAAGTTCGAGCGGAGCTTACCCACTCCCTAACCCTCCCGCATGGGGAGAGGGAACTGTACCGCGCAGTCCACGACCATATAAAACCCAGCGTCGATGTCGAACGCATCACCGCGCGTATCGCCTTGCGCAGCGCGCGTCCGAGGGACCTTTCAGGTCTGCGCGATACGCTGCTTACTTTGCCGCAGTTGCATGCTGAACTAAGTAGGGTGGGCAACTCTTCTGCCCACGCGGAAATGCGTGTTGAGAACCGTTTGGGCACAGCTTCATACTCAACCTACGCATTGCTGCAAATGCTAGCCGATGCCCTGCAAGCCGATGCGCAACTCGTCACCATTCTGCAAAGCTCGCTGAAAGCCGAACCTTCCTCTGTCCTGCGCGAAGGCGGCGTGATCGCCGACGGTTTCGATGCCGACTTGGACGAACTGCGCGGCATTCAAACCAACTGCGGCGACTTCCTGCTGGCGTTGGAAACACGCGAACGCACCCGCACCGGCATCACCACTTTAAAAGTGGAATACAACCGCGTGCATGGCTTCTACATCGAAGTTAGCGCAGCCCAATCCGTCAACGTTCCGGACGATTACCGCCGTCGCCAGACGCTGAAAAATGCGGAGCGCTACATCACGCCGGAATTAAAAGCGTTCGAGGACAAGGCACTCTCCGCCAACGACCGCGCACTGACGCGCGAAAAATTTCTCTACGAACAATTGCTCGACCAACTCGCGCCGTTCATTCCGCAACTTCAACGCATCGCCGCCGCCATCGCCGAACTGGACGTACTTGCCACCTTCGCCGAGCGCGCCACCACTTTAAATTTCAGTGCTCCGCAATTCTGTAACGATGCGCAGATCAGCATCATTAAAGGTCGGCATCCGGTGGTGGAAGCGCAGGTAGATCAGTTCACGCCGAATGACACCACGCTCAACGACGCACGCCGCACACTGCTCATCACCGGCCCGAACATGGGCGGTAAATCCACCTACATGCGCCAGGTTGCCATCATCGCGCTGCTCGCGCATGTCGGTTGCTTCGTCCCCGCGCAAAAAGCCGCACTCGGCGAGATCGACCAGATATTCACCCGCATCGGCGCATCCGACGACCTCGCCAGCGGGCGCTCCACCTTCATGGTCGAAATG
>CAIWKC010000205.1 GCA_903913145.1 uncultured Gallionellaceae bacterium | reverse complement strand
TTAGATTATTAAAATAATTACGCACAAGCAATCTGAAAATTATTTGTTGTAGTGGACAATGTAATAATCAATAAATCAGCATCCATAGTAATGATTGCAAATATACCTTCAGATGCCGAAAATGTCTTTGAGTCGCAACAAATTGTGATGTATAGAAGACTGAAAGAAAATATCACATGGCATTCGTTCGTGATTATATTTAAAGAATACCCTGAACGAGGAAAATTTCCGTTGAGTTGGAATGGCTCAAGACTTGGAAGGGGGTGCGAATATAATAAGCTAATTAAGTTTTCACCAAAAACCCTCGCCGATATCGAAATATTTTTGAAAAAACATTATTCTGTTACTGCACAGGACTCTGAATTGGATTCGTTGGGACATCAGTGTATCGACGCACCGTCGAGGAAAGCCTTAGATTATTTGGAAATTGAGATGAACTGGCTCTTCGAAAACAGGGAGGTAATACCGTGGCGCTTGCTCGTTGGCGCCGAAGCCCTGGCTGGGAACGGTCAGAGACATTTGATCACTGAAGTTATAGAGCGTCCCAGTCCAACAGGACCTTTATTCACGATAAGAGCGCTAGAAGGACCAACGAATCGTAACGGCCAATACAACATTAATGCCTTCAACAATGGCCCCTTCAAACACCTCGTCCCAGCGATTAGTCAAGTTTATTCACTGCGTGCCGTGATAGATCAACTCGAATTAGTCAGAATGGAGCAGGTGCGAGTTGACAGCGAGCACAACGAGGCCCAACAGGTTAAAAAGGGGCAAATCGAGCAGCGGAATGCACAGGAAGCTTACTCCCTAAATGAGTCGCGAAAATTTGATCTTCTCATATTTGACTTGGACGATACCCTACTGGCGACGGGTCATCTCGATAGATTCAGAGGAAGGGAATTTAGTGGGCCACAAGATGATAAATACAAAACTGAACTTTCCGTTCATCTTCAATCATTGGAGCGACTTGTCTCCGAAGAACTTCTGTTGTCCCTCCAACATGATTTCCCAGACTTGGCACTCAGCATCTTTACAAGGGCACCGCGGGACTATGCCGAGATATTGCTAAAGGCAAGATTTCCGCGGGTCAAGTGGAGCAGCATTGTGGCTTTCGAGGATGTGATTCGCACGAAGCCCCAACCCGATGGGATAAATCTGGCAATGAAGTTGGCAAGTATCAAGAGTGCAAAGCGTGTCGCCCTTGTTGGTGACGGGAAAAATGACGTGCTCGCAGCCTATACCGCTGGTGTTCACGCTGTTTTATTGACGGTTGGTTGGGGTTCCAATTGGTCTAGCAAAGGCAACCCGAACCGGGTTGACCACTTTAAGACTCTCAACCTCATGCCTGACGCAAAAATCGCAGCGGCAAGTGATCTTGTCAGTCTCGTGACAATTCCAACTTCTTTGCTTCCATGCTTGGAGGCGTGGTACGCTTACCCGGCATTTAGTCAATCACCAGAGTCGATGCGCATCGACACACAAAATCACTTCAATAACCTCCCGGATGCTGGGTATCCAAACTGGGTCGAAACACATTCGATGGGGCGTTACTTTCCTAGATCGACTTCATCGGCTTGGTATGACTTTTCAAAACGTGAAATTCATCACCCGACGACCAAAGCAATACTTGAGGCCAAAGAGGGTATTCACTACCCGGATTCATGGGCTAAGTGTCTCGCTAATTACATAAGTGGCTACAACAAAGAAATTGTTCGCAAAAATTTGACCTTGCTCATTTGCTCCATTCCTTCGAGTTCTGGGTCGCTTAGGCCCTTGGGTAAAGATCGATTGGTTGAACTCCTCAATGCTGTCGAGGGCCAGTTCAGAAGTTGTAGTAATGCGACAGTCAATTGCGAGGTACTGCAGTACGCGCCTGGAGCGATTTCGAACAAGACTCTTGATCGTGAAGCTCGTTTTGCC
>CAIWKC010000204.1 GCA_903913145.1 uncultured Gallionellaceae bacterium | reverse complement strand
CTTGCGATTGGATCACCTGGGTTTCGATGCAAAATCCATGGCATTTATCCGTCGACTTTCCAATGAACCTTATGGCATGGTGCTGGTGACAGGGCCTACCGGAAGCGGCAAGACAACTACTCTGTATGCGGCGCTGACTGAAATCAATCATGGTGAAGATAAAATCATCACGATCGAAGATCCGGTCGAATATCAATTGCCGGGTGTTTTACAAATTCCGGTGAATGAAAAGAAGGGCCTAACCTTTGAACGGGGATTGCGCTCCATCTTGCGCCATGATCCGGATAAAATTATGGTGGGTGAAATTCGCGATCCCGAAACGGCTCAAATCGCGGTTCAGTCGGCACTCACCGGCCACTTGGTTTTTACCACCGTCCATGCTAATAATGTATTTGATGTATTGGGGCGATTTATTCACATGGGTGTAGATCCCTACAGTTTTGTTTCTGCTTTGAACGGGATCGTGGCGCAGCGTTTGGTTCGGGTAAACTGTACTCAATGCCTTGCCGATGATCACCCGGAAGAGTCAGTTATACTTGAATCAGGAATAACCTTGGAGCATGCGAAGTCGATTCATTTCCGCAAGGGGACTGGGTGCGGCCATTGTCGTGGCACAGGTTTCAAGGGCAGAAAAGCGATAGCCGAAATTTTGAATCTGAACGATGAACTAAGAGAGCTTATTATCGGCAAGCAACCTGTGCGACTGGTTCGCGAAGCGGCCAGAAGAAATGGGACGCGTTTGTTGAGAGAAGGGGCGCTGGATCTGGTTTTCCAGGGAGAATCAACTTTACAAGAGGTTAATCGTGTCACTTTTATTGCGTGAGGAATTAAGGGTGGTTTTTTGCCGGGACCAATTGCAGTTGGTTCGCTTGGCAAGTAAGCTCACGCTCAAGGGGCGGGCGTACAGCTTGTTGGAGAAAAAAAATATTTCTTTTGAAGTCGACGCGGAAATACCCTGGAAAAATGCAATCGAAAAGCTGGAATCTTTCCTGCTGGAAATGGAAATTAAACCTGAGGTTACCAGCGTAGTTTTAGCCAATCATTTTCTCCGCTACGCCATTGTCGAGGGTGATAAAGCGCTCAAAAGCGGGGCAGAACAGATTGCATTCGCAACCCATCGATTTAGTCAATTGTACGGAGAGAATGCCAACTCCTGGGAAGTCAGGATGGATCAGGAGTACGCCGGCGCGCCTTTTATCGCTACCGCAGTCGACCGCGGATTGATTACAGGACTTCGCGAAATGTTTAAATCTGTCAATCTGAAGCTCGATTCGATTCAACCTTGTTTGATGAAAGCTTATAATCTGGCCCAGTCGGCTTTTGTGAATAAGAATGCCTGGTTCGTTATGTTTGAGCATGGAAATTTATGCCTTGCATGGTTAAGTGCAGGTTGCATTAACACTGTCAGAACGATTAAAGTCGGGGCAGACTGGCAAGAAAAATTAACTGAAATAATAGACCGTGAAACTTATCTTTCGGAATTGGATACGAATACCAAAGAGATTTTCCTGATGTCATTTGACGATAAGAAAGTTAATATTCCTTCCAGTGGGCAGTGGAAAATTTTTAAAATTAATCCGGAGATACCGTTGGGTTTATTCAAGCATTATGACGAGAGATACGCTTTAGCTATGTGTGGATGATCCGGATGAGCAAACTGCGACTTGACTATCAAAACTATTCCCCGTTCCCTTGGGTGGGTGCAATTCTGGCGAGCTGCGTACTGATTGTACTGGTGATGATCGCCATGTATTTTGTTAAGCTGCGTTACCAAGTTGACGAGTTGGAGAGTTACATCACGCGGACTACAATGAAGAAAGCTGTGCATTTGTCAAATGTGCCCACCACTGAAAAAGGCAAAATAGAGCAAACGCTTGAAGTAAAAAATGCGAATGAAGTATTGCATCATCTTAGTGTGCCCTGGGAAATTTTGTTCAAGGCGGTAGAGTCTTCCGGTGGAAGTAAAATTACGTTGTTGTCTTTGGAGCCGGATTTTGAAAAGAAACAAGTCAAAATTAGCGGGGAAGCTGATAATTATAAAACTGTGATGGGCTACATTACTGAATTAGGGACTCAGGAAGTTTTCGATGCGGTGTATTTGCAAAATCATGATGTCAGACAAGAAGATCCGGACAAGCCGGTGAGATTTACGCTTCTGGCAAATTGGCGGGATACATTATGACAAATAAAGCTGGGACGTTAGCGCTAAACATTTCAAAGTTTTTCGCACGCAATGGTCAATCTTCACAGGCGGATGATTACTTTGACCAACTGCAGTGGAAATTTTTTCGGTTGCTGCCGTTGTTGGGGTGGCCGGGTATTTTGGCGATTGGTTTACTCATGATGTGTATTCCATTCTATTTTTCGACAATTAGCCCTTTACAGTCAAGCTATGAAGCTTTGCGGATCGAATCGACGGCAACCCGTGACCATTCGCTGAATCAACCCGTGAATGATCACAGTCTGGATACGCCAGGCGATCAACTGGCAGAATTTTATAAGTTCTTTCCTGTTGAGAAATCTTCGCCCAATTGGCTGGGTATGATGGTGGAGACCGCGAATAAAAGGGGACTGGCATTAAATCACGGGGAGTACGCGGTTGTTCTTGATACCGTGGGCCAACTTCGCAGGATCAGGATCACATTGCCAGTTCAGGGTACTTACCCGCAAATTCGCCAGTATCTGGCAGAGCTGATCTCAGTCGTTCCGAGCATGTCTCTCGAAAACGTGCAGTTTGAACGAAAAGATATTTCGGATTTGGAATTGCAGGCCAAGATCAAATTAGTACTTTATCTGAGGCGTGCATCATGACGCTAAAGCGCTGGCATTGGATTGTGATTGTGCTCGTGACGGCGGGACTTGTCGTAATGGCTCCTTCTGATGATGGACAAGTTGCCAAAAAGGGTGGGCGTTCGGATAAAACAACGCCTAAAGCGACTACCGGATCTGTGGCGCCGACATCGACATCTTTTGACAGACAACCCGGCATTGAGGGAGGTCGTGTTGAATTGGAGTTGTTGTCCAAACTTGAAACGCTACACAGTCAAAAGGACCGTGTGAGCGACGTATTTAACCAAACCACTTGGTATGTGCCACCTCCGCCCCCCCCAGCATCATTGGAGCCGCCACCGCCTCCACCCCCGCCACCTGCACCTGTTGCACCGCAATTGCCGTTCACGTATTTAGGTCGTTATGGGGATTCTGATACACGTACGGTAATACTTTCGAAGGGCGAAAAGGTTTATACAGTGACAGTGGGAGAAACAATTGAAAACACCTATCGAATTGAAAATTTTACGCCAGGGATTGTCAACCTGACCTACTTGCCGTTGAACATAATGCAATCATTGCGCACAGGAGAGGCGTTGTGATGAATAAATCATTTTACAGAACATTTAATTTTGAAATTGAGGGGCAGATACTATGCTGAAATTCGACTTTAATCTCAGAGATAGTTCTGCGGTTACCTGTTTTTTTCTGATTTTAATTCTGGGAGGTTGCGCCAACCAGAAATTGCACAATGAAGGAATGGATCTTGTCCAGGATGGGCATCTTGAGGATGGAATACAGAAGCTGGAACAGTCCAGCAAAGCTGATCCCGGCAATATGCCTTACCGGAACGATTATCTTCGTTCAAAAAATCAATCAACAAATGTACTTTTGTCGGAGGCAACCTCCGAACGGTCGCACAATCATCTGGATGCCGCCAAAAAGATTTACGAGCGCGTGCTAAAGATTGATCCTGGCAACCGCAATGCCTTGCAGGCGCTTGATTTTTTTGAAATGGACAAGCGGCATAGTGCAATTGCCGAAGAAGCCAAGGCTTTATTTGACAAAGGTGATTTGGAAGAGGCGCGGGCAGCCTTGAATCCCATACTAATCGAGAACCCCACGAATGGTTTTGCCGGGGCTTTGATTAGAAAAATAGATGAACAAGAGGCAAAAACCCAATCTGCAGAACCCATGTTGATGGGTAAGTTTAGAACACCAATTAGTTTGCAGTTCAGAGATGCAAATTTAAAGATGGTTTTTGAAGCGCTCTCCCGCACCAGCGGCATAAATGTGCTGTTGGATAAAGATATCAAGAGTGATCTCAAAACGTCGATATTCGTCAAAGATGTTTCTGTTGCCGACGCGATAGATCTTATTCTCATGCAGTCCCAATTGGAGAAAAAGGTACTCAGCAATAACACGATCTACATTTATCCGAATACGGCAGCCAAGCTAAAAGATTTAAAAGATCTCAAAGTCAGAAGCTTTCATTTGATCTATGCGGATGCAAAACAAATGATGACGCTGCTTAAAACGATACTCAAAACCAAAGATATTTTTGTCCATGAAAAAACCAATTCCCTGATCATGCGTGATACGCCGGAAGCAATTCATCTGGCGGAAAAAATGATCTCGGATCAGGATATCGCCGATCCGGAAGTGATGCTGGAAGTTGAAGTTCTCGAGATAACCCGTGCACGTTTGCGCGATCTTGGGTTGCAATATCCGGCTACGTTGGCTTTCAGCGCAATTCCGCCCAATTCCGCTACTTCTATGACTGTGACGGATTTGAATCATATTACCAAAGATTCAATCTCTGTAACGACACCGACTATAACGCTCAATGCCATGCTTGAAGATAGGGATACCAATATTCTTTCCAGCCCGAGGCTGAGAGTCAAGAACCACGAAAAGGCAAAAATTATGATCGGTGAACGTGTGCCAATCATTACCAATTCGGTGACACCGGTGACTGGAGGTACGGGTTCGGTGATTACCGGCACTGTTTCGTATCAGGATGTCGGACTGAAGTTTGATGTTGAACCCGAAATCCATCTTGACAATGAAGTGACTATCAAATTGGGGTTGGAAGTCAGCTCTTTGGGTAATGCGGTCACAACGTCGTCAGGATCTGCGGTTTATATAGTTTCTACACGCAATACATCCACTTCGCTTCGCTTGCATGACGGGGAAACGCAGATACTTGCCGGGTTGATTACCGACAGTGATACAAGCACTGTTAACAAGGTACCTTTGTTGGGCCAGATACCACTTTTGGGTCATCTTTTTGCCAATGACAATGGAAATAAAACCAAGACCGAAATCATTCTTTCAATTACCCCCCATATCGTGGGTAACAAGAAGATACCCGATGCTAGAGAAATGGAATATTGGTCAGGTACCGATTCCGGATTGCGCAGTGATCAACTGGTACTAAGGCCATTTGGTGAAGTATCGCTGACGAGCTCAAGTCCTGGCTATTCAACTGCCACTGCCGCGTCCGGTCAATCCAGTGCCGCGCTAGCGCCAGCTCAGCGTGCAGCAGTGCCAACAGCGCCAATAGCACCAGCAGCGGCTGCAACTGCTCCTGCAACGACAGCGCCGGCCCCGGTTAAGCCTGCAGTCGCTTCGCCGGCAGCAAAGGCAAAATCGACCGCTGGAGGGGCTTCTTCAGATGCTAATTCAGAATCGGATAATGCTGCGGCGAACGGACCTTCCGATTATTCTTGGCAGGGACCGGCTCAGGCAAAGGTCGGAGACAAGATCAATTTGGTTTTGAACGCTCAAACTCTGCTAGGTGTGAAGGCACTTAATATACATGTTGATTTCGATCCAAGTGTATTGAAAGCGGTGGATGTTGTTGAGGGAAACTCAATGAAGCAAAACAATACTTCATCGACTCTTTCCAAAGTTATTGATCAGGCTGGAGGCGATGTAACTGTCGATTTAACCGGGAGTGGATCATCTAAAACTGGAAGCGTATTTACGCTGACATTTGAGGTAATAGCGTCAGCACAGGAAACAACAGTCACGATAAGTTCTATCGGTGGAAGTATGGCCAATGGTGAAGCATATTCTCCAAATGTGCCTCCGGCTTACGCAGTAACTGTTCCGTAATGATTGAGCTTTTTCATTAGTGAAAGCAAAAGGATTTACCCTAGTTGAATTAATTATGACGGTGGCAATCATCGGGCTTTTGTCCTCTGTTGTGCTGCCGTTGGCCGAGTTATCTGTACAACGCAATAAGGAACAGGATCTTCGTCTGGCGTTGCGTGAAATTCGAGAGGCTCTGGATACCTATAAAAAGGCAGTAGATGAAGGAAGAATTAAGGTGTCGGCCGGGATGTCGGGTTATCCGGAATCATTGCAAACATTGGTTGACGGCGTAAGTGACATAAAAAATCCGACTAGCAACAGTATGATATATTTTCTGAGACGCATCCCCAGAGATCCAATGTCGACAGAGCAATTCAAGACTAATGAGGAGACTTGGGGAAAAAGGAGTTTTGAAAGCAGTGCCGAAGATCCCCAAGAGGGAAAAGATGTCTACGATGTTTACTCGTTGTCTCCTGACACCGGCCTAAATGGTGTCGCATATAATAAATGGTAGGCTGGCGGAATTGCATGTTAAAAAAATCGAAAAGTGGCTTTACGCTGATTGAGTTGTTAGTTGTCATGGCTATCATCGCGGTCTTGTTGACAATAGCTACTCCCCGGTATTTTCATAGTGTCGATAAATCTAAAGAAGCAGTGTTGCGTCAAAATCTTGTGTTAACAAGGCAGGCGATCGATAAATATTTTAGTGATAATGGCAAATATCCCGATGCAATTGATGATCTGGTGACCAAGAAATATTTACGTTCACTTCCATACGACCCTATCAGCGAGAGCAATAGCACTTGGGTAATTGTGGCGCCGGCTTCCCAGGATAAAGGCGGGGTATATGATATCAAGAGTGGTGCAACTGGCACGGGCATAGATGGAACTGCATATAAGGACTGGTAATGTATTCCAAATATTTTCGCGAAAGTGCGTGCAAAAAAAAATGAAACGAGGTTCATTGCATCCAATGAACGGCTTTACATTCCTCGGGCTGTTGATGGTCATAGCAATTATGAGTATCGGATTGCTTGCAGTAAGTGAAATCTGGAGTATCGCGCGCAAGCGTGAAAAGGAGCAGGAATTACTTTTTGTGGGACATCAGTTCCGCCAAGCAATCAGGTTGTATTGCACGCACGGACCCAGAGGAAGCCAGATTCAAGAATATCCAATGAATCTTGAAGACATGTTAAAAGATCCTAGATTCCCCAACATGCGGAGATATCTGCGTAAGATATACACTGACCCGATTACGGGATCAAACGAATGGGGTTTGATGAAAAATCCAAATGGCAGCATTTATGGGGTCTATAGCCTGTCGGAAGATCGCGCAATGAAGCGTGATAATTTCGATTTTTCCGATGTAAGTTTCAAGGGAAAAGAAACCTATTCGGATTGGAAGTTTATTTATACGCCCACGCCAGCAGCAAGTAGCCCGAAAGCTACAAACTAGGATTAGTTAGTTAAATCAACATCTAATTTTAGTGCTAAACTCACCCGTCGTAAAAATATTAAAGACCGGCTATTTCTTAAATCATCTATTGGGGTATCCAATATTGAACAAATGGCTGCATTGAGCGAACTGTCACATGAGGCTTTTTAAGTATTGACCATAAAAAATAACGTGAGGTAACGAATGTGGTTACTGTAAAAGTAGAACATTTGATTGCAGCACTCATTTTGCGAATCCGATTCACTTTTAATGCGTCAGAGTATATTTTTCAACCACGGCAAGAAACCACTAAATGATTTTTCAGGCTTTACTAATTGCGATTGAAGTACTCTTTATAACTGTGTTGAACTATTACATGTCATCCAGTTACTACTCGTTGGATGTTCTTTATTGCCTGCCCGTTATTCAGACCGCACGTTTCTCTGCGCTCCAAGCACAAACAACTTCAGGAGCATATACCCTTCCATTTGTCGCTATCATTTGTGCCATTGCCTGGAGTGCAGCTGAAGCGGCAGTTGTTTGGCCGAGCTTTCCAATTGATGCGTTTTTGATGAATGTCCTTACTCGAGGCGTCACGTTTACTATTGTGGCACGTGTCATCGCTAAACTATGGAGAGAAAAGGATTTCGTCAGAAAAGATAGTCTGACGGGTCTGGCAAACCGCTTAGAGTTGTCGACCAGACTTGAAGCAATACAATTGAAAAGTTTTGCTTCAGGAAGTCCTTACACACTGCTATTTATCAACATTGATCACTTCAGGGCTTTTAATGACCAGTACGGGCATCAAAGCGGAGATGATGTTCTTAAGCAACTTGCAGAAACACTTCTTCAGGTAACGAAATCTCAGGATGTTGTTTCCCGAATTGCAAGTGATGAGTTTTTCATATTGCTTCCGGATACGGACGAAACACTGATACAGCAAGTAGCGATTAGATTTTGTAAGGTTGCCGAGAAAAAACTTGTTGAAAGCGGATGGACTCTTACTTTGTCGTATGGATATGCTACAGAAGTTAGCAAACAGAAAAGTCTTGAGGATTTAATTCGGATTGCTACCGAGAAAATGAAGAGCAACAGAATTAATCTCAAAGCTTAATCCTCTATTGAAAAAGTTGCCCTTGAATATTCAGGCTCTCCTGTTTATATATATCCTGATTTATAAGTTCCATTTCGAAATGATGAGAATGCCAAATTGGCAAAGTAGATAGAATTGTTATAAACACCCAGTGAAAAATATACGAAATTAATGACTAAACTGGCAAAAAACGCATTCAATGAAAGTGAAGAATCAATAGATCTGATCATTCAGGTTTGGGTCAGATTTATAATTGCTTTTTATAGCTTGCTCGTATTTTTTGTAGATCCGAATCAGTCTGGTTTCGCGAAAATAGTGGTGGATAAGCTGCTTATTTCTTACTGCCTGTACAGTGCATGTTTATTGTTTGTATACGACATGCAGAGCATTCGCAAATTCGTCACCAGATATGCCGCTCATTGGATTGATACCCTGTTTTTTATAATTTTGGTAGGGTTGACCGGTGGAGCGCAAAGTGTTTATTTTTACTTTTTCTTTTTCCCAATTATCGTTGCATCATTTTCCTGGGGTTTTAAAGAAGGAATAAGGGTTACCGCCGCATCTGTCGTTCTGTGCGCGGCAGTTTCTTTGATTCTTGGTTTCATGCACGATCCTTTCGATTTGGCCGAAACGCTTTTGCGCCCGATCTATCTTGTCGTGTTTGGCTACATGATCGCTTATTGGGGCGGAGGCAGAGTTGTACTTAATCGAAGGTTATCTCTATTAAAAGAAATTAGTACGAATTGGAACCCGCGTTTTGGATCTGACCATGCTATCAGGGTAAATTTGGGCAGACTTGTTAATTTTTACGATGCGTCCAGATGTTTCATCGTATTAGAGCGTGAAGACAAGCTGCCAAAATATGTTATGCATTCATTTGATTATAGAAAGAAAGATGCCGCCGAAGGGGCTAAAGAAATAGAACTTACAACTGCAAAAGAGTTGTTATCAATTCCGCGTACTATAGCAATATCTTACGAAAACACACCTCAAAACAGTCTGCGCAGTTTTAACAGATTTATTTCATATGATGTAAATACGCTTGAGTCTTCGGAAAGGTACCACAGGGAAAGTAAATCGCTTTCAAGTTTATTTGATGATGAGTCTTTTATTTCAGTGCCGTATAAGCAACAGGGAGTTTCTTCAGGAAGACTATACCTGATAGCGCACAATAAGGAATTCGCCCGATCAGATGTATCATTTACTAAACAGGTTGCCGATGTTATTTCTTCAGTCATCGATAATATGCAACTGATTGAAAATCTGATTTCTGAGGCAAGTGGACAGGAGCGGTTAAGGATTTCTCTGGATGTTCACGACACAACAATACAACCCTATATTGGATTAACACTCGCACTTGATGCGCTGCTAATTGAGTTTAACGCTGATCCCCATTTGGCCAGCAAAATAAATGAAATTATTAAAATGGCGAACATGACCATACATGATTTGCGGAGTTATAAGGACACACTCAGAGAGAAATCGCTTATGCGTGGCGAAGTGCTCATGTCTGCAATCAAGAATCAGGGAGAGCGACTGCAGCGATTTTATGGAATCCAGGTTGACTTCTCCGGCTCGGTTGACCCGAATTTGCCAGGCAATGTTGCAGAAGCTGCTTTTCAGATTATAAAAGAAGGGCTTAGTAATATACTAAGGCATACCAATTCGAAAAAAGCAATGGTCTCAATCAGTGAAAACGAAAATAATTTATACGTAGAGATTTGTAACGAAACAGATGCATCATTCCCCCCGTCACAATTTATGCCAAAATCGATATTTGAGCGGGTAAAGATCTTTAATGGCGAGGCGCTAGTGCATACTAACTTGGACGGTTTTACAGTAGTTAGAGTGAAAATTCCTTTGGGGAAGGAGCAGTTATGACAATTAAAACTATTCGTGTTTTGCTGATAGACGACCATCGCAGCGTATTGTGGGGATTAGAGAAGCTGATTGAAAGTCAGAAACCCAGAATGGAAGTGGTTGGAAAATTTACAAGTTTTGCAGAAGCATCTTCACGTGTGGCCGAGCTTTCTCCGGATATTATTTTGCTTGATCTTGATCTGGGGGCGGAAAAAGGAGTAGAAGTCATTCCCCGCTTGATTAACATTACTTCCGCAAAGATTGTTATTTTGACCGGCTCCCGCGATCCTCATTTGCATGATCAGGCTGTCATCGCCGGTGCGAAAGGTGTTCTTGAAAAGGAGAACTCTGCAGAAACAATACTAAACGCGATTGAACGGGTGAGCGAAGGTCATTTTTGGATAGATCAGGCACGGATGAGTAGAATAATTTCAGACCTGTCTCTTAAGAAAATTGAAAAAGAATCGAATCCGGATCGTTCGAAAATAGAAACGCTCACTCCCCGGGAAAGAAAAATTATTAGGTCAATGACTGAGCATGCGGGTGCATCAGGAAGTGACGTTGCAAAATCAATTCATATCAGCGAAAGTACTTTACGTAACCATCTAACTTCAATTTATGCAAAACTGGAGTTGAGCAACAGACTTGAATTGTGGGACTTTGCGCATAAAAATGGCTTGAATAGAGATGATGGTTAGCCGACACTAATAGCGTAGCTGCTGCCATATTGTTCAGCAAATACTACCCTGCGGTAGCCGGTAGTTAAAATTTGCCTGTACCTCCACAAAATAACTTTCACTTCAAATTTTTCAGATTTCCTCGTTTTTCTTCTTGTAAAACAATAATTGATTGTGTTTTTGCAGGCACATTGAAACATCTGTCGAGTGTGGTTCTGGCGATTTCAAAATATAGCCACACTATTATTATTATTAATTTTGTACTTAATTTCGCATCGTTTAAGTAATTTCGGTAACATTGGAAACCGTTGCGCCCCAAACGTTGGTGCGTCGTGATGATAAGGAGCTATATGAAAATTCATGAATACCAGGGAAAAGAAATATTACGCGAGTTTGGAGTGCCAACTCCACGCGGAGTTGCCTGTTTTAGCGTTGAAGAGGCGGTTGCAGCCGCGCAAAAGCTGGGCGGCAAGGTTTGGGTGGTAAAGGCACAAATTCACGCAGGAGGCCGGGGTAAAGGTGGTGGCGTGAAGGTCGCTAAATCTCTGGATGAAGTGCGCCAGTTTGCAAGTCAGATTTTAGGCATGCATCTCATCACGCACCAAACCGGCCCCGAGGGGCAGGTGGTACGCCGATTGTTAATTGAAGAGGGTGCCTCCATCGCGAAAGAATTTTATCTTGGGATGGTGGTAGATCGCGGATCCCAACGCGTGGCATTGCTAGCTTCCAGCGAAGGCGGAATGGAAGTTGAAGAGGTTGCTAAACATTCACCGGAAAAAATTCGCACTGTGCGCATCAATCCGGCTACTGGCTTAACCAATGAGGAAGCTGTCGAAGTGGCTCGCTCTATCGGGATACCTGATGCCGCAAATGCCGAAGCGGTAAAGGTAATGCAGGGACTTTACAACGCATTTGTTAAAAAAGATGCGATGTTGGCTGAAATTAATCCTCTGGTGCTGACTGCTGATAATCATGTGATCGCTTTGGATGCAAAATTCAACTTTGATTCCAACGCGCTATATCGTCTGCCTGAGATTGTTGCATTGCGCGATCTGGATGAAGAAGATCCGGCAGAGATTGAAGCTTCAAAATTTGATCTAAGTTACATTCAGCTCGATGGCAACATCGGGTGTCTGGTTAATGGTGCGGGATTAGCCATGGCAACAATGGATATCATCAAACTCTATGGTGGCAGTCCGGCGAATTTCCTCGATGTCGGTGGCGGTGCCAACAAGGAAAAAGTGACGGAGGCATTTAAGCTGATGTTAAAGAATCCCCATTTGCGCGCGATTTTGGTCAATATTTTTGGCGGCATCATGAAGTGCGATGTAATTGCAGAAGGGGTTGTCGCTGCGGCTCGTGAGGTGCATCTGAATGTGCCGTTAGTGGTGCGTCTGGAAGGCACAAATGTGGAACTCGGCAAAAAAATACTAGCAGATTCCGGCTTGCCTATCATCTCCGGTAACGATATGGCGGACGCGGCTCAAAAAGTCGTTGCAGCTGCAAAAGGTTAATCGAAAGGTTTAAGAACATGTCAATACTAATCAATAAAGATACAAAAGTGATCACTCAAGGAATGACCGGCAAGGTCGGTCAGTTCCATACTTTTCATTGCAAGCAGTATGCTAACGGAGCGAACTGCTTTGTGGCAGGAGTGAATCCGAAAAAAGCCGGAGAACAATTCGAAGGTGTGCCTGTTTTTGCTTCTGTACGAGATGCGAAACAAGCAACAGGTGCGACGGTATCGGTTATTTATGTGCCACCTTCGGGTGCTGCGGCAGCAATTGACGAAGCCGTGGAAGCTGATTTGGATTTGGTGATTTGCATCACTGAAGGCATCCCTGTGCACGATATGATTCAAACTCGCTATAAGATGCAAGGCAAGAAAACAATTCTGATCGGGCCTAACTGTCCCGGTTTGATTACTCCTGACGAAATCAAAATTGGCATCATGCCAGGGCATATTCATAAAAAAGGGCGTATCGGTGTGGTTTCGCGTTCCGGGACACTCACTTATGAAGCGGTCGGGCAACTTTCTGCGCTTGGCTACGGTCAATCATCATGCGTGGGTATTGGTGGTGATCCGATTAACGGATTGAAGCATATTGATGTGATGAAACTCTTTAACGACGATTCCGAAACTGACGCTGTCATTATGGTCGGAGAAATCGGCGGTAGTGACGAGGAAGAGTGTGCTCGCTGGATTAAGAGCAACATGAAAAAGCCAGTGGTTGGATTCATCGCCGGCGTAACGGCTCCGGAGGGTAAACGCATGGGGCATGCAGGCGCAATTATTTCCGGTGGACAGGGCGGTGCAAATGAAAAGTTAGCTGTGATGGAAGAAAGTGGTATTCACATCACGCGAAATCCGGCTGAAATGGGGCGACTGATGCAAAAGATATTGAAGGGCTAAACCATTTTTCGCAGTTTATTCAGAGTAACGGAAATCATTTTGTATCTGCGTAAACTGCGGGCAAATGTTTTGGAAGGCAGCTAATGCTTGAAATGTTATCAAGCGCCCAATTTTGGGTGGACGTACTTAAGATCATTATTATTGATCTGTTGTTGTCCGGTGATAATGCGGTGGTGATTGCATTGGCCTGCCGAAACCTTCCTGAAGCTCAGCGTAAAAAAGGGATAATGTATGGCGTGATCGGCGCGATCGGTCTGCGTGTAGTACTTACTTTTTTCGCGGTCAACTTACTTTCTCTGCCCTATTTAAAAGTAGTCGGAGCATTCCTGTTGTTATGGATTGGCATCAAGCTGATCCTTCCAGATGAGGAAGTGCATAGTGAAGGCGGTATAAAGGCAGTAAGTCATTTATGGGGAGCGGTTAAAACGATCATCCTTGCCGACTTGGTGATGAGCCTAGATAACGTCATTGGTGTGGCAGGCGCTGCGCATGGCAATGCGATGCTGCTAATATTTGGATTGTTGGTCAGTATTCCGTTGATTGCATGGAGCAGTCAGTTGGTTTTGAAGTTAATTGATCATTTTCCATTTGTTATCTATGTAGGCGGCGCACTTCTCGGATACGTGGCTGGCGAAATGTTCGTCAGTGAGGCCTTGTTCAAGGCGATATTTGTAAAACAACCCGTCTTGTTTGAATTGTTGCCATTTGTGGGTGCAGTTTTAGTATTGATGATTGGCAAGTGGCTGGGTAAGGGAAAAGTAAATACGAAGGATGTGGTTGATCTGGTAGACGAAAAAATATCAGCTACCACCCGCGAGAAGTAAAACCACCTGAATTTAAAAATGAAAATACTGATTCCCGTTGATGGCTCTGAAAATGCTGATCGCGCTGTGGATTATGTTATCGCTTTCGCGGAACAGCTTAAAGCTAAACCCGAAATATTTTTGCTTAATGTTCAATGGAAATTGGCGCTTGGCAACGTAAAGCTGTTCATCAATCAGGAAACTGTCAATGAATATTATCGCGAACAAGGTTCAGAGGCACTTGCTAAAGCCCGCAAAAAGCTTGATGCGGTAGGGTTTGACTATGTTTACCACATTAGTGTCGGTTCACCCGCAGATGCGATATCACGCTTCTCTGAAGATCATCAAATTGATCAAATTATCATGAGTGCGCGTGGCCAAGAAACCCTGACAAATCTCCTTTTGGGCTCGGTCGCCAGTAAGGTTGTGCAGCTGTCGCGTATACCCGTACTCCTGATGAATTAGAAATATCTAGATATTCCAATAAATCAAATAGGTATAGCTTAGCATTGAAAAATGTTTTAATATTCGCGAACAACTTCTAGCAAAAGACGGAAATTTAGCTATGGCCAACATAAAAAAAGTGATGTTTTTGAAAGCTGACTGGTTCGTTGGCTTGCTGGTTGCGTTGATTTTTTTATTCATCGCAAACTCTGATTTGATGCAAAGTCTGGAACGTAAGGCCTATGACCTTGGCGTCAGGGCTTCTAACCGCGTTCCCAGCGACAAAATTGCCATCATCGCTATCGATGATGAAAGTATCGCCAACCTGGGCCGTTGGCCTTGGCCGCGTGAAGTTCAAGCAATGTTGTTGGATATTTTGGCAAATGGACACGCAAAAGCCATTGGTCACACAGTGATGTATTCAGAACCTCAAGTCGGCACAGGTTTGGACTACGTCACCAAGATAGGCGAATTTCTGACCACTTCTTCTCTTAAGCGCAGCAACCCGGCTGAGTGGGATCAGCTGAATGCAATTTTGCAAGAGGCGATGTCGCATCTTGATAACGATAAAAAGTTGGCCGACAGTATGGCTAAGGCCAACTCGGTATTGCTGGGTATGCAGTTTGAATTTGGCGAACCGCAAGGCAAGCCTGATCATCCTCTGCCTGATTATGTGCTGAAGAATGGACTGGTTAACATTAAAGATGGCGGAACGGGGGCATCCCCTATTTTGACTGACGCTGTTCAAGTACCGATCCCTTTACTGGGAGCGCAAGCGGTAGGATTGGGGCATATTAATGTGACTGCCGATATTGATGGCGGCATTCGTACTGAACCACTGGTATTGAGTTATGCCGATCAACTCTATCCTTCTTTGTCGCTAATGCTGGCGGCGAAGAGTTTGAATCTTGAACCCAAAGATATACTCGTTACGCTGGGTCAAAGTGTCAAAGTCGGAAAACTGAATATATCCACTGATCCAATGTTGCGCATGCACACGTTTTTTTACAACGATCATGATGGAAAATCGGCATTTCAAATCGACTCGTTTTACGATGTCCTGACCGGCAAAATTCCTCCGGAAAAATATCGCGACAAAATTGTCCTTATTGGTGCCACTGCTGCCGGGGTTAGTACATTGCAGGTGACACCGATTTCTGCGGGAATGTATCCTGTAGTGACTTTAGCTCATTCAGTCTCAAGTATTCTCAAACAGGATTTTTTTGTTGTGCCGACATGGGCGTATCCGGTAGAAAAACTGATTTTTCTGCTAGTGGCGTTATATCTGATTATCTTGCTGCCTCGATTAAGCGCGGGAATTGGTGCTGCAGTCACGGGTACTCTTTTTGTTGTATTGCTGCTTAGTCATTTCGTTCTGATGACAACTCAGGCACTTTGGTTGGAATTGATGGTGCCGGTTACCTTGTTATTGGTTGGACACTTGCTGCTTACAACAAAACGTTATTTGGTTACTGAAAAAGGCAAGATCAAATCTGATGCGGATTCTGCAGACAGCAACCGCATGTTGGGTTTGGCTTTTCAAGGTCAGGGTCAATTGGACATGGCGTTTGATAAATTCAGAAAAGTGCCGATTGACGACGGATTGATGGATGTACTCTACAATCTCGGGTTGGATTTTGAGCGCAAACGACAGTTTAACAAAGCGGAGTCGGTGTTCAAATATATGTCCGACTATAACGCCAAATTTCGTGATTTGGAGCAGCGTTTGAATCAGGCCAAGGCGATGTCGGAAACGATCATGCTGGGTGGTTCATCCGGCAGAAGCAATGCCAGCACGATGATGTTGGGACAAGGCGGGGTGTCCAAACCCATGCTGGGGCGTTACGAAATCGAGAAAGAACTGGGTAAAGGTGCGATGGGAGTTGTCTACCTTGGCAAAGACCCGAAAATCAGCCGTGTTGTGGCGATTAAAACAATGAATTTATCGCAGGAGTTTGAACCTGACGAATTGGAAGATGTCAAAGCTCGTTTCTTCCGCGAAGCTGAAACGGCAGGGCGTCTGAACCATCCCAACATTGTTACGATGTATGATGCCGGTGAAGAACACGACCTGGCCTATATTGCAATGGAGTTTCTTAAAGGTAAGGACTTGGTGCCTTATAGCAAGCCGGATAATTTGCTGTCGATACCTTCTGTGCTGAGCATAGTTGCCAGAGTTGCAGATGCGCTTGGTTATGCGCATACCCTGAATGTTGTGCACCGTGATATCAAGCCGGCTAACATCATGTATGACTTGGAAAGCGATACTGTCAAAGTGACTGACTTTGGTATTGCCCGTATCACTGACTCTTCAAAAACGAAAACAGGGATGGTATTGGGAACGCCTTCATTTATGTCTCCAGAACAATTGGCTGGCACCAAGATTGGAGGGCAGTCTGATTTGTTTTCCCTTGGGGCAACTCTGTATCAACTCGTGTGTGGTAAGCTACCCTTTGAAGGCGACTCGATGGCGCAACTTATGTTTCGCATAGCGAACGAGCCGCATACGGATATTCAAAGTATTCGCGAAGATGTGCCGCCTTGTGTGGTTGAAATTATCAACAAGGCGTTGTCCAAGAAGAAAGAAGATCGCTATCAGACAGGACAGGAAATGGCAGAAGCGATTCGCCAGTGTGCGAAACTTTGCGTTGATTTTGAACTGTAGGGGTAAGGTGTGGATATACAGGATGTATTAGAGTTTGCAAGTCAGACCAGTCCCGGAATGATCAGATCGCACAACGAGGATAGTGTGACTTATGATGCACCTTCTGGTCTGGTGGTTCTGGCTGATGGTATGGGAGGATACAACGCGGGTGAGGTGGCCAGCGGAATTGCAGTTTCCGTTATTGCTTCAGAGATTCGCCAGCAACTCCAGAGTGTCAAGCCGGAAAAGATAGATTCGCCAAGCGGTGATGAAGTCGGTGTTGTTTTGCTTCGGGAGAATTTGAAGAAAGCCAACTTCTCTATTTTTAATGCTGCAAACAGCCAGCCACAGTATTCGGGAATGGGAACCACCGTCGTAACGGGTTTGTTTTATGACGACAAAGTGGCCGTTGCGCATGTTGGAGATTCGCGCATGTATCGATTGCGTGGAGAGACGTTTGAAAGTGTCACTAAAGATCACTCTTTATTGCAGGAACAAATCGACAGCGGCATGATCAGCAAAGAAGATGCGCGCACATCGAAGAATAAAAATCTGGTGACGCGTGCAGTCGGTATTGATACTGATGTTGTTCCGGAAATTCATGTTTACGAGGTACAGGTCGGGGATATATATTTATTTTGCTCCGATGGTCTCAACGACATGGTCGTTGATGAAGAAATTGGATCAACATTGCATATGCTGAAGGCTAATTTGCCTTTGGCCGCAACAGAATTGATACAGCTGGCGAACGACAACGGCGGGCGCGACAATGTATCGGTAATACTGGTAAAAGTGAATGGTAAATTTTCTGCACCGCGTGGCTGGGTGGAGAAAATATTATCTTGGTTTAAGAATTAATTACGAGGATTGATGATATGCCGGCTAAATTGATACTCAGCATGGATGGCGTGGTGCTGAAAGAATATCTGCTGAACAAAGAGCGCACGACAATAGGTCGCAAACCGCATAATGATATTGTGATCGACAACCTTGCGGTTAGTAGCGAGCATGCTGCGATTATTACCATCCTGAATGATTCCTTTCTGGAAGACTTGGATAGTACCAATGGTTTGTCTGTGAATGGCCAGGTTACTAAGAAACACTTTTTGCAGAATAATGATGTCGTAGAAATCGGCAAGTACAAATTAAAGTATTTGAACGATCAGCCGGCACAATCGACACCGGCAGATTTTGAAAAGACCATGGTATTAAGCCGCCCGGTTAAAACGGGGTCTACTTCAGGTAACGCGGAGGCTGAACTACTGCGCACTCAGACCAACGCGATAAAATCAAATGGATCATCTGATACGCCAGCTCCTGTTGCAAAAGCACCAACGCCCGCACCCGCTGCGGCACAAGTACATCAAGCTGCCGCTATTCAGATATTAAACGGCCCTAACGCTGGTAAAGAACTCGAGCTGGTTAAGAGTTTAACCACGCTTGGCAAACCGGGTGTTCAGGTTGCAGTTCTTGCACGTCGTCCTCACGGGTTCTTTATTACTCATGTTGAGGGCGTCAAGTTTCCTATGGTTAATGGCGAATCTACCGGTGAGCAGCCGCATCAGTTGAATGACCATGACATCATTGAGCTTGCAGGCGTAAAAATGGAGTTCTATTTCAAGGCATGATTGTATATATCGATATCTACTGATTCTCATTGATAGAGCGGGGACTGAGTGAAAAAGCATGCAATTCTCATCGCAGTCGGTCTTGCGTTCATGTTGCTGTTCATAGGCAACGCCGCCAAGTTCTATCAACTTGGATTTATTAAATATCTGGAAGCCAAGTTATATGACACGCGCATGCGGGTCACTTTGCCTAATAAGCACGATGACCGCATTGTAATTCTCGACTTGGACGAAAAAAGTCTTAAAGAACAGGGCCGCTGGCCTTGGAGTCGAGACAAGCTTGCACTGTTAATGGATAAGTTATTCGACAAGTACAGTGTTGCGGTGGTTGGTTTCGACGTGGTATTCGCGGAGAAAGATAATAGTTCGGGATTAAGTGTTTTACAAGACTTGGCCCAAAACCAACTCAAAGATGTATCCCAATACCAGTCTGTATTAAAACAGCTTGCTCCCCAACTCGAATACGATGATTTGTTTGCCAACAAAATCAAGCAGCGTAACGTTGTATTGGGTTATTACTTCAACGACGGAACCAAAAATATTTCAGGCGTGTTGCCTCCTCCCGTGCTGGCTGCCGGAAGCTTTAAAGGAAGGCAGATAAATTTTACACAATGGTCAGGCTACGGCGCCAATCTGGCTGAGTTTCAGTCTGCTGCCGTATCTGCAGGTCACTTCAATCCCGTGGTGGACTTTGATGGTGTCGTTCGGCGTATTCCGATGATCGCAGAATTCGACGGGGCGTATTACGAGTCTTTATCTCTGGCAGTGGTACGCACGCTTTTAGGTTTTCCCAAGCTTAATCCTGGTTACGCAAAAGACACCAAAAAATATGAAGACTATAGCGGTTTAGAGTGGTTGCAATTGGATTTGCCGCAGGGAGTTTTGAGAATTCCTGTGGATGGAGAAGTAAGCACGCTTGTCCCCTTTCAAGGTCCACGCGGAGCATTTAAATATATTTCAGTGACTGATGTAATGAATGACCGTGTAGCTTTGGCGGATTTACAAAGCAAAATCATTTTGGTCGGCACGACGACTCCGGGCTTGCTTGACCTGCGTGCAACGCCGGTGGACGAAGTGTATCCTGGCGTGGAAATTCATGCGAACATGATTAGCGGCATGCTCAGTCATACAATTAAATCTAGCCCGCCTTACGTCATGGGAGTCGAGGTGATACTGCTCTTGGTAGTGGGCGCGGCGTTAAGTGTTGTGTTGCCGCTTTTGACTCCGATACAGGTCACCAGTGTTACTGCTTTGTCGTTGCTCGTGATCGTCGTGGGAAACGGATTGCTGTGGCAATATGGCAACTTTGCGGTGCCGCTGGCGGGTCTCTTGATCATGATATTGGTGCTGTTCGCGCTTAACATGTCCTATGGCTATTTCTTTGTTTCCCGCACCAAAAGACAAATCACTGATCTTTTCGGCCAATATGTGCCAAAGGAAGTCGTTGGCGAATTGAGTGAACGACCACAGCAAGTTTCGATGGAAGGCGACAGCCGTGAGATGACGATATTGTTTTCTGATGTACGTGGCTTTACAACGATTTCAGAAGGTCTGGATCCGAAAGAATTATCTTTGCTCATGAACGAGTTTTTAACCCCGCTTTCGCGCATTGTCTATAAACACAGGGGAACCATCGACAAATATATGGGCGATTGTATTATGGCCTTCTGGGGTGCTCCTTTGCCGGATGAGGGACATGCCCATAATTCCATTGTTGCAGGGCTTGAAATGTTGAAGACGCTCGAAGGATTGCAGCCGCATTTTAAAGAGCGCGGCTGGCCACCTATCCATATTGGCGTCGGTTTGAACACCGGACGTGTGAGCGTTGGCAACATGGGCTCAGAAGTTCGCGTGGCCTATACCGTTATGGGAGATGCGGTCAATTTGGCTTCCAGATTAGAAGGTATAACCAAAGAATATGGCGTTGGCATAGTGGTTGGTGAAAATACAAAAGCTGTTGCACCCGCGTTTGTTTATCGCGAGTTGGATTTGGTAAAAGTGAAGGGAAAAGATGAGCCTGTTGCTATTTTCGAGCCACTGGGTTTAGTTGGAGAGGTTGACTCAAGTGTGTTTGAAGAGTTGAAACTTTTTCAGCAAGTTTTGCGTGCCTACCGCAAACAAGAGTGGGACAAAGCTGAATTACAGTTGTTTAGTTTGCAGAAGATGTACCCAAATACGAAGTTGTATCAGGTCTATAGAGATCGGGTTGAATATTTCCGTCATAATTCGCCGGGACCTGAATGGGATGGTGTTTTTGTATTTAAAACAAAATGAACAGGAAATTATATGTTGGCAAACGATCTAACTGTGCGTGGATGAAGCAACGATGAAACTAAGAATTCTCGGTTGTAGTGGCGGTATAGGTGGAAACATGCGAACCACTTCCATATTGCTCGATCACGATGTACTGATAGATGCGGGCACCGGAGTCGGCGATTTAAGTTTGGCCGAAATGATAGCAATCGATCATGTATTTGTAACGCACTCGCATCTGGATCACATTGCCAGCATTCCCTTTATGCTGGACAGCGTGGGGTTTATGCGAGATAAACCGCTGATAGTTCATGCGACAATAGAAACGATAGAGATACTAAAACAGCACATATTTAATTGGCAGATTTGGCCTGACTTTAGCAAAATTCCCAGTGCAACGAAGCCTTGCCTGCGTTATGAAAGCATCGAGTTGGGTAAAACGGTGAATTTGAACGGACGCAAAATAACCCCATTGCCTGCAAATCATGTGGTGCCTGCAGTCGGCTTTCACTTGGAAAGTGATGTTGCTAGTCTGGTGTTCAGCGGTGATACTACAACTTGCGATGAGATGTGGGATGCGATTAATCGCATCGAAAATTTAAAATACCTTTTAGTCGAAACAGCATTCTCAAATGCCGAGTTGGAACTTGCAATCATGTCCAAGCATTTTTGTCCCAGTTTGCTGGCAAAGGACATTGTCAAATTAAAACGCGACCCTCAAATATTTATTACCCACCTTAAACCTGGCGAAGTCGAATTGACGATGCAAGAGATTAGTGAATGCATTACCGGATTTATTCCCAGGATGCTTCAAAACGGGCATGTTTTCGAGTTGTAGCGCACTAAGGATAGCCTGATACGATGGAAGATATTTTGGACATAAGAGTATTGGCAGCCTTGGAGCCGATATCTGCTTTTAGTCCTTCCCGTTTAAGGGAGCTACTCGAGTATTGTCATTTGGAAACCTTGGATAAAGGCGAGGACCCATTTAAAGAAAATCCATTAAAAGGCCAGTCTGTATATTTGGTAAAAGGCGAGCTTGAACTGATTTATGAGGATACCAATCGTGTACTGATTCGCGCGGATTCCGAGTGGGCAAGACACCCGATTGGGAAACGCCAACCCGAAATACAATCGGCAACTGCCTTGACCCGTATCCAGTTGTTGCGAGTTGATGATGAGTTATTGGATCAAATGGTGACCTGGGATCAATTTGCCTTTCATGATGACGGTAGCACTGTTGCGGCGAAAGTGGGATCGGATGTTGCAATAAAACGATTTCTAAATTCAGGTATGTTCAGCGCGGAAAATTTGAGCAATACCCCTTTCGCGCAATTACCTTCGGCTAATATTGGGAAATTGTTGGATCAAATTGAAGCGATTGCAGTATGGGATAAAGAAGTCATCATCCGTGAAGGAGAGGAAGGTGATTTTTACTATCTGATTGAAAGCGGACGGGCACAAGTAACCCGTGTTGTTGGTGGAATGACAAGAGTATTGGCCTCGTAGGTGTTCGGGTTGGAGTAGGCGTGGGAGTTGGACCCGATGATGTTTTGTAGGCATAT
>CAIWKC010000203.1 GCA_903913145.1 uncultured Gallionellaceae bacterium | reverse complement strand
GCTGATATTCGAGGCGGCAGAACCTTTGGAATTATTAAGCGGCACCCGTCCGATAAAACAGTACGGCGATGACTGGCAGTTATTGAAGCTCTGGATGCGATGCGCGCATCACTTTCGTTCGTTCGAGGAGTTGGAAACGGCCATAGAGGCTCTGAGGGTCGAGGCATCCAATCATGAATCAGAAGAAGATGTAGATGCTTCTGCGGCAAATATCCGCGCCAATTTGCGTCGTGTTCTCGTGTCTGCGGTTTCGGCGCATCACGATAGTGACAAATGGACAAGCCTGCGAACGCTTTCAATAGAACCTGAGGAACAGAAAGCGCTTTGCCGGCAATTGGATTTCAATATCTGCAACCAGCATTCTTTCCATCCAGAGGCGCAGGTAGCATTGGATCGCATCCTGACATGGGCGAGCAAAGAGACTCTGGACGATTTAGACAGAGTGCTGATCGCGGATTATCTGTTGACTATTCGAGTAGATGCGGAGGGTGCAACTCAATGGATTGAGGGCATATCCCAGCCGCCGAGCTACAACTGGACATCATCACAATGGAAACGATTGGATCCTTTCACATTACGAATCCGACTTAACCGTCTACTTGCCGCACTTGGGCGTGCAACTAATCCAGTTGAAGCTGTGCTCGATACACCTGATCCCCGCAATCACGGCAACGTTCTGTTTGAGAGGCAATTGGTCATAATTTCCTCAATCTGGGGGCGCGCGAAAAGTGGTGAAGTAAATTCTCCAGATGAAATTATCCGCTCTCTCCATCCTGCGATACGCCTCTTTAATCGAAGCCACGGTGAAACGCGAGACTGGTCGGCCTGGTATCAGATTGCAGGTGCGGCAGTTGACTATTTTGATCTGATGATTCGTTCAGTCGCCGCTCATGGACAAGAGGCGGTTCGAGTTCTTAGTGGCGAGTTTGAACAACAATGGACACATGAGAAAACTGCTCAGTACTGGTCTACTGGAAGGCGACTTGCCATATCTTTGGCGCTTTATCGGCATGGTGACGACCGAGACACATTCATTCGCCGACTAGAATGGTTGGAGAAAGAGATTGGTGTCTGGCATGAAGTTCACGAGCGGGCCGAGGAATATGGGAAGCTTGCCTTGGCTTGGCGTGAAGCAGGAGAAGTGGAGCGAGGTAAATCACTCGTGCCGCTACTTCTCAAGGGATCGTTCGGCATTTACCATCACAAAGACCGTCAATTGCAGCAGTGGGTTGATTTACTCGCCAAAGCTGCTGCAACTAACTCGGAACTGGTAATGAATGATATCGGTTGTTTTGCAACCGCTCTCGTGGTTTTGGAGCAAGCTGGGCGAGGTCGAGGTACGCAGGATGCCGCAACTGAGTTATTGGCTTTAGCCATGTTTGCTAATCCAGGTTATGCGAAAACGCTATTCGATTGGCTGCTTGAACATGGTGGGATACATTTCACCAGCGCGGTGAGCGGGCTCCTGCTTGGAGCGTTACGCCACGAGCCCCCGCCTTTAGAGGCAATCTTTGTTGTCGCTCGCCACTTGTTGCTTCCGTTTGATTCTTACATCTATGAACCATTGGCAAAGCAACTGGCCGCGCGCAGCGCGCAATATGCCAAGCCTGAATTTGCGGAACGTCTAATGAGCGAATTGACACAGACGATTCAGGTTAAGGCCTATCCGGGAGAACGCCCCAGATTATGGAGGGCAATAATCGCGGGACTACGTGAGTCTGGTCAAGACAGTCGCATTTTCGAGCAGTTGCTTTCTGAAGATCATGGCGAACAAGACAGCGCAAGTTCCAGCTTGCTTCTGAAAGATGGTAGGAAGTTGACCGAGGAAGACGTGTTGTTGTTGGTTAACTCCTTTGAGCAATTAGTTGCCTTGGTCAATGCTATAGAGAAGACCGAATACTTCCCGTGGAGGAGAGTGATAAAACCACTGATCGGGCGATTTTCTGCCCAGCAGATACATCGCGTTCTTTCAATATTGGAACCCCATGGGCTTGATGGCATGGTGCGCAATATGTGTGCATCCAGACTACACGATCTTGGCCTCACAAATGAAGCATTACCAATATTGGAAGCCGTTCTGGGCGAGACGACTGCATCAGGTTGGGATAGAGGTTGGGATGGTGGCAGCCGTCAGCATGCGATCAAGGCGTTAATCGCCATTGCCCCTGATAAGTGGCGTCCGCGTGCGCTGGAAACTCTCGTTGATGATTACATCTCAGAGTTTCACTATCCGTACAACCTGATCCACAACCTTGAAGAATTGGCTGAAATACTTTTCGAGAATGTGCCATGGGAACTCTTGTGGCCGGAGATTCGGGAGCACATATATCAACTCTCTGATTTTTCTCTGGCTGAGGAGCGGGCTCCATCACAGCATGAATCAGGCCTTACAGCTGAAGAAGCCTTGCTACAGGCCGTGGTGTGGACGGCGAATCTGCCAATCGACGAAGTCAGCGATCAAGTGCATTGCACACTTTGTGATTTCGTAATTCGTGGAGTAGCACCAGCCGCCACAAAGGCAGTAATCTCGACACAATTGTCGGGAGAGCAGCCAAGTCGTATTCAAGGTCTTGCACTCTTGGATACGACTTGGCAATTGGGTTCACCACTCGCGCAGGACTATACCGACCAGATACTTTCTTTTCTATCCTCTCCCGACTTTATCTTGCGGTGTATGGCAACGGAGCTTGCCGAAGAAATCGGCCTGAGCATCGAAATAGGTCAAAATGCCGCGAAGCCTTTACCCATGATCTACAGCCTGCATCTGCCGCCTTTGGGGAGTGTCGAACAAGCTGTGCCATTTGATTCCATACGCGCAGACGAGTCATACCCGGACTCCGATGACGCCCTAGAAATGGTACGGCCATTTGATGCAGAGTTGAAGTTGCTAAGTCGTGCATCTGAAGTCCCACTGGAAAATTTGTTGCAAAGAACGGCAGCACTGATGCGGCAGTTAGTCCCGGAGGAACAGTGGAGCCGAGCGGCAGCAGAGAAATTCCTGAAGTTTCTGAAAGGCATTGAGCTGCAATTGCCGTACAACCGACTAAGACCACAAGTTGCATTACGTGCCATTAGCCAAGTCGTTTCGGAACTTGCAGATGCTGATCGGATAGATATTGATGTGCAGATGTTCGCCTACAGCCGACTTTATCGTTATGACTGGCGCCTTGCAGGGAGAGAGCCAGTGATTCGCCCCAATGCTGTTGCCACCTTAAAAAATGTTGGGATGTTTCCAAAAAAGGAGGAATGGATAGAGGGGCTCATGATCGCATTCGAGAATTTTGCCACTAGATTGAATGAGGGATATTTGGTGGTGGGCGAACTGTCACGATTTAAGGCATGGGATTGGTCGGTGCCTACTGAGCATCGTTTCTCCATAGCATGTCATCCTGACTGGCCACGCACAAACGAATTGAGAGATGCATTCGATTTCTTCCCCTACAAGTCAATCTGGAATGCAAGTGAATATCCTAATCTTCATGGAGTGAGCAAATTTCCAGCATTGGTCGTTTATGTACATTCACGGCAAGTAGCTATTGGGGGCACGGAATGGCTGGCGTTCAACCCTGCCTTTGCGACTAGCCTTGGCTGGTTGCTTTCTGATGAGGGCTTATTCCGATGGATTGATACAGATGGAAAAACCATGGTGGAGAGCATTTGGTGGCAGGATGGCCCTATGGATCGTCAACCTCCACGTAGTAACGAAGCAACTGGTGAGGGTTGGCTAGTTGTCGCTTCGCCGGAGGCGCAAATATCCATTATCCAACATTTCTCGCCGATCAATTTCATGCGCGCAGTTAAGCGAGGTTTCAAAGAGGATTCTCAAAACTTCAATAACTATGCCATTGACGCAAAAGCTTGGATGATCTGACTCTGGGCAGTCTCCAATCAAAGCCAAAATGTTCTTCAAAAATCTCTTCGGGTTAAGCGTTATTGTTCGAAAAATTTGGAACCGGATATTGAGGCAGGCTGAATCGACGTTCTTTTCAGAAAACCGCCACTGTCCTGTATGGCCGAAATGACCTTAGCGAGCGTTCAATTCGCACGGCGCTGGCGGCAGCACTCCTGCGGCTTTGCACTTATCCATCCATGCTTCTACTTCCTGCAAATCCCATGCAACCATGCGCGTCGTTATGGCGAATCTCCGGGGGAATTCACCGCGCTTTTCCATATCGAGAATCGTGCGCTCAGATAGCGGGACTATACTAAGCAGGCGTTTCCTATTAATTAACTGTTTTGATTCGCTTCTCATTTCTCACCTCTAGTTTTAATTGCCGCGCAGCAGATATCAGCATCTTTTGTAGTTTTTATGCTTCTCTACGATCTTCGCTCTGATTCATGTGACAACAGGCCTTCGGATGAATTAAGAGTTGATCAGCCGATTTTGACCAAATTGCCATGATCACAAAATTAATATCCGCTTTGCTGTAAGTAGCGGCATGGTGTAAATCCTAATTGAGATAGGGGACTGGCTTGCAAGTGGCTATGGGCTATCCATCGCAATGCATTGACTAGTAAGGAGGATATGATGAAGAGGATAGGTCTAGCTACTTGGAATAATTTGAGCTGGATATAGCTACCCAGCGAAAATTCTTAACAGCAGGGGGAGGGAAATAAGTTAATTAGCCAGGTAAGGCTACTTAAAAACTAGCGAGATTTTTTTGATTTTTGAGATGTAGTTGGAAATGGCCAGTCCCCTGGGGTCTTGGGCTGCAATGATGGTTTTTTATCTGATGATGACAAAGTTTTCTTTTCAGCTGCTGCTATGAGTTGTTTAATTCTTGGAACAGATAACATTTCTTCCTTAGCCATAACCACGAGGAAATTTCGAACGCCTTGAGAAAGAAGTTCTGCTTTACGTTTTAATAGTCGATTCCCTTTTTCTTCTTTTGTTTCTTTTATGGTAACTGTTTCAGTTTGTGGATTATCTGGCGCAGCATCCGTTTTTGCTGCAGACACGGAGTGTGCATTTTCCTTTGCGACTAGTGATGACACTGTTTGATGTTTGGAGTCGAGATTAGCCTGCTGATCAATTAGAGGGAAATGCTTAATAATGTCAGAGTGCAACACGAATAATCGATCATGAGCTATAT
>CAIWKC010000202.1 GCA_903913145.1 uncultured Gallionellaceae bacterium | reverse complement strand
TTCCGGTTCAATGATTCCAACATTGCAAGTTGGTTATTTTATTCTGGTGAATAAATTTACTTTCGGGATTCGTCTGCCAATCATCAATCAAAAAATTGTGGCAGTAACAGATCCAAAGCGCGGAGATGTAATGGTATTTCATTACCCTGAAAACCCTTCGGTAGATTACATTAAGCGAGTAGTTGGATTGCCGGGAGATACCCTCATTTATCGGGACAAAAAACTCTGGTTGAACGGGAACGAGCAATTACAGAGTCACGAAGGTGAGTATAACTATGTCGAAAGTGGATTGAATTTTGTTCATACAGAACGATACAGCGAAAATCTGAATGGACATGCCCATCCAATTCTGATTAATCCGGACATGCCTTCAGTTCACCTCAATGGCGTCTCGGAATTTCCGCATTTTGAAAGTTGCAGTTATAGTACGGTGGAGGTTCGCTGCAAAGTTCCGGAAGGACAGTATTTTATGATGGGGGATAATCGGGATAATAGCCGCGATAGCCGTTACTGGGGTTTCGTGCCGGATAATATGATTGTTGGAAAAGCTTTCTTCATCTGGATGAATTTTGGTGATTTAAAGCGAATCGGTTTTTCAATTAATTAAACTTGATTACCCAAAGGAGCAATGATGAAAATATCGGTAAATAAACAATATGGCATGGGATTGGGCGGTCTTATCATAATCATTGCGGCTGTATTGTTCCTGGTGGTGCTTGGAATGAAACTCGTTCCAAGCTATGCGCATAATATGCAGATTGAAAGCCTTTTCAAGAAGATCGTAAATGATCCTGAAATGCAGAATGCAACTGTAAAAGATATTAGAGCCTCGTATACCAAGCGCGCATTGATCGATTATATTAACGATCTTTCGGCGGATGACGTGGAGATTAGCAAAGATGACGGGCATATAACGATGAATGCAAGCTACTCAGTTAAAATTCCTGTCGCAGGAAATGTTAGTTTTCTGATCGAATTCAAGCCGAGCGCCACAAAGTAAATCAACAAATGAATCGTGAGTCCTTATGCAGGCAACTCGGACACCAGTTTACGCAGTCGCAACTACTGCAAAAGGCCTTAACGCATCGCAGTTATAACACGGCACATTACGAGCGTCTGGAATTTTTGGGCGACAGTGTGTTGAACTGTGTTATAGCAAAATATCTCTACGATCACCATCCGGAATTACCCGAAGGTGACCTATCCAGATTGCGTTCAAATCTGGTCAATCAACACACTTTGTACACATTGGCACAAGGTTTGAATCTGGGCGAATTATTGTTATTGGGGGAGGGTGAGCGTAAAAGTGCCGGTTCCCGTCGCCCTTCTATATTGGCGGATGCAATGGAAGCGCTGTTCGGGGCGATATTTTTGGATGCCGATTTTGCCGCTGCCGAGCAGGCTGTTTTGAGATTGTATGTACCCTTGATTGAACAGATGGATTTGCAAAGCTTGGGTAAAGATGCCAAAACTCTGCTGCAAGAACATTTGCAAGCGCGCAAATTGGCGTTGCCAAAATACAACGTGGTGGCAACACAAGGCGAGGCTCACGCTCAACTTTTTGAGATCGAATGCGAAATAGCACAATTGAAAGTGGCTACGCGCGGAGAAGGCAGTAGCCGTCGTATCGCTGAACAAGCTGCAGCAGAAGCTGCATACACTATAGTGAGCAAAACAAAATCATGACCGACTCGCCACATATTTTCCATAGCGGCTTTATCTCCATTGTTGGCCGTCCCAATGTGGGAAAGTCGACTCTGCTCAATCACCTGATAGGGCAAAAAATCAGCATTACTTCACGCAAAGCGCAAACCACGCGCCACCGCATAACAGGCATCCTCACCGAAGAGCTTGCGCAGTTTGTTTTCGTTGATACGCCGGGTTTTCAGACTCAATATTTGAACACTTTAAACAAAGGTTTGAATCGTGTGGTGACAAGCAGTCTGCGCGATGTGAACGTTGTGTTGTTTGTTATCGAAGCACGTCATTTTGATGAACGTGATCGCCAGGTGATGAACTTGTTGCCAACTAATATTCCAGTGCTGTTAGTCATCAACAAAGTTGACAACATGGAACACAAAAATGAGCTGCTGCCTTTTATTCAGGAAATTGCCAAGGAGCGACATTTCGCGGCCATCGTGCCGGTGAGTGCCAAACAAAATAATCAACTCGACACCCTGCTGGATGCGATTCGTCCCTATCTGCCGGAGGGTGAAAAAATCTACCCTGAAGACGAAGTGACGGACCGCAACGAACGTTTTCTTGCTGCAGAAATTGTGCGGGAAAAGGTGTTTCGTTTTACCGGTGAAGAGTTACCCTATTCTGTCAGTGTCATCATTGAACAATTTAAACTTGAAGGTAAATTGCGCCGCATTCATGCCGCTATCCTTGTGGATAAAGATGCGCACAAAGCCATGCTCATCGGAGCCAAAGGGGAAAAGTTAAAAGAAATTGCCACTCAAGCTCGCCTGGATATGGAAAAACTTTTTGACGGAAAAGTATTTTTAGAAGTGTGGGTGAAAGTACGTAGCGGCTGGGCTGATAGTCCGCAAATGCTGAAAAGTCTTGGTTACGAGTGATTAATGACACAGGCGAATAAACACCGCTTAGAAAATGAACTGGCCTTTGTGTTGCACAGTTATCCCTTCCGCGAAACTAGCCTGGTGTTGGAAGTGTTTAGTCGCCAGTATGGACGAGTGCCGTTGGTGGCACGCGGAGCACGTCGCCCAAAATCAGCATTGCGCGGTTTATTGATGAGTTTTCAGCCGCTTTCCTTAAGCTGGTTCGGTAAGCATGAATTGCGCACTTTGCACAGTGCAGAATGGCAGGGGGGGCAGCCCTTATTGCAGGGAACGGCGCTGATGTGCGGCTTTTATTTGAATGAACTGTTGCTAAATTTGACTGCGCGGGATGACCCGCATGAAAATTTGTTTGATTATTACAGGCAAACTTTGCAACGCCTGGTAAATGAAGAAGACCATGCTTCGACTCTGAGATGTTTTGAAAAGCATTTGTTGCAAGAATTGGGTTATGCATTGCTATTGGATTTTGAGGCGGGAAGCAGCAATCCTATCAATGCGGGCAAAAATTATCGCTATATTCTGGAACAAGGCGCAATTCCGGACGAGAACGATTTTACGGAAGGGCTTTTGATATCCGGAAAGACATTGCGCGACATTGCGGCTGACGATTACACTGACGTAAATAGTGCCCGCCAAGGCAAGCAATTGATGCGCATGCTGTTAAACCATCATCTTGGCGGAGTTGTTTTACACACAAGAGAACTGATCAAGGATTTGAAGAAATATGATTAAACTCGGACTCAATATTGACCATGTTGCAACTCTTCGTCAGGCGCGCGGTTCGCGGTATCCCAATGTCGTTCGAGCGGCACTGATTTGCGAAGAAGCCGGAGCAGATGCCATCACACTGCACCTGCGCGAAGATCGCCGTCACATTCAGGATGCCGATGTGGCAACGTTGCGGGGAATGTTGCAAACACGCATGAATCTGGAATGTGCTGTGACCGAGGAAATGATCAATCTCGCGTTGCGTACAAAACCGCACGATATCTGCCTAGTGCCGGAAAAGCGGGAAGAATTGACCACAGAAGGTGGGCTGGACGTGGTGAAATATTTTGAGCAGGTGAAACGCGCAACTCAGCGTTGTTCAGAGGCGGGTATTCGGGTATCACTCTTCATTGATGCAGACGAAGAACAACTTGATGCAGCAGTTAAAGCGGGCGCGCCGGTAGTGGAAATACACACCGGAAAATATGGCGATGCAGACAGCGTAACCACCCGTGCAGCCGAGTTGGAGCGCATTCATCGCGCGGCTCTATATGCGCATTCCTTGGGTTTGCAAGTGAATGCCGGCCACGGCTTGAATTATCATAACGTGCGTCCTATCGTTGCTATCCCTCACATCGAAGAACTTAATATTGGCCACTCCGTTATTTCCGAGGCTGTTTTCATCGGGTTGGAGAAAGCGGTAAAAAAGATGAAGGAATTGTTGGTCGAATGATATTTGGTATAGGTACTGATATCGTGACTGTGTCCCGTATTGAGGCCGCTATTGCGCGCCATGGCGCAGCATTTGCCGAACGCATTTTGAGCGCGCAAGAATTACCCGAATACACTGCGCATGCCTTTCCCGCACGTTTTTTGAGCAAGCGATTTGCAGCCAAAGAAGCGCTTGCCAAAGCGACAGGTAACGGATTACGCCATCCTGTCAGTCTGCAGCGTATATCAGTCAGCCATAGTGAATTGGGCAAACCGGAATTCTTGTTTGATACGGAATTAACTGCCCATCTGCAAAAACTCGGCATTATCCGGCATCATTTGAGTCTGAGCGACGAACGTGATGTGGCCGTGGCATTCGTCATACTTGAAGGTAATTTGGTATGAGTAACGGCCCGGTAATGCTAGACGTAGGGGGTAGGGTTCTTTCCACTATGGATGAAAAACGTTTGCGTCACCCCTTGGTGGGTGGCGTGATTCTATTTGCACGAAACTATGAATCACCGGTCCAACTGGCTGAACTGACTGCAAGTATAAAAGCTGTACGCACGCCTCCTTTACTAATTTCCGTTGATCATGAAGGTGGGCGGGTACAACGTTTCCGCGAAGGGTTCACCAAAATTCCGCCCATGCGGGAATTGGGCAAGATATGGGATTTTCACCCAAAAAAAGCGCGTCATCTAGCCGAGTTGACGGGTTGGATCATGGCCTCCGAGTTGCGGGCGCAAGGTGTAGATTTTAGTTTCGCCCCTGTATTGGACGTAGATTATGGCAGTAGCGGAGTCATTGGCGACCGCGCTTTTCACTCTGATCCACAGGCGATCGCAGAGCTTGCTCACAGTTTGATGTTGGGCATGAAAAAGGCCGGGATGGCGACGGTAGGCAAGCATTTTCCGGGACATGGGTTTGTGCGTGCAGATTCACATCTTGAAATTCCCGTGGATGAACGGGATTTTGCAGACATTGAAATGTGCGACTTGATTCCCTTTCGCCAGATGGTGAATTTCGGTTTGACCGCCGTCATGCCGGCACATGTGATTTATCCCAAAGTCGACCCGCGCCCCGCTGGTTTTTCCAAAGTCTGGTTGAAAGATATTTTGCGTGGCAGTCTTGCTTTTGAAGGGTGTATTTTCAGCGACGATTTAAGTATGGAAGGTGCAGCAGTTGCGGGGGGCATTGTGCAACGTGCCGAAGCTGCACTTCACGCCGGGTGTGACATGGTATTGGTGTGCAACAAACCGGAGTCCTCGGATGAATTGCTAAACGGGCTGGCTTGGGAAATGTCAGCTACCAGCAAAGCACGGTTGGCGCACATGCGCGGTCATCAACATCCCGATACTATGGTGCAATTACACGAGAATGGCGAATTTGTGAAGGCGCTGCATGAAATCGCTGGCATCGGAAGCTTAAGCGGTGACTTGCAGTTATCGTGAGTAATTAAAACAGTTTTAGCTCTAAAAAATACCCTGTGTTTAGTATAATTGGCACAATTGATTCAACCGGTGTCACGACATGAGTGAATTGCAAATCGGTTTATTATCCATCGGCATTTTGTTGGTGGTTGCGGTATACCTGTACGGTTTTTGGCAGCAAAGAAGTTATCGAAGAAAATTCGGTTCGCCAACCAAGTCACCGCATGAGAATGCTTTGTATAAATCCAACTCTGCAGCAGCGGATGCCTTGCTGAACGAAGAGGTTTCTGCGCTTGGACTTCATGAGCCGCAACGTCCGTCAAACATCGATGAAATCAATACTCTGATCAATGCCGAGACTGATTATGTAGTAAATATCAAGCTTAAAGCTCCACTAAGTACCGAAGTGTTAGCGCCGCTTTGGGAGCAGCGTTTCGACTTTGGGAAAAATGTAAATGCGTGCGGATTGAATGCTGCTTCAGGCCGTTGGGAGCGACTCATTCCGGAAAGTGTTCACGCCTACAACGAATTCAAGTTCGGTTTGCAATTGGCAGATCGTTCGGGCTCGGTAAGTGAAATTCGGTTGATGAACTTTCACGATGTGTTGCGTAATGTGGGTGAGCAAATACACGTGGAAGTGGAGTTGCCTTCCGTGGTAAATGCGCTCAAGCAGGCAAAGTCGCTCGATGAATTTTGTGCAGACGTGGATCAAATGATCGGACTTAATATTTTGCCAAGTGGCGACCGTCTTTTGTTTGGTAGCGAAATTGCGCTGGTGGCCGAAGGTCGCGGCATGCAATTGCAATCCGACGGTTCTTTTCACTTGTTAAATGAACAAGGACGCACTGTGTTCAGCTTGGGGAACTTGGACAATTCGCCATTTCAGCATCACACTCTTACTCAAGTCCGGGTCAAAGGACTGACCTTATTACTTGATGTGCCAAGGGTTGAGCGCCCGGCAATTCGTTTTGATGAAATGGCTGTGTTGGCGCGCGAACTGGCAATTGAGCTACGTGCAGGCTTGGTGGATGACCATCGGGTTTCTTTGGGCGAAGCATCCATTGCACAGATACGAGACCAGGTGGCGTCGATTGAGCGCCGAATGTTGGCTGGCAAGATTACACCGGGAAGTGTGCAAGCATTGCGTTTGTTCGCCTAGCCTTACTATGTTTTTAAAACCAAAGTTTGCCACAGGAATCGCAGAGATTTTGCTCGTTTTTCTCTGTGATCTCTTTGGCAAGAAATTCTTTTAATGAACACTACTGTAATACAACGAATTGCGCAGCTGCGCGCCGAGATCGAACGCAATAATCACGCTTATTACGTGCTGGATGCCCCAAGTATTCCTGATGCGGAATATGACAAATTGTTCCGTGAACTTCAAACGCTAGAAACACAGAATCCGGAACTGCTGACGCTTGATTCACCCACGCAACGCGTTGGTGGAAAAGTGCTGGATGGCTTTTCACCTGTTCGCCATACTGTGCCTATGCTTTCAATTCGCACGGAGACTGATATTAGTGACCAAGGCGCTATTAATTTCGATGCGCGAGTTCGCCGCGAATTGGGTGACCCTGAGGCAATTATCGAATATTGCTGTGAACTAAAATTTGACGGATTGGCGATTAACTTGCGCTATGAGCACGGCATGTTGGTACAAGCTTGCACCCGTGGCGATGGCGAAACCGGCGAAGACGTGACACAAAATATTCGCACCATTCGTTCCATTCCTCTTCGATTGTTTCATTGCCATGCGGCTGTGCTTGAAGTGCGTGGCGAGGCATACATGAGCCGCCGTGATTTTGAAGTCTACAACGAACGTCAGAGAGAAAAAGGCTTGCCGGCACTGGTTAACCCGCGCAATGGTGCGGCAGGTAGCATTCGTCAACTTGATTCAGCTTTGGCCGCGCGACGACCATTGTCATTTTTCGCATACGGCTGGGGAGATATTCAGGGTTGGACAATGCCCGCTTCCCACAGTGCTGTATTGGATGAGTTTGACAAGATGGGGCTGCCGGTAAACGCTGATCGAGAGGTGGTAAACGGAACACAAGGACTTGTGGACTTTCATCGTCACATCGCCACTATGCGTGACAGCTTGCCGTTTGACATCGATGGCGTCGTGTACAAGGTCAATAACCTTGCATTGCAATCCCGCATGGGTTTTGTCTCGCGCGAACCACGCTGGGCGGTGGCACATAAATTTCCGGCTGAAGAGCAGATGACTGTAGTGCGCGATATCGATATACAAGTCGGGCGCACCGGAAAATTGACACCAGTAGCCAAGTTGGAACCTGTGTTCGTCGGAGGCACTACGGTTTCCAATGCGACGCTGCATAACGAAGACGAGACTCGGCGCAAAGACGTGCGTATTGGCGACACGGTAATTGTGCGCCGCGCGGGTGATGTCATTCCTGAAGTGGTGGGTGTAGTTCTTGATCACACGTCAATTAGACAGGGCGAGCAGCATCGGGGTGAGCCGTTCGATCTCTATCAGCGTCTCGGTGGTAAATGCCCTGTGTGTGGCAGTTCTATTGTGAGAGAAGAAGGCGAGGCAAACTGGCGTTGCACCGGAGGACTGTTTTGCCCGGCACAGCGCAAAGAAGCGTTGTTGCATTTCGCCAGTCGACGCGCGTTGGACATCGAAGGTTTGGGCGATAAATTGGTAGAGCAACTGGTTGATCTGCAACTGGTAAAAACGCCTGCCGACCTTTATCACTTGAATATGCCTGTACTGGCAGGTCTCGAGCGCATGGGTGAAAAATCAGCCAATAACCTGCTGGAGGCGATAACACAAAGCAAGCAAACATCTTTGGCTCGTTTCATTTACGCTTTGGGTATTCGCAACGTGGGTGAAACAACGGCGAAGGATCTGGCGAGGCATTTCGGTTCGCTGGATAATCTTTTGGCTGCAGACGAACTGCGCTTACAACAAGTACCTGATGTAGGACCAATAGTGGCAGAAAGCATCATCGCTTTTCTGGCCGAGCCGCATAACCGCGAGGTGATCACAAAATTGCGAAGTAGCGGGATAAATTGGACTGAGCATGCAGGTGAACACGGGATGATTTTGAAGCTCAGCGGCAAAACTTTCGTGTTGACTGGTACACTTCCGTCTATGAGCCGGGAAGAGGCGAAAGCCGCACTTGAAGCATTAGGCGCAAAGGTGGCCGGCAGTGTTTCAAAAAAAACAGACTACGTAGTTGCGGGTGCGGAAGCCGGCAGCAAGTTGAACAAGGCGCGAGAATTGGGTGTGCCGGTTTTAGATGAGCAGGGATTGATCAATTTATTGGATGAGAATGGAGAAACATGAAAAAAATCACCAAAGCCGTGTTTCCAGTCGCCGGGTTGGGTAGTCGTTTTCTTCCTGCAACAAAAGCAACGGCAAAAGAAATGTTGCCGGTGGTAGATAAACCGCTTATCCAATATGCGGTGGAAGAAGCCATCGCTGCCGGCATTACTGATATGGTTTTCATCACAGGACGCAACAAGCGCGCGATTGAGGATCATTTCGACAAAGCCTACGAGCTGGAAGCCACTTTAGCGGCACAAGGCAAAAATGAACTGTTGCGCATCGTGCAAGAGGTTGTTCCAAAACATGTGAACTGTATTTACATCCGTCAATCAGAGCCGCTTGGTTTGGGACATGCGGTGCTGTGTGCTAAACCGGTGATTCAGGATGAACCGTTTGCGGTGATACTTGCCGATGATTTGATCGATGGCAAGCCATCCGTGATGAAGCAAATGGTGGATGTTTTTGCGCAACACCAGTGTTCAGTGTTGGGCGTGCAAGATGTACCGCGTGAACATACCAAACAATACGGAATTGTAGGTAGCGTTAATCTGGAACCGAATGTTGAAAAGGTCAATAAGATAGTTGAAAAGCCCAACCCGGCTGCTGCGCCCTCCACGTTAGCCGTGGTCGGTCGATATATTTTGACCCCGCGCATTTTTCATCACATTGCGAAGATTTGGCCGGGTGCGGGCGGTGAAATTCAACTCACTGACGGTATTGCCGCACTCATGCAGGAAGAGCAGTTATTGGCTTTTCGTTTTGCCGGGACACGCTATGATTGCGGTTCCAAATTAGGATATTTGAAAGCACAAATAGCCTATGGGCTTAAACATGAAGAGTTGAGTGTTGAGTTGGCAGAATATCTAAAAACAATCTGATGCTTTCCAACCAAAAAGCGCGCGATATTTTAGAGGCTGCAGAGTTGTTGCTGTCGGCAGAAGAGGTTAATGCAGCCGTGCATCGCGTTGCAGTCGAAATCAATGCGATTTTTGCGGATGAGCATCCATTGGTATTGTCGGTGATGGGCGGAGCAGTAATCTTTACCGGGCAATTGTTACCGATGCTTAATTTTCCTTTGGAATTTGATTATTTGCATGTGTCGCGTTATGGAAATGAAAAGCAGGGCAGTGAGTTGCATTGGAAAGTGGCACCACACGAAAACGTACGAGGCAAAGTTGTGCTGGTACTGGATGACATTCTGGATGAGGGCGAAACTTTGCACGCGATCAAACAGCGGGTGCTGGCTTTGGGCGCGAGTAAGTTTTACTGTGCAGTGTTTGCCGATAAGGAAAATGGCAAGGAAAAGCCTATTCGTGCCGACTTCGCCGGAACGACCTTGCCTAATCGTTTTGTGTTCGGTTTTGGAATG
>CAIWKC010000201.1 GCA_903913145.1 uncultured Gallionellaceae bacterium | reverse complement strand
TAGCTAGCGACTTGGTTGCGCCATACAAATCTGAGGCTCATTAGGTAACGAAATCCAAATGCGACTAGGATAGCCATTAGTTCTGAAATGATGTAAAAAATATTTAAGAATGTTGTGAAGGCGAATAACAAAGTTAAATTGATGATGATGCCCCCCAAGGCTACCAATTGGTACTTCCCTAGCGCCGGAAATAGATTGTCGGATTTTTTGAACTTGTAGCGAAAAGTAATCTTGGTGTTCAAAGCAAATGCCCAAAAGACGCTAATCTCCATCGCCAAGGCTGCGGAAAGAAGATAGAACAAGCCGATGTATTCCGTAAATATCCACGTTAAGAATAGAACCAACAAAACCCCGCTTGCACCCACAAAGGCAAATCTGAAGACTTGCTTTAGACGTGCGTCGCTGAAGAGGCTGAAGAGTGCATGGAGTTCATTTTGACCCGTTTTAAGAATTTTCCGCGGCGCATATGTTTGCTGTACGCTGTCCGTTCGTTTATCCTCGTTCTTATTGTTCATTTTCGAATGAGTCCACTTCAAACTGTCTTACACAAATCTGAGCTGCCACCGTGGCGCTGGCAAAGTAGCGTCAAACTAGACCTATCGAGCTGTTCCTAGGTTGCCTGTGAGATCGACATCTCCCCAGCTACTCATAAGATGCTGTCGACGTTTTCAAGTAGAGGATGCTTAATTACTTCCAATCGACCCCTCTCGCCGTGTGTCATAATATAGGCGCGATTTGATTGATCCCATATGTTAACGACTTCATTTATGAAAAAAATCTCATAGTCAGTGACAGCAACCAAAAACTGCAAACGCTAAACTCGCAGGTGAACAACGTTCATCATTCCATTTCTGTCGGAGAAATCTATCCATCTCTTGCTCGACCTACCCCCACTCAGGGTCTCGTGGAACGTCTTTGAACAGTGGAAACTGATCTAAGACGTAGACGCGCGTATCCCTTACTGTTATATACGTTTTTTTATCAAGTACCCATCATTTCTAGATTTTTTAAACTTCTTGATGTGTATTTACTGTATATCCATTCAATTAGGAATGACAATAATACGACTGCTGATAGTAAATACAAGGTCAAAGGGGAGTTGAATATTTCATAGTAAACCAGTACAGTTAATAAAAAGAAACACCCAATGATAGCCAAGCACAATATGTACTTGTTTGCACCAGTTTTTTTGTATAGTTTAAGGTGTGATAGGCTTACACCCGCGTAGACAAGTAAAAAAATTGAACTCCCCAGCATGGCCACATTACTTAAATTCAATAAAAGAATTAGGAGGATGACAGTGGCGCTGGTGATAAGTAAACCCTCTCTACTATCGTGCCACGATTTTCGATTAAAAAATGTGGGTAGTTGACCTTTTTTTGCCATCAAATAGCTGACATTAGCCCCACCATAAAGGGTCGCATTTATCGCCGAAGAAGTAGAAAAAAGCGCTGCTATAGCTATAATGGTAAATCCAATTGCTCCTGCAAAGGGTTCTGCAGCAGCTGCCAATGCATAGTCCGCGGCTTGTGTAATTTCGGGGAGGGGCAGGTTACCCACTACTGCAATGGAAACTGCCACATATATCACCATTGCAAATATTACAGCTAAATATAGAGCTCTAGGTATATTTTTCTGAGGATTATCAATATCGTCGGCAGTGTTGGTAATTAAACCAAAACCTTCGTATCCCAAGAAAAGCACTGCCGCTCCTGTGAATACGTTGCCTATTGGTATCAAGTGAGAAACTGATAGTAACGAT
>CAIWKC010000200.1 GCA_903913145.1 uncultured Gallionellaceae bacterium | reverse complement strand
CAACTTCTCACGTCCTATACAACCAATTTCCGTGCGGTCAGCCATTCGACCATCGCCGGGTCGCGATGTGAGAAAAACGTGCTGGTTGCAGTATCCATTGCCGTGATTCTATTCATGTCGAAGTCAGAAAGTTCAAAATCAAGGACATCGATATTTTCCATCATGCGTTCTTTGTGTACTGATTTGGCAATCGCGATTACGCCACGTTGAACGACCCAACGCAACACCACCTGCCCCACAGACTTTCCATACTGCTTGCCGATTTCGGTGAGCGCCGGATTAGCAAACAAGTTATTGCGGCCTTCGGCGAAGGGGGCCCATGCCTCCGGTTGTATACCTTTGGCTTTCATCCAAGGCACTGCGTGCAATTGCTGGTTGAAGGGGTTGACTTCAACCTGGTTGACCGGCGGCATCACGCGATTGAATGCCATCAGATCAGCCAGCCGATCCGGCTGAAAATTACTGACTCCAATGGCTCGCACTCTGCCTGCTTCCTGCAATTCTTCCATGGCGCGCCAAGCACCATGCACATCGCCATAGGGTTGGTGGATAAGATAGAGATCGAGGTAATCCAGTTGCAGGCGATTCAGGGAGCGTTCAAACTGAGCTTTGGCGCCTTCAAAGTTCGAATCCTGCAGCCACAATTTTGTGGTGACAAATATTTCGTCCCGAGCTACGCCGCTCATTCTCAACGCATTGCCTACCTGAATTTCATTCTGGTATGAGGCAGCGGTGTCTATGTGCCGGTAACCTGTTTCTATCGCATCTAAAACGGCGCGCTCACATTCAACCGGATTGCTTATTTGAAAGACGCCAAAACCTAATACCGGTATTTCGACGCCATTGTTCAATATCATTTTTTGCATGATTATCTCCTTAGGGTTTCCCTGAGTCAGGACCATAGAAGAAATTGGCCGTTGCACCACCATCGATCAGAAAGTCGCTGCCCGTAATGAAGCCGCCTTCCGGCCCCATGATATGCGCCGCAAGCGCAGCCACCTCATCCGGCGTTCCTGCCCTACCTGCCGGCATTGCCTTTAGCATCGCCTGATAGAAATCGGCGCGCTCACCATGCAGTTCGTCATACGCCAGTGGCGTCACAATGATGCCAGGGCTGATCGAATTGATTCGCGCACCACGCTTCGCCCAATTAACCGCCTCGCCCCGCACCCGCAGTGAGTTGCAGCGCTTCGACATCTGATAAGCGTGGAGCGTGTCCCTGACGTTTTTGACAAAATCGAGAGCCAACAGATCTTCGGCAGGCGTGGTGGCCAGCTGCGCGTCTTGCTCGGCGGTCAGGGCAGGCATGCGATAGCCCGACTGCGAAGAGATCACGACGCCCGAGGCCCCCTCCGCTACGACCTTCCCGAATTCTTCCAACAGCATGGCGGTGCCGTAAAGATCGACCTTTAGAATGGATTCGATAGGGGCCTGCGAAGGCGACAAACCTGCCGCCTGTACTAGAGCCTTGATCGGTCCAAGCTCTTGCGCCTTCCTGACAACAGCCTGAACCATCTCGCGCTTCGACACGTCTACCTGCATGGCTGTGACTTCAAATCCTGCGCCTGACAGCACGTTTGCGGCCGCATCTGCCGATTCCTGATTGTGATTGGCCACGAGGATATGGCAGCCACTGCTGATGCGACGTGCGATGGCTTGGCCAATGCCTCCTGCGCCAATGACGACGATAACATTGGTCATTGCGATTCTCCTTCTTCTACTAGATATGTCCGTTCTTGGCCGGTTGTTGACCTTCATGCCTACATAATTAAACTGCCTTTGACTGACTGCCAACAAATACAAAGAAACATAATTATGTCAACACAGATTCATTTTGCAAAACGGTTCTTGACCAAAACAACCACGGATTACGGATACACAATTACTCAAATAATCGCCGCAATTTCGCTTCATTCGGCTGCAACACTACTCCCCGCTCGGTAATCAACCCCGTCACCAATTCCGCAGGCGT
>CAIWKC010000199.1 GCA_903913145.1 uncultured Gallionellaceae bacterium | reverse complement strand
CGTTAAATCAGCGCAGCCTGCTAAGGTAAACTAAATTGGTTACAGATTAATGAATCAGGTTTTTTGCTTGGTTTTTGAGATGTCTGTGTGCGCGTTGGAAATTTATTGGCTGCAAAAAAACTGATATGGCATTTGACGCTTGCGGTTGCTTATCAAATTTATGGTAGGGCACGCATTTACCCCCTACCCAACCCTGATGAACTAACAAGTTATTCAACTAAGGCTGGCAAAGCCTTCAGCCAAGTCGCTGGTTATCCCCCGGTGGGAAGCAAAATGCAGATACCTATTTAGTTAGTTGTTAAATATGCCCCTCTCCCACCGGGGGAGGGCTGGGGAGGGGGTTCCTGTTGATACAAGTTGAATTATTTGAAAAAAACAACCCTATTTTACGGACCTAGCCTATTTTTTTAGGGGTACTTTATTCCTGCTCTCAGAAATTAATTTGCAGAGACAAGTTCGCACTTTTGTCATCATACACATACGATGAAAAGTTTGAGTTGCGGTTTGAATTTTGAATGGAGGCGGATAGTGTGACTGAACGTTGCGGAGTCCAATTCAAGCCGAGCGTTTCGGTTTGGCTTTCATCCAACCGTGCAGTTGTGTTTGGCACTATTGGAGCGAAGTAGTTCGCTTTGCTTCGGCTTACTGCGATGTGCATGTTCGTTCTGGTACTGGTTTGCCAACTCGGTGCTATTGAAAACGTATCGTTAACAATGTAGCTGCTTGAAAAATCGTACCAGCTGCTTATTCCCCGGTTGAATGAAATATTGAGGTTGGTTTTATCATTAAAGCTATATAAATAGTTTATTCCTCCCTCTGTCCCGCTAAAATCTCTCTGGTTAAAAGTGGGGTTTTGATGAATGATATTGATCAAATTGCCGCTAAGCATCGACTTCCCGCTAGGCAGCCAATTCAGGTCGAGTTCCATCTGGGTATCAGTGCTTTGCGTGTCAACCAGCAGGTAATAATTTAAAGGGCTGTTGATGTTTTCATTCTGAATAATTCGCGAGACAAATGCCATCGTGCTTCCATTGGCAGGTGCGTATTTAACTCCCCACTCTGCTACTTTTGAAGTGTAACTCTGATTATTGATCACCGATTGGCTCGTTGTCGTTTTGCTGTTGGTAGCGCCGAAAGTCAAATGCCAGTTGCTCTGTAACCACCAATCTGCACTCAGATGGGAGGTGTCTATTGTGGTGAGGTTTCGTGAATAAACGTGGATATCGGCAAATGTATTTAATGACTGTGTGCGGCTATCACTCAAACCAACACTCAATCTGGAAGTAAGGTTTCCGTTCCATGCGGCACTGTAGACTGAATTGGTATAGTCAAGGTTTGAAAATGTGTTGTATTTGTTGTTCGTTACGTTTCCTCTGAATATTATTTCTTGATTTGCATATTTCTTGTCAAGATTTATGCCCAAGGATTCCGTTTGGATTACATCGGACTTGTTGGATTGCCCGATGGCCAGTTGTGGATCAACCCCGGAAGGCAATTTGAACAAATTATTGTCGAAAGTAAATCCAGCCGAGGCTGAATAACTCAACGTATCAAATTGGTCAGCGGAAGCCGAGATACAGGTCAACAGAATCAATAGTCCGCTTATGCCACTGGAAATTATTTTTACATATTCTTTTTTGAAAAAACAAGAATTCACGCCTACCCCTAGATTCATTTTCAAAATGCAGCCGGATAGTTTGGCATGCTTTCATGAATAATTGATGAAACCGAAATGGTTTATAGGCGAAGTTTGTTAATCAGGAAGCGCTATTCCGCTTTGCGGCAATCGCAATACCACCCAATATGGTTGCCAGAATCAATTCCGCCCAAAACGGTAGCGCGGGTACATCGTTGTCAGCACTATTATTACTAATATTGCTAACCGCAACTTGAACTTTTGATGTGCTGCCTGCCGGGGTCGGGTTCGGTAAATCGGACGTGACGCTGGCCGACAGTGTTTCTGTGGCTACGCTGTTGTTCCACACTATATTGATCAGCAACGACACGCTAGCCCCTTTCGCAACTGAGCCTGCCAAGCAAGTGATGGTTGTAGTGGTGGCTGAACACCCGGCAGAACCGGAAACGAAACTCGCGCCTGCAGGAAGTGCCATCGTGGTAACCACGTTGGTGGCGGTTTGTGGGCCTGCATTGGTTATTTTTAGCGTGAATCCGGTCGGCGAACCATCGGTTGCGGCGGAAGGGCCTGACAGGTTTAGAGACAAATTCGCTGCAGCGACTGTGTTCAGGCTCCAGTTAAGCACGGCGCTACCTGCTACGCCATTGGCACCATCAACCGCAATTTCGTATTCTGTTCCAGAGCGAGCTTCAAACAGCAAACTGCTGGTGCCTCCGGTTGTGGTGTTTGCTGCAATGGGTACAAGGGTGCTGACGATTGTCCCTGTGTATACCGCCAACAATGTGTTAAATCCGCTTCCTTTTGTATCCAGGCTGACTTGTCCGTTTGACGGCGCTGTCCATTTCCACCAGATTGAGCTTCCACCGCTGTTGCCGGCATGGTTGGGTTCACCGGTTTCTTTGCTCGCAAGAAGGCTGGTGCCGCTGGTACTTCCGGAGGTTCCCGTTATTGAGAAGCGATTGATGAACAGGTCGTTTGCGGGCCTGGCTGCGGCGAGCAGGTCGAGGCGCGGCTTGGTTATTCCATTGCGCGAATCAGTGATCATGACACCGCTGCTGGTCATGCGTGTTTGAGTCTTTGCTAAGGTCTCGGCTGGAAAAGCTGCGCGAAGCACCGCAACTGCGCCTGCCACATGCGGAGATGCTTGTGAGGTTCCTCCATCAGTTATACCTGCAGCCGTGATCAATGCGCCAGGTGCCAACATAGTCAGGAAACTTGCACTGTCTGAAAAACAGGTTATTTGATCGGCTGTTGTGGTGGAATCGGTGCAGGTATTGGGCGCCGCGCCCCAAATCACACCGTATGGATAGCCCTGATTGCTGAGATTGCTGTCGTAAACGGCCCCAACTGAAATCACTCCGGGCGTACAGGCCGGGCTGCCGATGGCGTTGGTATAGTTATCATTGCCGGCAGCAGCCACTACAGTGATATTGGCATTAATCGCGTTGGCTATGGGTGTCAAAAAAGTATTGTTGGCGCTGCAGGGTGAAGTGTTTTGTGTGCCATCGCTTAGGCTCATATTGATGGCGACAATGTTATAAGTTTTCTGGTTGGCAATGGCCCAGTTGATTGCGGAAATGATGTCCGAAAAATTTGCAGAGGTCCCTGAAAAAGCATTTAGCATCGCGATATTGCTCGCCGGGGCAACACCTAACACAATGGCCGATACGTTGGTGCCGTGGGTGGTATTGGTTGTGCCGGTTCCAAAAAGAAGCGAGGTCGACACATGGCAAGTTGCCGGAACACCGGGAGCGGTACACGAGCCAAAAGCGGCGTTGGTG
>CAIWKC010000198.1 GCA_903913145.1 uncultured Gallionellaceae bacterium | reverse complement strand
CAAGATACTGAAAAGTGAAGTCAGATTTTTTGAGTAAACTATTTTAGAGCCAAGTACACCAGGGCCGCTGTAATCATCAGGATTGCGGTAACTCCCCAAGTCCACTTTGCCAGCACACCTGAATTAGTTTTTTTCATTTTGATAGTCCTTCAACAACATGTAACCAAAGCAAGGTCATAAAACGTCAGTTCAAATGCATTAATCCTGCAAAAATCCAGCTTGCCTCATTTTACTATTTAATCTGGTTATTAATAACAGAGATATGATACTTCTGATAAATAAACAACTTCCCAAGCCCATAAATATACCAGCGTCAAACACTAAAGTTAACAGCTTTATTGCCGTAAGATAGTTGTATGATATTCTTGGACTCAGGATTACGGCTACCCCGCATATGTTGGGATGATATTCTTTAAAACAAGTCGTTTTCCGAAAGTGAAGGATCACAATTTAATCGGAGGTATTAGAAATGAAATTTAATTATATTTTCACAGTTGCAGTAGCTGCTGTTCTGAGCGTTTCACCGGTTTTAGCAGCAGAATTTGGCACTGCCAAAGAAGCAGAGGGAATGGTCGCAAAAGCGATAGCCCATATTAAGGCTGATGGCAAAGATAAGGCTTATGCTGACTTTACCTCCAAAAAAACAGTCTGGAATGATAGAGATCTTTACGTTACGGTTTACGACCTTGGGGGCAAAGTTTTGGCTCATGGACAGAATCCGAAACAGGTTGGTATGGACCTTATCGGTTTGCAGGACGCGGATGGCAAAGAGTTTGTAAAAGAACGTGTTGAACTGGCCAAATCGAAAGGTAAATTCTGGCAAGAATATAAATTTACTGATCCAGTTACCAAGAAGATTCTTCCTAAATCGATGTACTGTGAAAAACTCGAAGACGCGATAGTTTGCTCAGGAATTTACAAACGATAACTTGCCCATTGATCATTTCGAATTTAAACGCATTGAACATGAGGGCAATTAGTCAAGTGATACTATGAATATTCGTCAGAAATTCCTGCTCTCCCCCGCGATTGTTCTTATTCTTATGCTAGTGCTTGGTCTCGTGGGTTTTGTGGCCCTTAGTACATCGAATAAGTCCCTCAGTGACGTTTACAACATCCGCTTCCAGAACTTCAAAAATAGCAGCAATGCATTGGAGAATGTAGCTGCAGCACACGCAGATGTTTATCGCCTGTTTACCTGGCTAGCTAATTTCGATGCGGCAAAAGTTAATCTGGCCAATCTTGAAATAAACCGGAAGATAGACGCGGCATCAGAAGAAATAAATCTGCTGGTTAAGAACTCCGCGCTTTCTGACGATGCACAAAAAAAGTTGGCGGAGATTCAGGTTGAACTAACCAAATACAAGAAACAGGTTGGTCAAGCCATTGTTTGGGCTCAAGCTGATCCCAACATGGGAATAACGGGTATGCAAGGCGCGGATCGAATATTTACAGAATTGCAGAAGAAGACTGCCGCACTTGTAAAAGACGAAGAGGAGCAAGCGAAATCCGCGTACGACAGTAGTGTAAGCGCTTTTACTTTTGATCTGACCATCTTCATGACTGTGCTAATAATTGCGATTGCTTCCGGTGGTATATTAAGTTTTTATATGAGTAACATGGTCGTTACGCCACTCAAGCAGGCTATATCCTGCGCGCAGGATATAGCGAATGGCGACCTTACAGGCACTATTCACACCGGGCAAAATGATGAAACTGGTGACTTGCTTAAAGCGTTATCAAACATGCAACAACATTTGCGCGAAATAATAAGTGCCATGGGAAATGGGGCACATGAGCTGGCAAATTTTGCTGCGCTATTGTCTTCTTCATCTGATTTCCTGGTTCAGCAAGCCAACGAACAACGTGACTCAACTGCATCTATGGCTGCTGCGGTAGAGGAAATGAGTATCAGTATAAGCACCGAGAGTGATAGTGCGCGCGATGCTGAAGCTGCAGAAAATGAGCTGTCTTTTTCATCACACCAGGGTAAAGAATTGTTGGGGCGAACCCAGGGAACGATGCATAGAATTACCAATGCAGTTAATCAATCTGCCGAAACAATTCAAACACTCAAAAAAGAATCGGCCCGTATTTCAGAAGTTGTGAAAGTGATTAAAGAAATTGCAGATCAAACCAATCTTCTAGCTTTGAATGCGGCTATTGAAGCTGCCAGAGCCGGTGAACAGGGACGCGGATTTGCAGTTGTAGCGGATGAGGTCAGAAAGCTCGCTGAAAGCACATCCAATTCAACGCTTGAAATTACCAAAATAATTAACTCTATTCAATCAAATACTGAAACTTCTGTCACCAGCATGCAAGAAGTGGTTGAAATTGTGAGCCAAGGTTCTGCTTTAACTGACGAAGCTAGCGCTGTTATTGTTGATGTGGAAAAAAAGTCCGAAGCTGTTTCGACCATGGTGAGTGATATCAGCAATGCGCTCAAAGAACAAAATATTGCAGGGCAACAGATTACAATCCATGTGGAAAAAATTGCGCAAATGGCAGAAAGTAATTCTGTGGCATCTCAAGAGACCGCTAAATCTGCGCGTCGAATGACTGAGTTGGCTGAAAGCCTGGAACATAAAGTAAGCCGGTTCAAACTTTAGTTACAGTCTGGCAAATACAGATTCTCCGTTAGCGTTTACATGTGGAATGATTTAATTCCGCATCTTATTAATTTCTTGTGATTTGAAAAAAACGCTGAATTAGTGATTCAAAATTTTAATCATTCGGCAAGTTTCAACAACTGACACTATTTGACTTAAATGGCCGAGTCCAGCTTTACTATTGGCAAGCAGTGTAATTTGCATTTGGAAGGTGTAATATATTTGACAAAGTGAAGCTGAAGTAAGGAGCAGAAATTTAACGAAATTACGTCTAAGAACGCGGGGAGAAGAATGGTAATATTGGTTGATGAAAGACTGCTGGCTACTCCTAAAATTTATGATCCTGTTATAGATCTTGCCTATATGCTTTTCCACATCATATTTTTCAAATAGAGGGATCCTATCTCTGTGCAGTTTAAGCCGCGCCCGTAATTGGGGCGAGCATATCTTCAAGAATCTCGATATCCTTTTATAGTCGTCCTTAGAGTCGATCTCCAGTTTATTTACAT
>CAIWKC010000197.1 GCA_903913145.1 uncultured Gallionellaceae bacterium | reverse complement strand
TTCCATTGATTCCATAAGTTTATCTGGAAAAGTAAGCATCGTATCCTCTCCTAATCGTTCCTGGATTCGGTAATGGTGGCAGCTTCAACAACGCTCAAGAGGGGAGCATCAGTATTCTTCGCCCGCTTCGCCGGTGCTACTGAGGCAGCCTTCTCTTTTTTCGCTTTTTCGCGGTTGGCTGCTTCGGCGGACTTCAACTCGGCCTTCGCCTGTTTTATCTCTTCCCGAGCCGCTACCTCGACAGCTTTTATGGCTGCCTTCGCTTTTTTAGTCTCCTCCTGAGCAGCGACCTCCGCTGCCTTTGCAGCGGCCTTTGCTTTCTTCACCTCTTCTGACGCCGCTGCCTGAGCGTTACGTGCTTCAAGCGCCTCCTGCCTGGCGTCCTTAAGCTCACGCCGGAAAGTTCTCATCTCCCGTTTCAGGAGTTGAATCTCGCCAATAGCCAGGTCGAGGTCTCTCTTCAGCGCTATGGGGGTCGACTCAAGTGCCTTTTCGGCGAGCTTGTTCCCCTGAATTTTAAGCCGGTTTCCTGCGTCGATGAATTCTCCTTGCAGCGTGGCAAAGCCCTCTGTTCCCATGACCTCCAGGAAAACAGTTTCATTCTCCACCGCCCACAACGCACAGAGATCGACGAACTTATCCACCGGTTTGCCACTCAGCGCCAACTCACTCAATTTTGTCTGGAAACGCCCCCCGGCACGGCGTGACGTCTCTTCAACAAGCCGCGCCATCTTGCAGTACTTTTTCACATAGTCCTGTGAAAGCACCAGGGCATGAGAAATTTCCTGAGCCAGTTCACGGTTGATTCCCAATTTCGGTGCTGAAAGATGTTTTTCCATCTCACCTGACCAGAATTTGAAGCTCTCAGAAAGCTTTTCAATACCCAGCGCCGAAGTTGACTCAAACAGTTTACCAAACAGTTCCTGATAGCCGCCAAGAATATCTCCGAAGACACCTTTTTCTTTGCCCAGAGCGCCTTGCAGCAAGCCGAATAAATGACTCAACTGATCCGCCACCTTGTTGGCGCTGAAAGAGGAGAAGAAGGGGTTATCCTTCTCAAGCAAAGTACGGAGAAATCCGGTTGCCTGCTGCCAGCCTGCATCCATGCCCAGCGGATTTTTCACGCCACCCGGCATTTCCAGTGAGGACAGCCAGTTTTTGTAGAACTCCTCGAAAAATGTCATATCAAGAAATTTTAGCGCCTCCGGAGAGATTTTACCGCTCCATGACTTGCTGATCATCTCATTCAGACGCTTGCTGAATTCCTTGAATTGTGCTTCCAGATCCTTTTGACCCTTCTGCCATCCTTCAAAAAACCCGGAGTCTTTTTTCTTGCCCAGCATCCCCATCCACTCTTCACTCCACCCCGCGTACTGCTTGTTCAAGTTCTCCTGGTTTACCTGCCAGCCTTTCAACCAATCGATCTGCTGTTTAAAAAAATCCTGCATAGTACCCCCTCTCATCATGCATTGACACTCTGGACTCGAAACCGCCCCCACCGCTGGTCGGGGCTACTAAACAAATTTTAAACAGACTATAGCGGGAGATAACGCCACTTGCAAGCAAAAAAAGAATAATAAATGACAAAAACCATCCACGCCAAACAAAAATCATCTGCGCAGATTATGGGGCAACAGTGACACCGGAGTTCCTGCCTATTTCCTGGCCCCCTTCAACTGTTCCATAAGGTGTTCCTCAATCACGCGATATGCTTCGGCCGGATCGAACTTCAAGATCTCAAGCATCCGGGAAAGGATCTCTTCATCTCCCTCGCTGAGAGTGTCAAGCAGGTCGAGGCGTTCAAAACGCGAGAGACACACCTGTTTTTTCTGAACACGATATAACCGCATGATCCGGATGACATCATGATATGCGTCAGCAGTGGAATCAACGACCGCTTCTTCAGCGCTCTCGTCCTCCGCCAAGGCCTGCTTCATCAACGTTGCTTCTGTGGCTTCCATGAAATCGACCATGGCATTGCCCCAGGGCACAACGGGAGAGCCCAAAAAACCACTGGCGGCAATGAAGTTTTTCAGAGACTTGGAGCCAACGAGGCCAAAATCCTTATTTGAAATATTCAGTATCTCCAATAACTTTTCTATCTTGGCCTTTGGCACCCCCGCGCGACCGGCTTCAAAGCGCGCAACGATCTGCACAGCACTATTACCCTCATAACCGAGAGCTACCCCCAATTCCTTCCTGTTCATACCTACTTCCAGACGTCGTTTTTCGAGAAGTTTACCCACTGACTTGCGGAAAAGATCTTTCTGTTCTTTAGTTATCATATAAGTACGTATCGCTCTCTGCGATCATTGCCGACAGGGTATTTGCCGGCACGCCGCTAAAAATTGCCATCACGGACAGCATTCTAACCGTTTTTTCGGCTAAAAGCAAAAGATAAACACTATTCAAAAAAAATTGCTTGACTTTTGTTTAAAGCTTGTCTATTTTGTATTCACCACACCACTTAACAGTTATCCATTCAAACAAAAAGGAGACAATCATGGAAACCCCTAAATTCAACAAAAAATCCAAGCTCTCCCTTTGCCAAACCACCATCTAATAACTTATCAATTTCTTCCCAATTGGTCTTTATGGTATCACGACACATTGCTGACATGCGTTTATCAATCTCTGCATGATATTCATGGCCAAGATTTCTTTCCATACCAGCTTTCAGTGCTTCATCAACCACTCTTCTAATCTGGTCATATTCACCCAATTTTAAATAATCGGTTGACGATATGATTGCATTTTTCATTTTTTGATTCTTACAAAATTCCAAAAATTGTTCTGACACAAATTTCAAATCCTGTGAATCAATATAATGAGAGTAAACATTTTTAAGTTGTTCAACCACAGCAGCCTTTAACACATTACTTTTTACTTCTTCGGATTGAATTCCAAATACTTGAAGAGTTGGGCAAGACCTATATTTTAGAAAATAATCCATGATTTGCTGAACTATCCATTTATTGGCATCTGATTCAAAATAATCAGGGGTAAGAATATCAAAAATCCGTTCTACGAACAATTGGTCTGTTATCAGCGCTGCTATACACTTGGATTGAAATTCACTACCGTATTTTTTAAGATTGTTTGTTTCTTCCATATATTTTATTTGTTCCAGTACTTTACACTATGGACCTAAATAGTAAATTTTTTATACTGATTTAACCCTTTTTTAATTTGTCCATACACTTTAAAATATTGATTTTTTTTCAAAGCTCACTATTTATGACCATACGAAATCGGCTGTATGAGCCGCTTGAGTTTAGAATAAACAACTAAAAGAAAGATAAGAAATATGAGTTTCGACCTCAATATCCTAGTCAACGGCAACCGTTGCAAACAATACCAACATCAAGGTAAAACATTCATTGAAGCTAAAAATGGCTCTGAATATGTAATAGAAATCAAGAACAATCACTACAAGAGAATTCTTGCAGTAGGTTC
>CAIWKC010000196.1 GCA_903913145.1 uncultured Gallionellaceae bacterium | reverse complement strand
TGTGCTTGAAATTGTGTCTGTTTGTGCTTGGAGATATGCCTCTTGTTTCTGAGAGGCAATCTTCAAGTCTGTTTCACTTACAATATTGTATCTTTCAAAGACTGATCTTGTTTTGTGACCTGAAATCATCATTGCAACACGTGGAGAATCCGCTGAAGTCGGCAGGTGATTCCGGAGGAAGAAAGCACCCTGTTGTCTACTGAAAACTGCCGAGAGATCAAATAACATACCCTGCCGGCATCAGTCAATATTTTCTAATTTTTTACGCATAGAATCTCCTTTCAGTTCAAATTTATGAGCTACATGAAATAATCTGTCACAAACGGCGTCGGCTATTGTCGGATCACCGATAAAAGCATGCCAGTCTTTCGTTGGCAACTGGCTGGCAATAATAGTTGAGCCCATCATGTAGCGATCTTCGATAATCTCCATGAGATCTTTCTTGTCCGTATCGGTAAGCGAGTTTAAGCCGAAATCGTCAATGATAAGAAGATTCACTTTAGTCAGCTTTTGGAGATATTTTAAATAATTTCCTTCGCCGCGGGCGGCCAAAATATCGCCCAGCATTCTTGGCCAGCGATTATAATAAACAGTGAAACCGTTACGGCAGGCCCATTGACCAAAAGCACAAGCAAGATAACTTTTGCCAACACCGGTAGGACCGGAGATTAAAATGTTCTGATGCTTTTCCAGCCATTGATTATTCTGTAAAGAAGTAATTTTTGATTTGGTTATGCCTCTGCTTTGCTTATAATCAATGTTTTCCAAAGCTGCGGAAGAGAACTTTAGTTTAGCTCTTTGCAGTAATCGGCGCTGACGATTATTCTGTCTTTGGGTATATTCATCGTCAATAAGCAGAGCCGTAAACTCATCATGGTTTAAATCCTGATGATCCGGTTTTGTTCGCCGGGTCTGAAAAGACATGGCCATGCCGTGCAACTTCATTTCCTGCATTTTAGTTATCGTTTGTGTGTACATAGTTTTATTATTGCGCTCCTTCGGAATAGTATTTGGAACCTCTGATGTTCTCGTGATTAATAAAGACAGTTTTTACCGGTGTTAGTGTTGTCTGTTTATCCAACTCCTTTTGTAAAATATTAACTACGCTTTTATAAGAGTAAGCCCTGTATTCAAGAGCTCTGTGGCAGGCAAGATTTAATCGCTCCGCGGAATATTTATTTTCCAATCTGATAATCCCCAGACATGATTTATAAGCCTGTTCAGGAAACTTTCTTGTCGACATAACCTTTTGAATCAGCGCTTGGACTGATTGACCGTATTTACCCGCATAATGCAGGATTCTGTCCGGTGTCCACTCTAGGTATCTCTGATGGCTTTTCGGCATATGTTCGGTAACGGTTGTATAGCCGTAAGTTTTGCTGTTTTTAGCATGGCTGCAGATTCTATTGCCGTTACAATAAATCTCGATCAGGTTAGGTGTGGCTTTTATGTCCACCTCTTTATGAATAAAAGTATAAGGAACAGAATAATTATGTCCCTCATAACTGACATGATAATTAAACTGGACTTTGGCTTTCTTCCATTCGGCAAATTCATAATGACTGTCAGGAAGTTTAAGCGCATGTGGCTTGTCCAAAAGTTCAAAAAGCTCTCTCCTGCTCTTCTGAAACTTCTTCATAATGCGCTTATTGAATTCGGTAAGCAAAACCAGAATCGCTTAACGTGTGGATTGGTTTCGCCTCAGAGAAACTCATCCATTCCCTGAAAATTCCCCAATGACAATGACAACTAGAGAAGTAACCATCTTCATATCCGAATTAGGCGTTATCAGGGAATTGGTGGGCAAAATCAATGAGCGTCTCAACGCATTAGATAAAAGCGTAATTGAATGCCAGGCTCGTTGTACAGGTGAAAGGCGTAGCCGTAATAGCTGGCTTCATTGGGTTGGGGGTGTGG
>CAIWKC010000195.1 GCA_903913145.1 uncultured Gallionellaceae bacterium | reverse complement strand
TGCTGAAGTTGATTTGCTTAGAAGGTTATTTATGAACTCGATTCCGCCTAAACTGGAATGACTATTCTAATGCAGAACGCTAGTGTATCAAGAAGGTTTACACGAGTATTAAACAGATAATCCAAACTCTGGCGCAATCATTTTTAGCCACGTGTCCACGCGAGTTTCAGTAAGCATCTTCTGGTTTTCCTGATCCAATACCAGCCCGACAAAATCAGTGTCAACCAGTGCTTTTGAGGAAATGAAATCATAATCGTCGGCAGGCCAGGCACCGACTACCTTTGCGCCACGCTCAGAAACAAAATGATAAATCTCGCCCAGCGCATCGACGAATTCGTCCGGATATTTATCCTGATCGCCCAAACCGAAGAGCGCAACGGTTTTGCCCGTGAAATCAACCTTCTTGAGTTGCGGCAAGAATTCTTCCCACCCGCCACCCATACAATCGGTTGAAAGTCCCGGAAGTTGTCCGCCACCCAATGTTGACGTGCCTAAAATCAAAAAGGAATAACCGGCGACTAATTCAGCAGTTGCTTTATTAACGTTGAACGCATCAGCCATAGTTTCATCGTCAAAACGTTTTTTTATCATCTTGGCAATACGTCTGGTATTTCCTGTGCTACTGGCAAAAAAGAGACCGATACGCGACATGGTTACTCCCTGAATATTTCAAAATTTGTCGCGAATACGACAGGCTTGATTGGATGTGACACAAAGTTATACCGGTCCTCGCCCCGCACGTTTTAATTCAACTGTGCGAGTAAGAGCTTCGACGAACGTTACCTTGTCACCCTTCGGCTTGTAGTCGGCAAGCGCTTTGTAAACAGTGTCAATCTTCTTGGTAGCCGATTGTCCTTTAAAGTCGCTTTTGTCCAGAGCGGCGATATCGATGAGTTCGTTCCAAATCAGCCCCTCTTGCATTCCGATTGCAGCGATGATCAAGCCACCAGTTTCTATTATCAGCGGCTTATTAATATTTACGACGAACAAGATAATACGTACGTCCGACGAAAAGTCGGCTTGATAATAGTCGAGCACTTTAGGTATGAGTGCCAATTCGTCCAAGCTGCCGACATAGAGTTTGATTTTGTCATTTTCAGCCAAAACAATCGTGTTCTTAATGGTATGTACAGGCGGCTTAAGATGACCGTGGATATCTCCAATTTCGCCCAGTTCCAAAACCAAGTCACCTCGATAGGCAGCTAAACTTCCCTCGGATTCTTTGAAATTCATGTTGAATAACAGCCCCTTTTGTTCATAAGTATCGAATAGCATGGTTAACCCTATGGAATATAAATGTTAGAAATTTTATATAAGCAATATCTGTACCTAATATGAAACTGCGGCTGGTTTGCTGAGCAGGTTTATTTAGGATAGAGTTCCCTCATCTGAAATGGAGTAAGTTTCAACTCGATTCGGAGAGGCTGAGTTAAAACCAAGAATGCAATCGGGGGAGCTATAAGATGTCTGATGTAACGATAATTGACGAGCAACATTCGGTGCTCGTAAAAATGTTCAGCAAGTTGAATGAAGCGGTAAAAAATAACGAATCACGACAAGTGATATATCAAATCATTGATGAAGTAATTTCGTTTACCCGAAGCCATTTTACAAACGAAGAGCAGATTATGCTTAATACGACTTATCCGGAAATTGAGTCGCACAGAAAGATGCACAAGGAGTTAGTTGATGAGGCGCTTCACCTCAAAAGCAAATTTGACTATGTTGATGAACTTGCTTTTAGGGATTGGCTTAATCACTGGCCTCTTGGCAGGGTCTTGGCGCATATTAAATATGCCGACCAACACTTTGAAGATTTTCTTGCCGAGAAAGGGATTGAATAAAATATCTATTGCTTGTGATTTGTTTGAATAGTTAAAGAAATAGTATCCAAGCGATTCAAGTCGACATGAAAATCAAATGTACTCGACAATTGAATTCGTTAAGAGTATAGAAACGATTGTCATTAGTGTATCTACAAAAGTAGCTTGTCGTTAATCTTGTTTTCTAAACATTAAAAGAAGATTGGGGAGAAATCATGAAAACTATTGCACAAATACTGTCACAAAAAACAAGGCCGCTCACCACGGTGGCACCTGGTGATACTGTACAAAGAGCGATTGAATTAATGCGGGAGCAGGACATTGGGGCAGTCATGGTTGTAGATAATGACAAGCTCACCGGAATATTTACCGAGCGTGATTGCGTACACAAGGTTTCTTCGCTCAGTCGAAATCCAAAGGAAACAATTGTGAGCGAGGTCATGTCAACAAAAGTGCGTTACGTGACAACAAGTATGGAAGTATCACAGTGTCTGGCATTGATGACAGAGCGTTTTTTCCGTCACCTTCCCGTGCTGGATGAACAGAAAAATATTCTGGGAATTGTTTCAATTGGAGATCTGGTCAAAGCGAAGCTGTCGGAGCAAGATTTCATAATTGAACAGATGGAGCGTTACATCACCTCATAAGAAGTCATTGCCGGGTGACGTTAACAAGCATTCAAATTTAGATAGTCCGTCATCCGTATCCGGTTGCGGCGCAACTCGATTTGGCTTTTTACTCGGTGCGGTAACTATTGTCCGCGCATGAACATCGCATCCAATTCTGCCAGTGAAATCTGGAACCAGGTCGGACGTCCGTGATTACACTGGTCGGCGCGTTCCGTATGTTCCATTTCACGCAGTATAGAATTCATTTCGGGTAGACTCAATTGCTGGTTTGCACGAACAGCGGAATGGCAGGCGAGGGTAGCGAGCAGTTGATTACGGCGCTCAGTCAAAGCACGACTCGCGCCGAATTCTCTCAATTCGTGCAACACCTCACGCGCTGCTGCTTCGGCATGGGCTTGCTTGAGCATGGCTGGCATGGCACGTATCGCCAATGTGGTGGGTGAGAGTGGTGCAAGATCAAACCCCAACTTTGTAAGAGCAGGTTGTTCTTCTTCCGCAGTGGCGACATCCAAAGCCTCCGCCTGAAATGTCACCGCAATCAGCAGCGGTTGCGTGGCGAGCTGCTGTCCATCCAGTGATGTCTTCAATTTTTCATAAACGATGCGTTCGTGCGCTGCGTGCATATCGACAACGATCAAGCCGTTTTCGTTTTGCGCAAGGATGTATATACCCGAGAGTTGAGCGATTGCGTAGCCAAGAGGATGTTCAGATAACTGGGGAGTAAAGGGGGGTGAGGAAGTGGCAGTACCGCTTTGATCAGTTTCATTTTCTGTTTGTGCTTCCCATAACCGATAGGTGGCCTGCTGCTGAGCGGCACTGAATGGAATGCGAGTTTGTTGGAGGTGAGTAAAGCTGTTATTCCCGCGAGGGAGGGAATCTTGTGTATTGGTATAGTCGCGGGACTCCATCCTGAGTGGCATTAATACTTCGGGTTTTGCGAATGTCTTGGATTCGGTCCCGGTTTTCGGGTTACTTAATGCCTCTTGCAATGTATGAAACACGAATTGATGGATGCCCTGACTTTCTCGGAAACGGACTTCACTTTTTGCCGGATGCACGTTCACATCGACCTGCTCGGGTGGCAACTCAATGAAGAGCACGAATGCAGGGTGGCGCTGATGATGTAATATATCCTGATAAGCCTGTCTTACCGCATGCATCAGCACCTTGTCCCTTACAAAACGTCCGTTCACAAAAAAATATTGCTCGTCCCGGGAAGATCTCGAATAGGCTGGTAATGCAGCGATGCCATACAGGTGCAAATTTACCAACTGGCGCTCAACAGGAACCGCATGTTGCGAGAATTCATCACCGAATATGGCGGAGATGCGTTGTGCTAAATCATGAGAGCTGAGTTGCAATACCACACGGCTATTGTGTTGCAAGGAGAAAGCAACATCCGGTCGCGACAAGGCGATACGTTTGAATACCTCTTCACACCAGGCGAATTCCGTTTTTTCACTTTTTAAAAATTTCCGTCGCGCAGGAGTGTTGAAATACAAATCCCGCATTTCTATACTGGTGCCCTCTTCATGCGCGGCAGGTGCAGCAATACTTTGGGTCCCATCCATCGTTTCGATCTGCCAAGCATGCGCAGCGTCCGCATTCCGGCTGGTAAGTCTGACCTGAGCTACTGCTGCCATGCTTGCCAGCGCTTCTCCGCGAAAACCCATACTGGCGACACGCTGCAGTTCCTCCAATGTAGCAATTTTGCTGGTGGCATGGCGCATAAGAGCCAGGGGAAGTTGTTCGGATGCAATGCCGCAGCCATTGTCGCGTACACGCAGTAGCTTAATTCCACCTGCTTCCAGCTGAACAATGATTTCGCTGGCGCCTGCATCCAAACTATTTTCCAGCAATTCTTTTAAAGCCGAAGCAGGGCGTTCTATTACCTCGCCAGCTGCGATTTGATTGATAAGCAAGTCGGGTAAAAGTTGAATGTTTGCCATGCTAGCAAGTTAGAAAATACTGATCAGCATTATAGCGGAGCGCTGGGTAATACTTTTGATGCGATTAACTGCACAAAAATAAATTAACAAATTCAGGAGGTTTTTTGTGATTACTTTATTCTAACGAGTAAATACATAGCCTTTGTAACTAAATATAGCGCTGTTATCGAGTATTTTTATCAGAAGCAAGCCGGGAAAAATCTCCTCGCCTTCGTGCACCAATTTATTGTTGATCATGGCTAGATTTCCACTCTGTTCATTATGTATATAGCCTGAAATTGTAATCGGGGGGAGACCGCTTAACGGGTCAACTCCGGCTGGGTTCTTGATAATAGCGACATTGCTATGTTTATTGTTTTGCTCCTCGTTTGCCGGTTGGGACTTTATAATATTTACTTGAGACGAAGCATGTACTTTCTTTTGTGTCATTTCAGGAACTTGTTTTTCAGTATTGGTTTGCGGCGCAGAACTTTTGTCTTGAGAATTGGTTTGAGTTTTTGTGTCTTTAATTATTTCGGGCTGGATAATCGTATTTGATAAATTGTTTGGGTTTGAATGGGGCAACATGAGCCAAACCAAAACCATTACGAGAAGAGCGGCAATCAGAAACAATGCAGGTATTAGAAGCGGATATTGACTTCTTCTTATCTCGACCTGATAAAGAATGCCAGTATTTTGCCCTGATCTCATCTGTCTTTCATGCTCGGATTTACGCAACGCATCGAGAATAAATGACATGACTAACCTTTCTTTCCGGTGACTAGGTGTTGGCTGACTATACCGCCGCGTACATTAAGATGAATTATGGTCAGCGGGCCAACAACGCCATCAGGTTGAATTCCCTCTGCAAGTTGAAAAGCATGAACACGTTTTGCGAGTGACAGATCGAACACGTCAGTACCATCGTCGCGCATGCCGTCAATTTTTCCCAAAACATGCCTAAGCCAATTCACTGAAGGCCCCTGATCATTAATTCTAATTTGCTGTTCAAAATCCGGAGGAACATTCCAAGCGACAATGTACTGTCCAAACCATGAATTGGCCAATTCCATCAATGTCACTTTTTGTACCTCTCCGGCGACCATTAGCGTTGCAGTTTGATGATCCAGTGCTATAAGGGTTGCGGAATATTCCTTGCCATCAGCAGATAAAAGTCGAGTTAGTACCGGTTGATCCAGTTGTACCAAATCAGTTAATCCGCCGTGCGCGATATAACAGCGCATGCCGTTTTTTTCAACTTGTTGGCAAGGTGGCTCACTGGCATGGGATTCAATGTTTACGCCATAGAGCTTGAATAATGACTGAAATGCAATCTTTTCACTGTTTGACAGAGGAATATTACTTGGCCATTTAAGTCCTGTAGTAGTTGTTGACTCCGGGTTTTTGGAAGGTTCATTCAACACTGGCAATATTGTTTCGACAGCCGTAACCATGGTTGGTGTTGATGCGGCCGCCACCGGTGTCAGTACTGCATTTCCAAGACCAAACCGCGCCAATATCAGCTTTGTTTCGGAAGATTGCGCAGCGACTAGAGTGACGATGAGTACACTGAAAACCATTACTCCCGCAAGGATCATGTCTGTCCGAAATTTGGCAGAATTTTTGCCGAAGACTTCATTGATAGCCTGGCGAAGCACTGCTTGTGTGACTTGTTGATCTCCCATTGAATAAGCTCCGAGCAAAGCGCGGTCACAAATTAGATTGATCAACCTCGGCACACCTTTGCTGGCGCGATAGATTACATTGATTAACTTTTCAGGGAAGATCAGTGGAGAAGCTCCTGAAATACGTAGCCGGTGCGCAATATAAGCATTAACTTCCAGTCGACTCAGCCTGGTAAGGTGATAACGCGCGATTATCCGTTGGGACACTTGCCTCATTTCCGGTCGCGCCAACGTTTCATTTAACTCCGGTTGCCCGATCAGGAAAATTTGCAACAATTTGCGTGAACTGGTTTCAAGATTGGTCAGCAGACGTAATTGTTCAAGAACAGGTGAGTCAAGATTTTGCGCCTCATCTATTATTAATATAGCTCTGCGACCTTGAGCATGAGCAGCAAGCAGTTTGGCATTAAGCGCATCTATATATATCTTGGTACCCTGACGATCTTGGTCGACTTCAATGTCAAACTCCTCGCAGATGGTTTGCAGCAGTTCATCCACAGTCATGCGCGGGTTTAGTATAAATGCGACATCAATGTTTTCGGGCAGTTGATCAAGCAAACTGCGGCAAATTGTTGTTTTTCCTGTGCCCACTTCTCCTGTAAGCAACACAATGCCGCCTTCACCTCCCACACCGTATAGCAGGTGTGCCATCGCCTCGCGATGTCGTTCACTCATGAACAGAAATCGGGGATCGGGTGCTATCGAAAAAGGTAACTCGTCAAGGTGGAAATGATCCTGATACATGGATGTATTTTCCAGTGTTAGAAGAGCGAATTGTAAGCGATTACCATAACGAAATTATAGTCCCATTCATTTTGGTTTTATCGCCTTGAAATTAATTCAGGATGCTCTATCACATAAATTGATGCCGCTATATAATATAAAGGCTGTAAGAAAATGAGATATGTGATGTAATTAAAGGGTTTGTAAATTTTTGCAGCAATTATATTTAAAATTTAAAAAAGGAGAAAAAATGAAGTCCATCGTTACCGTTCTTGCAGTTATAAGTTCTTTGGCTGCGGGCACTGCTTTTGCAGTCGATATGCCTAAGGAAGGCAAAACTAAGTGTGGCGCTTGCCACGCGATTGAAAAGAAATTAGTGGGACCAGCTTGGAAAGATGTAGCTGCCAAGTATGCGGGTAAACCCGACGCCGAAAAAACATTGATTGCCAACATTACCAAAGGTGGTGCATTTGGTTGGAAAATCGGCGCTATGCCTCCTAAAGGCATGGGAGCAACCGAAGCTGAAATTGCTTCGCTGGCAAAATTCATTGTCGAGTTGAAGTAATTGCCCCTAAAAAAACCGGCAGTTGCCGGTTTTTTTATGATTGTAAATTTTGGAAAATCCTACAGCAAACTTTTCATCTTGACGGGAATGTCCAACTGAGCG
>CAIWKC010000194.1 GCA_903913145.1 uncultured Gallionellaceae bacterium | reverse complement strand
TTGTGAGTATTTTGTTACGTAAAAGCTCTATTCCATCTTCAGTTTTGGCAGACAAATAGATGTAGATATCTCCATCTCTAGATTCGATTCGAGCCTTCTCATTTGTCAGGTCAATTTTGTTAACTACATATAGCCTGGGAATGCTATTGGGAATCAGTTCTATTATTTTCTGATTTTCAATTGCACAATCTTGTTGAACATCCATCAGTATTAAAACCGCATCTACCTTATTAATTACATCCCTAGTTCGATCCATACCCAATTGTTCAACCACGTCCTGAGTCTCCCTCAAGCCGGCAGTATCGATGATATGTAATGGCACTCCTTGTATGTTGATTTCTTGACGAATTGAGTCCCTTGTGGTGCCGGCTATTTCACTCACCAGCGCAATTTCTTCACCAGATAGTCTATTCAGCAAGCTAGATTTACCTACGTTAGGTTGGCCCACCAGCGCGATGTGCGCTCCCTCACGCAGTATGCTACCCTGCTTGGCAGATTTAAAGACAACTTCTAGTTGATGAAGAATAGAATTTAGCTTGTTCTCACAATAATCTTTTTCATTGGGATCTATTTCTTCCTCTGGAAAGTCTAATCCTGCCTCAATCCTCATTCGCAAATCAATAAGTTCTATGAGTACTTTATTAATCGCTTTAGAGAAATCCCCTTCTAATGAGCGGGTTGCACAACGAGCAGCTTGTTCATTAGTTGCATTGATAAGGTCTGCGATGCTCTCAGCTTGAACAAGATCGAGCTTATTATTCATATATGCACGGTGTGTAAACTCACCTGGCATTGCCATGCGAACACCAGACTCGAGGCATCGACGCAACAACATTTGTAATACTGCGGAACCTCCATGACCCTGAAGTTCTAATACATCTTCACCTGTATAAGAGTCTGGGCCTGGAAAATGTATAGCAATACCTCGGTCTATTATTGAACCGTCGGCATCAAGAAATGATGAATAGGAAGCGTGCCGCGGTTTAAGGTGACGGCCAATTAGTGCATTGATTACTTTAGCGACATTGCGCCCTGAAACTCTAACTACGCCAATACCCCCGACACCCGGAGCTGTGGCGATGGCGGCTATAGTATCAGGGCTTTGAGGCAACCTTCAGCCCAGTTTCTTGTTTGCGAGTTATATACCACTGTTGTGTAATGGAAAGAATATTATTCACAACAGAATACAAAACTAACCCGGCAGGAAAGAAAAAGAACACCACACTAAATATGACTGGCATCAATTGCATTAATTTAGCTTGTAGCGGATCCGGAGGAGCTGGACTTAGTTTACTTTGTACAAGCATACTAATGCCCATAATTGCCGGAAGAACGTAATAGGGATCAGCTGCCGAAAGGTCAGTTATCCAACCAATAAATGGTGCATGGCGCAATTCAACACTTGATAAAATCGCCCAATATAGGGATATAAAGACGGGGATTTGAATAACCATTGGCAAACAACCACCCAAAGGATTAATCTTTTCTACCTTATACAACTCCATCATTGCGCGATTTAGTTTTTCACGATCGTCGCTATATTGCTGTTTTATTTTCTCTAACTTTGGCGCAACGAGCCTCATTCTGGCCATAGAGCGATAACTTGCAGCTGAAAGAGGAAAAAACGCCAACTTTATTAATAGGGTTAGAACAATAATCGCTCCTCCCCAATTATTAACCAAGCCATGAATTTGTGTTAACAACCAAAATAATGGAGTAGCTATAATCGTTAACCAACCATAATCAACTGTTAAACCGAGCCCAGGTGCTATTTCATCGAGCTTTGATGTAGCTGGCCCGACATATAGTGATGCACTAATACTACCTTTATGACCACTCTCAATAGTGGCAATAGGTAATATTGTTCCAATTGAATACTGTTTATTACCAAGAGCTTTTGTGTAGTACTCACGATTCACTTTTTCTGGTGGGAGCCATGCAGCCACGAAATAATGTTGTAAAATTGCTATCCAACCACTATCAGAATTTTTAGGATAATTGGTTTTATTCTTCTCAATACTGGAAAATTCAACTTTTTGAAATTTTTCTTTATCTGTATAAATGGCTGGACCTGTGTACGTAGGTACAAGTTTTGATTCACCTCCAGCGGCAACCTCGTTTCTTACCAATTGATAATATACAGACGCATTTATAGGGCTAGTTCCTGAATTAGCAATTTCATAGCCAACATCAACTAAATAGGTACCTCGATGAAAGGTAAGTATTTTAGTGACGGTTGGGCTTGCCTCCAGGCGAACCGTAAGAGAATCAGCACCATCTGCCATCGTATAGTCATCTGAAATTGATGAGAAAATACTCCTATGATTTGGCAGTCCTTCTCCTATTAAACCTGTTTGAGCTACATAATTGTGAATTTCGTTTCGTTGCAGAAGTACAAATGATTTATTCTTGTCAATAGCATCTTTATGTTGAAGTAACTCAACACGCTGAATATCTCCTCCAAGCGTGTTAATCTCTACTAAAAGATTATCGGTATGAACAACAATCTTTTTTCCTGAAATTACAGCAGAACCTTCCGTGCT
>CAIWKC010000193.1 GCA_903913145.1 uncultured Gallionellaceae bacterium | reverse complement strand
CTCGTTCTAAACCAGCAATCGCTCAAACTGGCTTCAGTTTCAATCCTGACTGGATGGGTGCTTGGAATTGGTTCGCTATTCATTCCCATGTGGAATGAAATAGATATGAAAGTTTACGATGAAATCAGCGTTTATACCGCACCGCTAAAGTCCAGGCTTCCCATTACCATCGTCGGTATTGACGAGGCGTCGTTAAGCAATTTAGGCATTCGTTGGCCATGGCCAAGAGACATGCATGCACGCCTGATAGACCGACTGAAGCAATCCGGCGCTGCGGTCATTGGGTTCGACGTAGTTTTTGCGGAACCCAGTCCTGATGCAAAAGAAGATGCCGAATTTTCCCGCGCAATTTCTTCCTTCAAAAATTTGATTCTGGCATCGGACACTTTCTATCATGAAACAGCCACCACGCGGCAGTGGGATCATGTGGAACCTTTGAAGGAGTTCAAGCAAGCAGGTGCAATCGAAGGATTGATAGCGATGCCAATTGACGGCGATAGCGAAGCCAGACGCATGTCCAATGCAGACGATGCGATGTGGAGAGTGGCGATTCAAGCGCTGATTCACAATCGACCCGGCAAGGTCGTAGAACCTTTTGTCCCCGCAAACGCGATGATTCGCCATTTGGGACCGGCACATACTTTTCCGTACCTCCCTTACTATCAAGTTCTTCAGGGAGATCCCGCGATCCCTGCCAATTTTTTTGCTGACCAAATTGTGCTGATTGGTCTTGACGTGCGTTCCAGCCCTGAGATCAAACTGGTTGATACCTTTGCAACGCCCTTTATGCATACTGCGGGTGTGTTAACACCAGGGGTTGAGATTCATGCAACACAGATTGAAAACGCCCTCACCGGGCAGTTTATTTTGCCCGCAAATCGGCTGCAAAATAGTATTGCCACCACCCTCATACTGATTCTTCTTGTACCCGTTTTGCTCTGGTGGCATCCGCTGCGCAGCACGCTGCTCGCGCTCTTGCTGGGTTGCGCCGTCCTTGGGATTTCCGTTTGGACATTTGCCTCACTCAATGTATGGATGGCCACGGCTACGCCTTTGTTGGCGATAGCCGTCGCCTTCCTCACGACGAGCACCGGCTCTTATTTCACGGAGCGTCGTCGTGCAACAGAAATCCGGTCGGCATTTTCAAAATATGTTTCAAGTGAAATCGTGAATGAAATGATCAATTCCCCCGAGCGCCTAAAATTGGGCGGGCGGCGGCGTGAGATCACCATATTGTTTTGCGACCTCGCGGGTTTCACCAGCATGTCGGAGAAATTAACGCCTGATCAGGTGGCGCAAGTGATCAACATTTACCTCAACGCCATGACGCGCATCATCATGTCTCATGGCGGAACGGTGGATAAATTCATTGGCGATGCCATTATGGCTTTCTGGGGTGACCCTCTGGATGACGAAGATCACGGACTGCATGCGGTAACATCGGCGATTGAAATGCAAGAGGTCATTCAGGAAATGCAACCCCAATTCCATGTGTTTGGCATCGACAAAATTGCTTTGCGTATCGGCATTAACTCCGGTCCCGCCATCGTCGGCAATATGGGTTCCGACTTGCGTTTCGACTACACCGCCATGGGCGACTCGGTCAATCTGGCCGCACGGCTGGAGGGCGTCAACAAGGCGTATGGAACAAAAATCCTGCTGTCTGAAAGTACGGCAACGCTTCTCAACAATCGCATTTTGCTCAGACCGATTGATCGGGTTCGGGTCAAAGGAAAGGCATTACCGGTTAATGTATTTACGCCCTGCAAAGATGCAGTACTGGTTGCAAAAACTCAACTGGCGTGGGAAGCCTACTTGGCATGCAACTGGAATCACGCCAGAGAATGCTGGAACGAGATTCGCAAGATAGCGCCGCACGACCATCTGATAGAAGAGTTTGAGGCACGCATCCTGGAATACCTGGCGACGCCTCCCCCGGTAAATTGGGATGGCTCGATCGCTTTGGAAAAACTCTAAACCCGGAAACTGCCCAGGGTTACACTGCTACTAACCCGACTTACTGTGCTGGATTAATCTCGGAAAACCCATTAGCGCTGTCATTCCCGCGCAGGCGGGAATCCAGTTAATTGAAAATTACCGCGTAGCGGGTCAGTACCAAGGCTTTAGTCTGCTTCGCAGGCTGTTTGTTTTGCTGGATTCCCGCCTGCGCGGGAATGACAAAGTTAGAGGCTAATGGATAGTTCGAGTTAAAAGCGCAACGTATATCGAACAATCAGGTGCGGGTAAGGTTGTCCGGCCGCACTCTTCATATCCGTCACCAGGTTATCCAGTATGGCTTGAACGCTGGATTGCTTGTCGGCAGTTTCCCAATAGGCGGTCAAGCCGAATGACCAGCCAGCGTAGATTTGTGTCAGATTCGTATCATCGCTATAACGGTCACTGCGGTAAGTCGCACTCGTGCCAAACAGCCATCTGTCGGGCAGTGTCCATTGGCTGCCTAGCAGCAGGTAGCTGCGCGGTATGTACGGGATCAACAATCCGTCGTTGGCGCCCGTTTGCCGGCTGTCGCGGTAGAGATATTTCGCAGACAGCGATTGATGCGAATTCACCAGGATGTTTTCAGCAATACCAAATGTGGAGACATTGCCTTCGGTAAATGACGGTGTACCTTCAATATCTGCTTTTGCGGTAAAAACATCGGGACGATTGCGCAAGCTGTTGAGCTGAGTCAACTCGAAACCGGTGACAGAAGTGCGAATGCCTCCCAGTCCGTTGTCGATGTGCTCATAGTCTACGAACGTCTGGAAGAAGGCATTTTTTCCGGATTGCGCATCGTATTGCAATCTCGCACGTTCGTATAAACCGCCCGCCATCGGCAGAGTGTCGTTGATTTGAATGCCCAGGGTATCAACCTGGCTAAGTGTACCCGCCGAGGCAGAGCGGCGCCATTTTTGTCCGACCACGCGCACGCTTTGCAAATCGCCAAGCTGCCATTTCACGCCAAAACGCGGATTGAACTCGGTGTAATCAAGCTCGGATGACGTATTTTTAATTGGCAAATGAACGATAGGCGTAAGAATATCCAGCGACTGAATATCGCTGCGACTTGTTTTTACGTGCTGGGAATATAAATCCAATTGGGCGGATGATTTTCCGGCAGCCTGAGTGCTCGCAGATAGATAGGCATCTGTGGCCTCCACGGAAAAGATTTCGTCAATATTTACCCGTGCCGGGGTAAAAGTTTGCACCAATGTCCCGGTTCGCGTTTGTTTGGATGATTCCGCTCCCCATGCCCACTGAATATTGGCATACGTGAAAGCATGACGGAACTGTGTATCCGATTGGTCGATGCCGGACTGGAAGGTGTCGAGTGTTCCATTTGCTGAGAAATTTATACTTGGCAAAGAGTGATGCAGGGAATCGGCAAATGACTGTGAAATATACGAACCCGATACCGAGTTCAGTTGTTTGCCGGTGCCGTGTTTTAACCAGAATTGATTGTCCGGGTCTTTTTTGAAATTGATGCCGACATCGCTACGCGATTCATCCTGTTGCAGTGTGCCATCGGTATAAGTGGGGGTGCGTAATTCTGTCGGGATGCTGGTATCTGTTGCGAAGCCGAATATTCCAACGTCGTAGCGCGGTTTCGCACCAAGTCCGAGCGTGTAGTTGTTGGCTCGCAAAGTACTGTTGTCATGCAGGGCAAAACCGGTCGTCACATCGCCACTCACGAAATAGGCAATGGGAACGGGTGAAACTGTCAGACCATTGACGGTGCCGATCAAAGCCTCTTGCTGCCAATCATGCCGTTCAACCACAAAGTCCAGCTTGCCGTAATGCCCAGGCGTGTTGACCAGCGACGAATCTCTGTTCGAGGCTCCAAATACGGTTGGGTCGGAGATGAAGCCTTGGAACAGTTCCGAATTTTTATTGAATTTGCCGGTGTAGCGATCGGCCCTGAACAAATGGCTGCCCGCCCAGTAAGGTGAATACGCTTCATCGGAATAGTAAGTCGCCCACTCTTCCATACCAAAACTGGCCAGCGAGTTCCCCAGGTTCGCACTCCCTTTTTGATTGTTTGCCACCTGATTAAGTGATTTGAGGTAAGGCATGCGTTCTTGTGCTTCACCGGCAGCGGTGATGGAGGCACCATAATTCAGCGCATCCGCATCCAGCACACTTTCAAGCAAATGCGGCAGTGGATCATTAACGTCCAGCGTGGCTGCTTTTTTGAATGCCTGCAGCGCCCTGTCACTTTCACCCAGCTGATAGAACGCCACGCCCGAGTACTGCCAGGCGCGCGCATAGCGCGGCTCGATCACCCCAGCTTTAAGAAAATCTTCCAGCGCATCTTTGGTTTGCTTCGATTTAAGACGGTTGATACCGCGGGCAGTGAGCGCGACATAATTCTCCGGTTCACTCGCCAGCACGTCGTTCAGCAATTTATCAGAGACGTCCAGATTTCCGGCAAAGGTTTGTACTGCAGCGAGTTCGGCAGCAGCTTTGGTGTATTTTGGATTATTCGCCAGCGCAGAGCCCAGCAGCAATTTAGCATCGCGTACATTTTCGCGCTCGGCCTCTATCAGTCCCAATCCGTACCATGCTTCCGCATTCGTTGGAGATAATTTCAATACTTCTTTAAAGGTGTACCTTGCCGGTTCAGCATAGCCTTGCAGCAAGTCAAGTTCGCCTTTGGCAAGCAGCAGCTCAGTCTGATTCGGCTTGGCGGCAAGTGCAACTTGCAGCAGCTTTTCAGCTTCAGCCAGGTGGTCATTTCTTGCCCAAGCTCGTGCCAGCATGCTTATGGCCAGTGCATCACCGTGGCCATTTTGCGCATGCGCTTGCAACAACGACACCGCTTCCTCTATGTCACCCTGGTAAATCAGCAAGTCTGCCGCCAGCAATGCGGCGGAGGCATTTGCCGTAGCGAGCGGTTTGAGCGTTTGCAAAGCGACTGCATATTCACCCGCTTCAATATTCTGGATGGCTGTCTCCAATTGCTGATCAGGCTTTTCAACCCAACGCCGAGGTTGCGGTTTCCACGACGACACCCATTGCACGCGGCTTGCCGGATTGAGCAGAACCAGTTTGACCGGTGCTTTGCCGACTTCCGCAACGGCTGCCTCCCCGCTTCCGACCTCAATGTGTCCTTGCTCGTTTTCCATTGAAACCTTGCCGGAGAGAACCGTCAGTTGAGTGCGACCCTGTGGGTCAACTTCAACATCCCAGTCGGTGCCGCGAATGCCCATGGTGGCGGAATTTGTTTCCATCGTAATCCGAAAATTTGAATTGCCGAAAAAACTTCCCTGTGCTTTCACGGGTCTTGCTTGGCTCCAAGCGCGTCCGGCATTCAGGCGAAAAACGGTATGCATCCCTTGCGAAGAATCGACGACGGATTTAATCTGCAACTGACTACTCTGATTCAGCCGGATTTGCGTCCGGTCAGCCATGAGCAAAGCCATCTGGCTGTTGGACAAAGTTCGCACGAGATCGCCGTTTACCAGTTGTTGGTGAACGAATGACGATGTCCAATTGGCAGATTCGGCGGCGCGCTTCTCCCCTTTGCCGATTAACAACACGACTTCAGCGGCAGACCCGATTGCAAAGGCAGAACTGGCCGGTAACACAAGTCCAATTACGCACAGCAATATGGCGTGGCAAACGCCGGTGAAATTTCGTTGCGAATAACGTGTCAGAAATTTCAAGCCAGTTCGCCATTTTGTGAGCGGCTTATGCAGAATATTCGGGAACACATTTACTTTACCGAAAATTGTTAGCACGGACTCACAAGATGTTTGTCTAAATGGATTTTTTGTGATCTGAAAAAAAAATGCTGTACGCATATCATGTCCTTGATGTTTAGGATTTCAACCGCGCATAATGATATACCGATATTACGTAGCGCTCAAAGTAAAATACTTTTTACGTCACTGATTATTTGGAATAATGAGCAGAAATAAAAGCCATACCAAAGAAGGACGGGCTTTTCATCATCAATAATTCTCTCGAATCAGGCAAGAATAATTAAAGATTTATTGACCTAAAGACGCAAACGGCAGCTGATTTTGCGATTTAAAAATACGCGCTTCCCCTTAGGCTGTCACCCACTGAAAATGATTGATTTCAGGAGCTACCTGTCTCAACGTGACGACATACAGGGCCGGAGGGCGCAACCTAGCAATAAATTCGGATTGTGCGGTATGATAAACATACGCTCGAAATTGGTGGATTTGAGCTACAGCAAAATCACCCCGAATTTTATTCACAATACTTTTTGGATTAATTTTCAATGCAAGCAAGTGTTACCTCTGATGCTCAGCCTAACCCTGAGGTCTATGTGACTGGCTACACGCCACCGCGCGATGAAATATTGCAATGTCTTGCCTATATCGCAAAATTTTATGGTGACGAGCGAACACTAGCTTCGTGGCGCCAAGGTTTGCCTTCAGGGCAATTGGGATCATCGGCGCAGGTAGTACTCAATGCCGCAGAGGGTGCCGGTTTTTTGGCGACACTTGTACAGCGCGAATTGAATGACGTTCCCGATTATCTTTTCCCGGTGATAGTCCTGCTGAAAGATGAGCGAGCCTGTGTCTTGCAGAGCCGTGTTGACTCTTCAACAGTCGAAGTTGTCACGCCAGAAGGCACTGAGACCATGATGCCGGTGAAGATGTCGCTTGAAGATATGCTGCAACAATCTGCGGGATATTTCATCTTTATTAAGCCACCGGTTCGCCGGGATGAACGGGCCGGAGTGCATTTGACGACTCATCCGGTAAACTGGTTCTGGGGCACGTTGTGGCACTACCGCAGTTACTACTCCAATGTCATTCTTGCCGCGATACTGGTAAACGTGCTTACGCTGGCGGGCACCTTCTTTACAATGAACGTATATGACCGCGTGGTACCAAACCAAGCTTACGTCACTTTATGGGCACTCGCAATCGGCACTGCACTCGCCATGACATTTGAGTTTTTGGGCAGGCAATTGCGGAGTTATCTGGTGGATGTTGCCGGCAAAAAAGCAGATTTGGTGCTTGGAGCGATGCTCTTCCGGCAGGCGATGGATATTAGATTGGAAATTAAACCTGCGTCACCAGGAGCATTTGCAAATCAGTTGCGTGAGTTTGAATCACTGCGTGAGTTTGCCACTTCTACTACAGTTGCCGCGTTGACGGATTTGCCTTTTGTATTTCTCTTTGTCGCTGTTATCGCAATGATCGGCGGAGTCTTGGCCTGGGTGCCTGTAATCATCATTCCCATTGTGGTGCTGATCGGCTTGGGTATTCAAAAACCGCTTTCTCGCTACATGAAAGAAAATATGCGGGAATCATCGCTGAAACATGGATTGCTGATCGAATCGATCGAGGGCATGGAAACGCTTAAGGCGACAAACAGTCAAGGTTGGATGCAAAAACGCTGGGAAGATTATAGTGCGCTGTCCGCAATGACTTCGATGAAGACCCGTTTGCTCACGGCGTGGGCGACGAATTTGGTGAGCTACGTTCAGCAGTTGGATACAGTAATACTGGTGGTGTGGGGCACGTACCTTATTGGAGAGGGTAAACTTTCGATGGGTGCTCTGATAGGTGTGGTCATTCTAGCGGGTAGAGCCGTTTCACCGCTTGCGCAAGTTGTCGGGTTAGCGGTGCGCTATCAACATGCCAAAGCATCTTTGGTGGTGTTGAATGGTCTGATGGCAAAACCAACTGACCGAGATCCCAAACTAAACTATCTGCCACGCAACCGATTTTACGGCAGCCTGCGTTTAGAAAATGCCGGCTTTACTTATCCAATGCAAAAATTGCCCGCGCTTGAAGGATTAAATTTTGAGCTTGCTCCCGGTGATAGAGTGGCAGTTATTGGCCGTATCGGCAGCGGCAAATCAACATTGATGCGATTGCTCAGTAGTTTATATTTGCCGACGCAAGGCAGTGTGTATGCTGACAATATTGATTTGCGCCAGATAGATCCGGCTGATGTGCATCACAACATTGGCCTGGTCACTCAGGACTGCAAACTATTTTATGGCACGCTACGCGAGAACATCATGATGTCTGCGCCCTATTCCAGCCCGGAGCAGTTTTTGTATGCGGCCAAGATTTCAGGAATTGAAATGATAGCAGCCAGACACCCGCGTGGGTTCGAAATGCAGATCGGCGAGGGAGGCGAAGGTTTATCAGGCGGGCAACGTCAGTTGGTAGCGCTGGCGAGATGCTTGTTGGCAAAAAATCCGATTGTGCTGATGGATGAGCCCACCAGTGCAATGGATGGTCAAACAGAAGCAATTTTCATTGAGCAACTGCACAAAGAAATGGCAGGCAGGACCTTGATTATCGCTACGCATCGGATGTCGTTGCTGGCCTTGGTTAATCGTGTGATGGTACTGGACAATGGCAAGCTGATTGTTGACGGACCAAGAGACAAAGTGATGGCGGCGCTAAATTCGGGGCAGATTTCGGTGCCGAACGCTGCGGCGGTGCCTGGATGAGCCATGTTTTTACAACGCTAGAATTTCACACCCATGTCTAAGATACCTCAAAAAACCAGTACACATGATTTGCAATACATGCGTGAACTGCATGCGGCAATGCTGGAACAATCAGCACCCAAAGTTGTGTTGGCGTTATATTTGATGGCATTTATTGTGGTGGTGGCGCTGGTATGGGCTTCCCTTGCCGAAGTTGAAGAAATCACTGAAGGAGAGGGAAAAGTCATTCCGATTAGCGGTGAGCAAATTATCCAAAATTTGGAGGGCGGGATACTGGCTGAGTTAGATGTGAAAGAAGGACAAGTAGTCGAAAAAGGGCAGGCATTGTTAAAGATTGATCCAACTAAAGCCGATGCGGCCTATCAGGAAAGTTTTAACAAGATGATTGCACTTCAGGGAAGCGCGTCTCGATTGCGAGCCGAGGTATATGACAAACCGCTGACCTTTCCACAGGAAGTGGAGGCGTATCCGGATATTATTCGCAATGAGCAAGAAGCTTTTAATTCACGGAGACGCTCGTTGAATCAAAGTGTTTCCGGGTTGGAACATAGCTTGGCGATGATCGACAAAGAAATCGGAATAACGACGCCGCTGGTTGAGAAAGGCTTGATTTCAGACCTTGATCTGATCAAATCCAAGCGCCAGGCTATCGAAACAAGATTGCAGATTACCGAGCGCAAAAACAAGTTTATTGCCGAAGCCAATCAGGAGTTGGCACGCGTGGAAAGCGAATTGGCCCAAGCGCGTGAGAATGCTGTCGGGCGTCAAGACACGGTAAAACGCACGCAGGTTAAGTCTCCCTTAAAAGGTACTGTAAAAAACATCAAAGTCACCACCATAGGCGGTGTGATAGCCCCTGCAACAGATATTATGGAGATCGTTCCACTGGAAGATCAACTGCTGATTGAGGTTAAGATACAGCCGAAAGATGTGGCTTTCCTTCGCCCCGGTCTGGATGCGACGGTAAAGGTGTCAGCCTATGACTACTCGATTTACGGTGGATTGAGCGGCAAGCTGGAACAAATCAGTCCGGACACATTGCGCGATGAACATTCAAATGCAGCCAAAGCGGGCATAAGTGATGTGTATTACAAAGTCATCATACGCACGAACTCCGCCACGCTTAAGCGCGGTGGTAAAGAGTTTGCCATTATTCCCGGTATGACCACAACCAATCAAATAAAGACTGGCAAAAAAACGATACTCGACTATTTGCTAAAGCCGGTGTTCAAAGCTCGCGAGGCATTCCGTGAACGCTGATAGAAATAGCGGTTTGGAAATGATTTGCAAACTCAATAAATTTCTTCCTGAAAAGTTGAAGCGGGAAACTGTATTTGCCCGAATCATTTTTATACTTTTCGCTTGTTGCATGACATCGCAACTGTGCGCAGAGCCCCAGCAAATCAGCACAAGTTTGATTAATACTGAAACGCGCCTTCTTCAATTGCTTGCAGAAATTGCAATAACACGTAATCCACAATTGCGGCAAGCTGAAGCAATTTGGCACGCTTCTCAATTTGATACAGATGATGTGCGCGGAGCACGGTGGCCACGGTTGGATGTAGAAGGAACCAGCAAAGCTAAACAGTTTGGCCCAAACTATCATTATGTTTACGGCAATGGAGTTCAGGAGCGAGTAGGCGTGACGCTGACTTATACTTTGTTTGATGGCGGCAAAGTAGGTACGCAGATTTCATCGAAGTTGCATCAAGAGCAAGTTGAATGGGATAAATATCTTCAAACTCGTGAACAGACAATATTTGACACCACCAAAGCCTACTTGGAAATATTAAAATATCGCAAATTAGTTGATATTAATCAGCAGAACGAAGTAAGGTTGGCAGGGTTAGTCAACAAAATGGATGAGATCGTACAAGCAATGGTCGGTCGCCGCAGCGAATTGACGCAATCCCTCTCGCGCTTGCTGCAAGCCAAGGAAAATCGGGCGGATGCCGAGGCAAAGCTGCACGAATATGAGGTTCAGCTTCTCAAATTGATCGGCGCCGAAAATATGAGCAAGACTGTGGATGGCAAAAAGCCAAATATTGAACCAATCACGATCGAAGTAGCGTTGGCTGCTGCAAAAAAATCACATCCGGAATTGCTTGCGGCAACTGAAGAACAGTTGGCAATGAAATATTCGGCATCGGCAATCCGGAAAGGCAACTATTGGCCAGTGGTTGAAGTGCAGGCATCAAAGATGTCTGGAACAGATATATATGGATATACCGATTCGGGGCTGTTATTTGCAACAATTAAATGGAACGCTTTTCAGGGATTTTCAGGCACAGCCGAGGAAAGAGCAGCGCTGGCGCGAGCAGATGCGGCACAGGACAAATATGACCAGAGCTTGGTCGATATCGAATATAAACTCAACAGTGTATGGAGAGATTATCAAAATCAGCATGACCGAATCGAAAGCTTGCGCATACTTTCTGTGAATACTGAGCAGGTGCGAAATGACTATTACACGCAGTGGGAAACTCTGGGCAAGCGTTCACTGCTGGAAGTGTTAACTGCAGAGAGCGAGCATGTTTCAACGATGACCAGTTTGGTTACCAGCGAATTTGACGAACAACTTGCGCTGGCACGTTTGCGCTTTGAGTCTGGTACTTTGGCCGCCTGGCTATTGGACGATGCAAAATAACTCCATTAGATTGTTAGATTGTCATTTTCTAAATTGTCCACCACTACAACGTTCAATTCCTGAGATATCTTTAGCAGAAAAAACCGACTCAAACCCCGAATTTTGTAATAATTCGCGGACTCTTTGAGCTTGGTCATAGCCATGTTCCAGCAATAACCAGCCTCCCGGATTTAAGTGCGCGCCGGATTGCAAAATAATTTGGCTGATATCGTCTAGCCCATCTTTGCCGGAAACCAAAGCGGAATTGGGTTCATAGCGCACATCCCCCTGTGATAGATGTGGGTCATCTATGGCTATGTAGGGGGGGTTAGAAACGATGATATCGAAACGATGTCCACAAAAAGATGAGAACCAATCACTTTCAACAAAATGAACATTGGTAATGCCGAGTCGGAGTGCATTACTTTGCGCAACTGTTAACGCAGATGAAGAGAAATCACAGGCAAAAATATCAGCTTCGGGACGGTAATGTGCGATTGCCAAAGCAATTGCGCCACTGCCTGTGCCCAAGTCTAAAATAAGCTGTTTGCTTACGCTGCTTCGTTCCAATGCTAGCTCAACGAGTAACTCAGTTTCAGGTCGAGGTATTAAAGTGTCGTGTGTGATAAACAAATTTAAACCAAAAAATTCGCGATTTCCCAAAATATAGGCAATGGGCTCACCGCTCATGCGACGTTGCAACAACACAAGGTAATAATTGTTTTCTGTTATATTAAGAATGTGTTCCGGGTGTGCAAACAAATAAGCACGATTGACGCTCAAAACATGTTCTAACAAACACTGTATTTCAATTCGTGCACTGGCTAAACCGAGTTTTAAAATTGATTCAAGTTTAGTTTGATCGCGAGACAAAATGGATTGAATAGTGCTCTGCATGCATCAAATTGTGACTTAGTGTTCGCCTGCAAGTGCTGAAAGCTGTTCAGCCTGATATTCAGCCATCAGAGCACCGGTGAGCTCGTTAACGTCGCCATCCATAATGTGATCCATTTTGTACAGCGTGAGGTTGATACGGTGGTCAGTGACGCGACCTTGCGGAAAATTATAAGTGCGGATACGTTCGGAACGATCGCCGCTGCCCACCAAAGATTTACGTTCTGCAGCAAGCTTGTTGTGCGCCTCATTCTCTTGCTTGCTCTTAATGCGGGCCGCCAAAACACGTAATGCCTGTGCTTTGTTCTGATGTTGCGAGCGACCATCCTGACATTCAACGACTGTACCAGTGGGCAAGTGCGTGATGCGTACAGCGGAATCAGTCTTATTGATATGTTGACCCCCTGCGCCGCTGGCACGGAAGGTATCGATACGCAGATCAACCGGATTAAGTTCCACTTCGCCCACTTCATCCGCTTCCGGCAACACGGCCACGGTGCAGGCAGAAGTGTGGATGCGGCCCTGCGTTTCTGTGGCAGGAACGCGCTGAACACGATGCGCACCCGACTCAAATTTCAAAACGGAGTAAGCACCTTGCCCCACAATTCGGGCAATCACTTCTTTATAGCCGCCCATCTCCCCCAAGCTTTCAGAGATGATTTCGACTTGCCAGCGCTTGCGTTCGGCAAAACGCAGGTACATGCGGAAGATGTCGCCTGCAAAGATGGCCGCTTCGTCACCACCCGTTCCAGCACGCACTTCAAGAAATACGTTACGCTCGTCGTTGGGATCTTTAGGCAGCAATTGTTTTTGCAGTTCAATTTCAAGTTGTTCCAACTTTTCGCGTCCAGCCTTAATTTCAGCATCGGCGAATTCACGCATCTCGGGGTCAGCCTGCATTTCCAGCGCGGTGGCAATGTCTTTTTCGCAGGCTTGATGAGCGTGGTACAGCTCCACGACAGGTTCGATCTCGTTGCGTTCACGACTAAGTTTGCGGAAAGAATCCATTTCGCGAGTAGCGTCCTCGCTACTCAACAGGCGGGTAACCTCATCCAAGCGCTCGGCAAGTTGAGCGAGTTTGCTGGAAATGCTGGGTTTCATTCGGGTGTGTGCAAGTTATAAATGCGATGCACCGCATCCAACAAAGCTTCACGCTCGGTAGCCTGGGCTTGATTAAGCGACTGTGTTGGCGCATGCAAAAATTTATTGGTTAGCGCGTTACTGAATGCTTCGAGTACTTTTTCCGGAGAATCGCCCTTTGCCAGTTGGCGCAGGGCTTTTTCCATTTCGCTGCGGCGCTGACGTTCGGCATGATCGCGCAGCGTGCGAATTGTCGGTACTACTTCTCGTGACTCCATCCAGTGAATAAAATCATTCACGCCGGAGTCGATGATGACTTCGGCTTCTTTCACTGCACCCTGGCGCGCATCCAGTCCATCACGAACCACTTCTGAAAGATCATCTACAGTATACAAAAATACATCTCTCAGCTCTGTCACTTCTTTTTCGACATCACGCGGAACAGCCAAATCTACAATAAACAATGGACGATGCTTGCGCTCTTTAAGTGCCCGCTCAACCATACCTTTGCCCAAAATTGGCAATTGGCTGGCTGTGCAAGTCACGATGATGTCGTGGTGTGCCAGTTGGTCCGGCAGCTCGTTCAATGTAATAGCATGACCATTAATGCGTCGTGCGAGCGCTTGCGCACGATCCAAAGTACGGTTAGCCACAGTAATATGCTTAGGATTGCGCGCGGCAAAATGAACTGCATTCAACTCGATCATTTCCCCCGCGCCGATGAATAACACGCGCTGGTCTTCGATACTTGGAAAGATGCGTTCTGCTAATTTAACAGCGGCAGCGGCCATCGAGACCAGGTTTGCACCGATTTCAGTTTGAGTGCGTACATCTTTGGCAACAGAGAAAGTGCGCTGAAATAATTTATGAAGCAAAAATCCCAGTGTCCCCGCCTGTTCAGCCTGCCTAACGGCCTGTTTCATTTGCCCCAATATTTGGGGCTCGCCAAGTACCATGGAATCCAAACCGCTTGCCACGCGGAAAGCATGCTTGACGGCTTGCTCTTGAGGTAACTGATAAATATATGGTGCAATGTCGGCAGATGGGAGTTGATGATAAGAGGCAAGCCAATCAACGACCTGTGTTGGTGCATTGGTGCTACAGTAGACTTCAGTACGGTTGCAGGTGGAAAGAATCGTTGCTTCCTTAACCGCACTATTGCCCACCAAATCGCGCAAAGCCGACTCCATTGCATCAACATTGAACGCAATCTGCTCTCGCACCGAGAGCGGTGCGGTTTGGTGATTAATGCCGAAAGCGAAAAGATGCATACTGCCCTTAGCTCGGAAGCCTGAAGAATCGGGGTGCGGATTATATCTTTAATCGGTCGTGGTACAAAATGAGTATGAAGATTAATTGGATGAAGCCTTTCAAGTTACAATTAAGCTATAAAATTTTCGATTCAATTTTGAAAACAGACATATGCGAACACTTACCCGACAAGATTACAAGACATTATTACTCGCCGCATTGGGCGGCGCGTTAGAATTTTACGATTTCATCATATTTGTATTTTTTGCTGTTGTGATCGGAAAACTTTTTTTTCCGTCTGACATGCCTGACTGGCTACGGCAAGTTCAGACATTTGGTATTTTTGCGGCAGGATACCTCGCGCGTCCGTTAGGTGGAATTGTGATGGCACACTTCGGTGATCTGCTGGGTCGCAAACGCATGTTCATGTTGAGTATCTTTTTGATGTCGGTGCCTACTCTGGCTATCGGCCTTTTGCCGACGTATTCCAGCATTGGAATTTGGGCACCGCTGTTGTTGCTAGGTTTGCGCGTACTGCAGGGTGCGGCCATTGGTGGTGAAGTACCTGGAGCGTGGGTTTTTGTTACCGAGCATGTGCCACCACGACACACAGGTTTCGCGTGCGGCACGCTGACTGCGGGATTGACGAGTGGCATATTGCTCGGCTCACTGGTGGCCATGTCAATTAACAAAATTTATAGTCCGGCCGAAGTGCTAGCCGAGGGGTGGCGCGTGCCATTCATCATTGGTGGCGTATTCGGATTAGTATCTGTATGGTTGCGCCAGTGGCTGCATGAAACACCTGTTTTTAAAGAGATGCAAGCCAAACAGGAGTTGGCAAATGAATTGCCGCTGCGCAAAGTGATACGAGATCATCGTCCGGCTGTAATTCAAACGATGCTGTTGACATGGTTGCTTTCAGCGGCAATCGTTGTGATGATCTTGATGACGCCAACTTTAATACAAAAACTCTACGCGGTTCCCGCCGCTGTCGCTTTACAGGCAAGTAGTATTGCAACGCTAAGCTTAAGTTTTGGATGCATCATTTTTGGCGCTGCTGCCGATCGCTTTGGCGCAGGGCGGGTGTTGTCTGCGGGATGCATATTTCTTGGGTTGACCTCGGCGCTGTTTTATCAACAGGTGGCAATTGCGCCTGAAAATATCAATGCTCTATATGCGTTGTGCGGTTTTTTCGTCGGCGTGATTGGAATTGTTCCGAGTATGGCAGTAAAGGCTTTTCCACCCGTTGTGCGTTTTTCAGGCCTGTCTTTTTCGTATAATGTGGCTTACGCGGTTTTCGGCGGCTTGACCCCTGTAATGATTAGTTTACTGTTGCCCCTAGACAGGCTCGCCCCTGTTCATTATGTTGAAGTATTAAGTGTACTGGGTATTGGGATAGGTCTGTATTCGTGGCGTGGAGCCAGAGCACAGGTCAGATAAATTCAGGAACGCGTTATTCTCACCTTCGCGAGACTGACGTGTTATGAGACAATAGCGAAGTCGAAAAGGGCGCGAGAATTTCAACCTCGTGTTTTTCAAATTGGATAGGCAGTGTCTCTAGAAAATCTCAATCAATTACTTGCGGCCGACATGGCTGCCGTGGATCAAGTTATTCGTTCCCGATTGTATTCCGATGTGGCCTTGGTTAATCAGGTCGGCGAGTACATTATCGGCAGCGGAGGCAAGCGTTTGCGTCCCGCACTGGTTATCTTGTCTGCAAAAGCATTCGGTTATCAGGGCAAACTGCATTACGAACTTGCCGCCGTGGTTGAGTTCATTCATACCGCAACATTGCTGCACGACGATGTAGTGGATGAGTCAGAATTGAGGCGTGGTCGCGAGACGGCAAATGCATTGTTCGGCAACGCTGCCAGTGTTCTAGTCGGCGACTTCTTGTATTCGCGCGCATTCCAGATGATGGTTGAGGCCAATAATATGCGCGTGATGCAAACGCTGGCTGATGCCACTAATCTCATCGCTGAAGGTGAAGTTTTACAATTACTCAATTGCCATGATGCCGATGTTGATGCAGCAAACTATCTCGGCGTAATTCATCGCAAGACAGCGAAGTTATTCGAGGCTGCGATGCGACTAGGGGCAATACTCGGCAAACAAAGTCAGGTAATTGAAACAGCGGCAGCTCGATATGGAATGCACTTGGGCACAGCTTTTCAACTCGTAGATGACGTGCTGGATTATTCCGGTGACGCGCAAGAAATAGGAAAAAATCTTGGGGATGACTTGGCCGAAGGCAAACCAACGCTGCCATTGATCTATGCTATGCAGCACGGCACTCCCATGCAAGCAGCAGTAATTCGCGCTGCTATCGAGAAGGGAGACATCAACCGATTTGGTGAGGTATTGCAGATCGTGCAGGAGACCGGTGCACTTGACTACACAAGGCAACAGGCACAACGCGAAGCTGACTTGGCAATTACCGAGCTGGCTGATTTTCCGGACTCGAAATATAAACGTTCATTGCTGGAATTAGCAGAGCTTGCCGCATCACGTCAAGCTTAGACCTTCAGTTCTGGAGTTCAATTTGCCCAATTCTAACGCCCCAATTTAATCAAAGTCCGCGCTAAAACCTCATTAGCTGCAAAACCGCTTCTAGTCTTGAAAGTGATAAATATTTCGACATTTAGTAGAATGCGAGTTCAAGCAACTTTAAAAATAACGCTAACCTGAGTCGTAGTCTTTGTGTTTAGAAAATACCTTCATAACGCCATGTAGCTTTTAGAAATTTTTGATTATTTTTTTATGATCGCTATACTACAAATTATACTTCATCGTTAAAAATCTATACGGAGTGTAGCTCAGCCTGGTAGAGCACTGCGTTCGGGACGCAGGGGCCGGAGGTTCGAATCCTCTCACTCCGACCATGATATAGCACCCAAAAAAATTTCAAATTTAATAGCATCGCTCGACGTTTGCAGCCAATACACAAAAATAAATATGCGGCTAGAATTTTAGCTGGCCTTTGCCGTTGTCAAATTACTCTTGAGTTGCAATTCGATTAACCATACCAGACCTAAATGTTATAACCGAGTGAACGATGATGATTCAAGAATGGAAAATTTAGAATTTAAATAATTGGACAAGAGATTTAATTTGATAAGAATAATGATTGAAATGAATAAAAATAAAATTGCAAAAGTTAAAAGCAAAAAGCCTTTCCCATCTTTCCGTAAGTGCTTGATTGTGGTTGTCCCGCATGAGGTAGAATAGTCAAGTTGATCAAGATTTCAGATTGGTTGCTATTTAATACAAAGAGGATGCGAGTATGATTTCTTTAATAAAAACTGGAAGTTGGATTTTCGCCTTCTGTTTGTTTTTTTCGAGTAGCGCCCAGGCTCAAGAATCTTTTCGATTAGGTGTCGCTCCCCATACTAGTGCGCGGGTGATTTTGGAAATGTACCAACCGCTACGGTCGCATCTTGAAAAAACCTTGGGCATGCCGGTAGAAGTAGTTACCGCACCCGATTTCACCGAGTTTGCCAGGCGCATGCTCCATCAGGACTACGATTTAGCAGTTACCACGGGTCATCAAGCACGCTTGGCAGAAACCGATGCAAATTACATTCCGTTACTGACCTACAGTGCCGAGTTTAAAGCAGTAGCTTTTGTGGCAGGGAAAGGTCCGATCAAATCTGCAGCCGACTTAAAAGATAAACCAATATTGGGCCTGTCTCCGACATCTCTCGTCACATTATGGGGGCAACATTGGATGAGAAAAAATGGTTTGAACCAACCTCTACGCTATGTGAGTGCTTCTGATAGCGTTGCCAATATCGTGCTCGAAGGCCAAGCTGCGGCCGGATTTACTTCGATGGCCAATTACCAAAGTTTAGCTCCGGAATTGCAGTCACAACTGCGCATACTGGTGGAAAGCGAGCCGATGGCCGGACGAGTCTACGTGCTCAATAGTAACCAACTTTCCCGCAAGTCGACCATTGATGCTGCCTTGCAAAGCTTTGCGCAATCAGATGAAGGAAAGGCTTACTTTGCCAAATATAAACTTAACGGCTACCGCAAGCTCATGCCCAAAGAGCTGAGTTCAATGGATCCATTTGCAGCGGAAACCAGACAAAGTCTAAAATGAATTTGCCATTTAAGTCGGTACGGGCCCGACTTTTGCTGGTGGCATTAGTTATAGAAGCGATCATGCTGACAGTTCTGGTGTCGAACAGTATGCGTTTGATGCACGACTATATGTCACAGCAATTGGAGCAACAAGCAAGTCAGATCACGCCGATTTTGACAGCGGCTCTGGTGGCACCTCTTGCGCAAAGTGATTATGCAACGGTGCGCTCGGTGTTGAGTGAAAGCCAGCGCAGTCAAGGCATCCGGTATTTAGTGGTAACCAATATGGCGGGGCATCGCATTGCCAGTAGCGGTTGGCCTGAGGATCAAACTTTGCCAGAACCCGACCCCGATATTTTCAAAATCAAGGGATCGTATAGTGCAAATTACAATGTTATAAAACCGATCAATATGTTTGGGCAGCAACTTGGCACCCTGCATTTTGGTTTGGATTTGACACACATTTTTGTTGCACAAAATACGTTACTCACCCAGGGTGTTCTAATTGCAATGGGGGAATTGCTGCTGTCACTTTTAGTACTGACAGCCTTGGTTTGGTGGATGACGAGGCAACTGGTGGATTTAACTCGCGCCAGCTATGAAGTTGCAGGCGGCAATTTTAGTCCAGCGCCTATGAAAGAAAGTGACGATGAGCTGGGTAAATTGGCTGCGGCTTTTAACACTATGTCGCGCAAAGTCAATGAGCGTATGGAGGAGCTGATCGACGCAAAAGAAGCTGCCGATCAGGCGAGTATCGCCAAAAGCCGATTTTTAGCCACTATGTCGCACGAAATTCGAACGCCGATGAATGGGATTTTAGGCATGGCTCAATTGTTAATGGCGCCAAAATTAACCGAGCATGAAAGGTTAGACTATGCTCGCACGGTACTGACATCCGGCCAGTCATTATTGACATTGCTGAATGATATTTTGGATTTGTCCAAAATTGAAGAAAATAAAATCGAACTTGAATCACGTGATTTTTCCGTTGAACAACTGATGCACGAAACCAAACTTTTGTTTGATGGTGCCGCGCGTCAAACAAATATCATCATTCGGGACCGGTGGTATGGCGCAACAGGCCAGCACTACAAATCAGATGTGCATCGAATACGCCAGATGCTGACTAATTTGGTGGGCAATGCCCTCAAATTCACCTCCCAAGGCAGCATTGATATTGAGGGAAAAGAACTGGAACGTGACAACGATAGTGCACTGCTGGAGTTTTCAATTAAAGATACGGGCATCGGTATAGCACCAGATCAGCTTGACCAGATTTTCAAACCATTTGTCCAAGCCGACAATACTACCACCCGTAAATATGGAGGAACGGGGCTGGGTTTATCAATAGTGAGTCATTTGTCGCGCATGTTGGGGGGAGAGGCTGGTGTTGAAAGCGAGCTAGGGTCCGGATCCAGATTTTGGATTCGAATTCGAGTCATCGTGACCGCAGCACAAAAAATAGCCTCAGCCGAGCGAATTCAAATTCTTCCCGCGGTGCCGGAAAACAGGCTGATTGGGAGAGTGCTGGTGGCAGACGATAACTCAGTGAATCGCAAAGTCATCGAAGCGATGTTAAAGAAATTGGGACTCACCGTGACGTCAGTTAACAACGGACAATTGGCTGTAAATGAATTTACAGAAGGCAATCGGCCAGATCTGGTTCTAATGGATTTGCAGATGCCGGTGATGGACGGGCATATTGCCACGCAGATAATACGAAAATGGGAAATTGATCATCAGCAAGATCGAATTCCCATAATCGCGCTGACTGCCGATGTATTTGAAGTCGTGCGTCAACGCTGCTTGGATGTTGGCATGGATGACTTTTTAACCAAGCCGATAGAGCAGCAAAAGTTGCAAAAAACGCTATCCCGATGGTTACCTGGCACTAAAATTGAAGCTGGCAAAGTAAATGCTCTGCCTGAAAAGTGAGCATCAGTCGTGTAAGCCACAAAAAATAAGCGCACTTTGATGAAGCTGTGCGCTTAGGGAAGAGAGGCACGGCTATGAGCTAACCGCGATAAGTATTCTACAACTTAGTTCAAATGAAACAATCCGTACAAGTACCTTGCACTATATAAGTATTACTACTGATTTATGCAGAGGTTAAATCAACTTCCCGATACGCGCGATACCGTAAAAGTCGAGTACGCTTTACATAACAATGTGCGTCGCAGCAAGATGCCACGACCTGAATTAATATTAGACCGGTAAATTTAAAAAACAATTAAATCAGGATATAAGTACCTGAATAATTTATGTATTAAAACGACAAAGCGCACATCTTGCTGAAGAATGTGCGCTTTGTGTACTTACATGAAACAACTGTTGTCCACGCAGTTGTGACCCAAATACTACTCCGCATATTTCACTTAATCAATCCAAATTCATCCGAATTTGACGTCAAATAGGAATACACTAGGTAAAAGTAAGTAAATCATATTATTTGATCGATGTGTCAACGAGATGGTATTTTAGCCGTTATAGCATACTGACCAGGTAGGTCATAAACGTTTACAACTAATATTTGGAGGTTTTACATGAAGCTATTGTCCACATTGATTGCTGCAGTTTTCGCTATTGTTTCTTTCTCTGCTGTTGCTGCTGATGCAGCTATGGCTCCTGCTGCTGCTCCAGCTGCGGCTGCTGCTCCAGCTGCTAAGGCTGATGCTAAAAAAGATGAAGCTAAGCCAGCTAAGAAAGCAAAGAAGGCTAAGAAAGCAAAGAAGGCTAAAGAAGAAGCAGCTAAGTAATATTGCTGTAATTAAAAAAGCGGGGGAGACCCCGCTTTTTTTGTATCTTTTTCTGTCTGAGCTGTATCGCTAAAAAAGCATCGTTACTTTTTTCAATCAATAAGTTACTTGGCAATTAATACCAAGATTGGTAATGCCAGCTTTGATATTTAGATGAAGTTCATCATTGAAAAATAGATTTTTAGCCCAGCTTTTCAGCCGGGCTATTTTCATTACATGAGCGATTTTACAATCGTTCAAACACCGCAGCGATACCTTGCCCACCCCCGATGCACATCGTTACTAGAGCATACCTACCATTAATTCGATGCAACTCATGCAACGATTTAATTGCGATAAATGCGCCTGAACAGCCTACCGGGTGACCTAGGGCAATAGCACCGCCATTCGGATTTGTTTTAGCAGGATCGAGGCCAAGTCCGCGGTTTACGGCGATTGCTTGTGCAGCAAAGGCTTCATTGGCTTCAATGACATCCATCTGGTCTAGCGTCAATCCCGCTTTCTTAAGAGCCAGTTTCGTAGCCGGTATTGGGCCTTCTCCCATGATTTCATTAGGCACACCGGCGATTGCATAAGATACCAGACGGGCAATTGGTTTCTGTCCGGCTTTAGCAGCTACATCAGCTGCAGCTAGAACCATAAATGCTGCGCCATCATTTATGCCTGAAGCATTGCCTGCCGTGACTGTGCCGTCTTTTTTGAAAGCCGGTTTCATTTTGGCCAGAGATTCCAGCGTGGTGCCGGGCTTAACGTGTTCGTCGGTATCGAAAACCACGTCACCTTTGCGGCTCTTGAGCGTGATGGGAACAATTTGCGATTTGAAACGACCATCGGCAATTGCTGCAGCCGCGCGGCGTTGTGATTCAAGTGCAAAAGCGTCTTGCTCTTCGCGGGTAATATTCCATTTGGTTGCCAGATTTTCTGCGGTAATTCCCATGTGTCCGACACCGAACGGGTCAGTAAGGACAGCAACCATCATGTCAATCATTTGGGTATCACCCATACGCGCACCAGTACGCATCGCGGGAGCCATATAACTGCCGCGTGACATGACTTCAACACCGCCGCCGATACCATAATCGCAATCACCCAGCATAATGTTCTGTGATGTGGTCACGATTGCCTGCAGACCGGATGAACATAAACGACTTACCTGCATTGCCACTGAGTCCATCGGCAAGCCCGCCTGAATCGAAGCGACACGGGAAGTATAAGCATAGCGCGAATCAGTCGGTATACAGGTACCTACTGTAACGTAATTAATTTGCGCAGGATCTACCTTAGAACGAAGGACTGCTTCCTTCATTACGGTGCCCGCCAGTTCGGACGGTTCGAGACCGGCAAGTGCCCCGCCAAATGTCCCGATGGCGGAACGTACTGCACTTAAAACTACAACTTCTCTTTTATCAGCCATGAGTGAACTCCTTAAGTTATTGAGAATGAAAATTCAGTTACCGTGAAAATTTTTTTATGATTATGTCTGCTTCATTAAAAGGCAGCAATGTTTAAAATACACTCCAAACTACCATCTTAATTAACATATCAAAAAATTGCTGCACTATTTGAACTTGTTAAAGTGGATATCATTAATTAGTTTAAGTTTGATCAAGATGATGGAGCAATGACCAAAGGATCGCTGGGTTGATTTTGCACGCCTTGGTTGCGCATGTTCTTTAATTATTGGCATAATTCCAAATTCCTGGTTACCAAGTACTGCGTCAGAAACCGGTCTCTTGTCAATTTCTGTTCATGGCCGAACATAGGTATTTGACTTCGTCTAATACTTTCAGATTTTTATGTTGTCTAACAGCATTACATTAGACGCTCATTCTACCCAAGTACATTAATCAGAAGTTTATCTGCTAAATTCCCCTCAATTGCCCCTGGAAAAGAAAAAGCACCTTTGAAGTAATCGCAGGTGCTTGATTGTTGGTGGGCCCTCGCGGACTTGAACCGCGGACCAAAGGATTATGAGTCCGCAATAAATCTCCAATTAATCAATGTTTCTGAAGGTTTATCTTCTACATAATATTTTCACACATCCCCTGTAATGCATGCAGTTGATGGGTGTTTTTTTGAATTGTAGAAATATCCTCGGCTCCAGCACAAATCCATAGGAGGGACCCACCACTGGCGCCCTACGCCAAAGTGGTGGGAGGTACCTGTGGAGTTGTGCGAAGGATTGCCCAAGTCTCCTTTTTGCGTTATTGTGTATGTACTTATGAGGTGAACAAATGACATCCAACCCTACAGCTGTAAGTCCATCTCAGGAAAAGATTGAACCGTCCCAATCTTTTTTAGAGAAAGTTGACGCAGCCACATACTCGGCCGCTGCAAAACTTCTCGGCATTCCTTCTAACGTACCTAAAGACCAAAAAGTTGCAATCCTTTCTCAAAGCCAAATTGCTCGTCTCAAAGGGATTGAGGAACACGCCATAGCAGAATTTAGAGGTGATTTAACTCAATTGGAAGCTGCATTAGGAATGCTGCGTATCGGGCATCATGTTGGGTGGAAAGTGCTTTATTTAGTTCATAGCAAAAAAACCATTCGAAATTATGAAAGCATATTGGGCATACTGGTGCGCGAGGAATTTGATGAAGTGGGGCCAAGCAGCTACCGTTCCTTTGGTTTTAATTTGGCTCAAAGATTTAGTAATTTCTGGAAAGTGGCAGGTGGAGATACCAAAATTCCACGCAAGAAAGAAATCGTCTAAGGAGACTTGACGTGTCCCTCGCATAGTCCTATTATACAAAGGAGATATCAAATGTCCTTGGTATGCCAACTTTTAAAAGTCTACTTGACGAACTACCAATAGGTGCAGCGCAAGCATGCGCCACTACGCTGGCGCCTGCCCGAAAGGGCGGCGCTAGCGTAGTGGGTGCCGCGGCTTCTCCCCCCTTGGTAATACGGGGGGAAAGTTTGGAAAAAAATACATATCCCGATGGTGGGGAAAGTTACATTTTAGTTTCAGATGGTAGGCGCAATTTCCTTGAAGCCCATCCCCAGCCCAAGCCCGATGGCGTTGCATATGCTGCTATTACAGACTATCTCAACTGCACATTCCCATTTAATCCGTGTGATTTGACACAAGTATTCATGCAGCTTGAAGTTTGCCTTGGTAAAAACTTTTTTCCTGCTGTCGATCGTGGTCGACCTCTTCATTTCTATGAACACTCTTTCAGCCTTGGAGTTTCCTCTGGAATTTTCGCTTTTGGAAAGCAAGGCGGTATGTTGTCGCTATCAGGCGAAGCATGCCACCTTGTTCCTGATTGGGAAACGTTAATCGTTCTTGTCAGAGATAGATTAGCGGGACGCATCAGCCGATGGGATGGCGCAGTTGATGACTACAGCGGAATTCATAGTGTCGATGTTGCATTGCAGATGTATTTGAAATGCGAGTTTAACGCAGGTGGCAATGAACCAACATGCGAGCAGCGCGGAAATTGGATAAAGCCCGATGGCAAGGGGCGTACCCTGTATGTTGGGAAACGCGAGAACGGCAAGATGGCGCGCATCTACGAAAAAGGGAAGCAATTAGGTGCACCATTAAACCCGTGGGTACGCTGGGAAGTAGAATTACACAACACTGACCGAATAATCCCGTTTGAAGTTCTCCTAGAGCCTGGCAAATATGTAGCAGGTGCATATCCAGCGTTTGGCTGGGTTCGTGAAGAGATGCAACGAATTCGGACAATTCAGAATACTGGAAAAATTAGTTATGAAAGCTCAGTTGATCACGCGAAAAATGCATATGGCAAATTAGTAAACGTAATGATGGAAATGGAATGCTCAGCAGAAAAGGTTGTCGAAAAATTAATTCGTGACGGCATTCCTTCCCGACTCAATACACCCTCGCTGACAGAGTTTGGAAAGTAATGCAATGACACTATTCCTTTCCCAAGCAGAGTTGATTGAATTAACAGAACGCACCCGCAAAGCTTCACAAGTTGGATGGCTCATTGCAAACAATTATCCATTCGCATTAGGTGCAAATGGTCATCCTCGTGTTTCAAGAGAATATATATTAGCTAGACTAGGTGGCGCACATATCAAAGTAACACGCACCCTTCCAGAGCCTAACTGGGGAGCCATCTAGCATGGGGCGCAGACGTTCACAACGATTTGATTTACCGCCGAGAATGCATCTCAAGGGGAAGACGTATTATCACGTTTCGACCAATATCCCTCGCAAGTGGACAAAACTTGATCGTGAAATCGGACTTGCTAAACGTCTTTGGGCAGAAATAGAAGGCGAACAGCACGACGCTCAAGACTATACATTTAACGGAATAGTTGCACGATATAGAAAAGAAATACTTCCATCCAAGGCGATTCAAACTCAACGCGATAATGAGAAAGAAATCTCAAGACTCACTGCTGTATTTGGTGCAATGCCGATTGACGCAATTAAGCCGCATCACATAAAGCGCTATTTAGATGAACGCGGAAAAATAGCAAAGGTTCGGGCGAACAGAGAACGCGCCCTATTTAGCCATGTATTCAATTTTGCCCGTCAATGTGGATATACCGATGCACCGAATCCGTGCGCAGGAGTTAAGGGACACAAAGAAACAGGAAGAGATAGGTACGTTGAGGATGATGAATATTTGGCCGTCTGGAACAAAGCAGATTGCAGCGTTCAAGATGCAATGGACTTGGCACATCTCACGGGACAAAGACCTGCCGATCTATTAAAACTTAATCTAAGTGATATTCATGGAGACTTGCTATTTTTCACGCAAAATAAAACTGGCAAAAAACTACGCATTGAAATTGTCGGAGAACTTCACGACCTCATAGAACGCGTTCTAAGCCGCGAAACATATGAATGTCAACTTAACCCGGGCAAAACTGGAACAATTGGTGATGGATTTGGTCGAAAAAACACT
>CAIWKC010000192.1 GCA_903913145.1 uncultured Gallionellaceae bacterium | reverse complement strand
TGGTCGCATGGCTAGTAGATCGATCAGAGTATGGAAATGTTACGAAGCAGATATTAATGACGGGCATCTAAAAATTAATAAACTGCACATTCTGATTTCCTTTTCGCAAAACAAAAAGCCCGAAATTTTCATTCCGGGCTTCTTTCGTACTTAAGTACCGATTAAGGTGCTTGGATGTTGGATGCTTGTTTGCCTTTAGCGCCTTGAGTTACATCGAAAGTAACCTTTTGGCCTTCTTTAAGTGATTTAAAGCCACTCATGTTGATTGCGGAAAAGTGTGCGAACAAATCTTCACTTCCATCATCGGGTGTAACAAAACCAAATCCCTTTGCATCGTTAAACCATTTAACTGTACCTGTTGCCATGTTATTTCTTCCTTGTTTAAAAAATACCGGGAAAACTCCCGTAGAACTATTTGAATCGAAGATTGCACATGGGGAAACCAGTACTGCAAACGCTTTGAATCAAATTCCTATACGCCTTCTACTCTGATTCAAAAAATAGTCAAGCTAAACTGTCAGCGATGAGCCCGCTAGACCGCTATCAAATGATTGTCCTTGAGCGCTCAGGCGCTTCGTTTGTGTTCGCCGATTTTATTGTTTACGGTTTCACACAATCCACGAAATACTCGCGTTGCCCATTTACTTGGCTTGAGACAAGCCCATGTATATCAGTCTCAAAACCGGGGAAGCGTTTGTTAAAGTCGCGAGCAAAACGCAAATAATCGACGATGGTTTTATTGAAACGTTCCCCTGGAATCAACAGCGGAATACCGGGCGGGTAAGGTGTGAGCAACACAGCGGTGGCACGGCCTTCTAATTCTTCGATACGCAAGCGGTCGATTTCACCATGTGCCATTTTCGCGAATGCATCGGAAGGCTTCATCGCTGGTACCATGTCGGATAGATACATCTCAGTGGTCAATCTCGCCACATCGTTTGCCTTGTAAATGCCGTGTATTTCGTTACACAAATCGCGCAGGCCTATTTTTTCATAGCGCGGATATTTGGCAATGAATTCCGGAAGTATTCTCCACAGTGGATGATTCCTGTCGTAATCGTCTTTAAACTGTTGCAACTCAGTGACCATTGTGTTCCAGCGACCTTTGGTAATTCCAATGGTGAACATGATGAAGAAAGAATACAGTCCGGTTTTTTCTACCACCACGCCATGCTCTGCAAGGTATTTGGTGACAATGGCGGCGGGTATCCCGAACTCTTCAGAAAAATCGCCATCCACATCCAATCCCGGCGTAATAATTGTGGCCTTGATCGGGTCGAGCATGTTGAAATTATTTGCCAGTTTACCAAAGCCGTGCCAGCGGTCATCTGCATGCAGCATCCAATCTTCGCGCGATGCCATACCCTCTTCTACCAAATAATCCGGCCCCCAGACTTTGAACCACCAGTCCACACCGAACTCTTCATCAACCTTGCGCATAGCACGACGAAAATCTAATGCTTCAGCAATGCTTTCCTCTACCAGTGCTGTTCCACCGGGCGGCTCCATCATCGCAGCTGCAACGTCGCACGAGGCAATAATGGCGTATTGCGGGCTTGTTGACGTGTGCATCAGGTAAGCTTCATTGAAACAATCACGATCAAGTTTGATCGAATCGCTGTCCTGTACCAGAATTTGCGAAGCTTGCGAAAGCCCCGCGAGCAACTTGTGTGTTGACTGCGTGGAAAAAATCATCGACTCTTTCGCACGCGGACGGTCACGCCCAATGGCATGCATGTCTTTGTAAAAGTCGTGGAAGGTGGCATGCGGCAACCAGGCTTCATCGAAATGCAAAGTATCAATTTTTCCGTCGAGCATTTGCTTAAGTGTTTCGACGTTGTAAAGCACACCGTCATAGGTGCTTTGTGTGATCGTCAAAACACGCGGTTTACGCTTCTTGTCTTTAATAAATGGATTGGCATCTATTTTGCGCTGAATATTTTCCAATTCGAATTCGCTCAGCGGAATCGGGCCGATGATGCCGAAATTATTGCGTGTTGGCGTTAGAAATACTGGCACAGCCCCAGTCATCATAATCGCATGCAGAATCGATTTGTGACAATTGCGATCCACCACCACGATATCATCTGGCGCAACGGTTGAATGCCACACTATTTTGTTGGAAGTTGAGGTACCGTTGGTGACGAAATACAAATGATCGGAGTTAAAAATCCGCGCCGCGTTACGCTCGGATGCCGCCACGGGACCGGTATGATCGAGTAACTGCCCGAGTTCATCCACCGCATTGCACACATCCGCACGCAACATATTCTCACCAAAGAATTGGTGAAACATCTGCCCGACCGGTGATTTCAGGAACGCCACGCCGCCGGAATGGCCCGGACAATGCCATGAATAAGATCCATCCTGCGCATAATGCAGCAGCGCGCGGAAAAATGGCGGTGCCAATGAATCCAGATACGCCTTTGCCTCGCGAATCATGTGGCGTGCAACAAACTCCGGGGTATCCTCGTGCATGTGAATAAATCCATGCAATTCTCGCAAAATATCATTTGGTATATGACGTGAAGTGCGAGTCTCACCATAAAGATAGATTGGAATATCCGAATTTTTGAATCGGATCTCTTCAACGAAGGCGCGTAAGCTTTTCAGAGCGGTGACGATTTCTTCCTTGCTGCCACCGCCAAATTCCTCATCATCAATCGAAAGCACGAATGCCGATGCTCGGCTCTGCTGTTGTGCAAACGAAGTCAGGTCACCGTAACTGGTCATACCGACAACTTCGATACCCTCTTTCACGATCGCATCTGCAAGCGCACGAATACCATGACCGCTGGCATTTTCCGAACGGTAGTCTTCATCGATGATGATGATGGGGAAATTAAATTTCATTGAGGAACTCCCTGATTAAGCGAAAAGAAAAACATGTATCAGTTTAACTGCGAATTATTACAAATACGCTGTTACTGTTCCGAGGTGTATTGGTTATCCAAGCTGTTAATCAACTCAATGAAAACTGCCCGCACTTGCTGCTCATCGCATCCCATTAGAACTGCATCGTCTAAAGCATCTCGGCAAACCTGACGAATTTCGACAAGATTTTCTTGCAGCACTTTGTTCTTTTCAACACAGGCAATCACTTCGCCTGTGGGCGAACGCCAGATTACGGGTTTTGATGATGCGTTCATGCTTGAAATTCTTTGGAAAATATCACCTCAAGCTCCCGGGAACACAGAGTTCACAAAGGTGCTCGTTGCAGACTTCAGGTTTTCTCATTCCGCTCTGTGGCAAATAATTTTATTCATTTTTATTTGTCTTTAATCATTACATTTTCGGCAGGGTTACGCCCTGCTGTCCTTGATACTTTCCGCCACGGTCTTTGTAAGATGTCTCGCACACTTCGTCGCTTTCGAAAAACAAAACTTGAGCTACACCCTCATTGGCGTAAATTTTCGCTGGCAACGGCGTGGTATTGGAAAATTCTAGTGTAACGTAACCTTCCCACTCGGGCTCAAACGGAGTCACATTCACAATGATGCCACAACGCGCATAAGTAGACTTACCCAAGCAGACTGTCAACACGCTACGCGGTATCCGAAAATATTCAACAGTTCGGGCTAACGCAAACGAGTTGGGCGGAATAATGCAGTAATCAGCCTCTACATTGACAAATGAATTCGGATCAAAGTTTTTAGGATCCACAATCGTGCTATTAATATTGGTGAACAGTTTGAATTCTCGCGAGCAACGGATATCATATCCATAACTTGAAGTTCCGTAAGACACAATCTTCTTGCCATCGACTTCTTTAACTTGTGTCGGCGAGTACGGCTCAATCATGCCGTGCTGCTCCGCCATGCGGCGTATCCATTTGTCTGACTTTATACTCATAAACTCACATCCTAAAAAGTTACTGCTCCGTCCCCAAATTCTTCTGTAATAACAAGCCAAAGCACGGCGTTATCATGCTTGGTCGAATGGCTACTTGTTTCACCCAGAGGACAGAGGAGTCGATCACGTATTTTGCACAACGATTTTCGGGAAAGCCGCACTGTGGTCTTGCGCCATCTCCGCAACCCTGATGGCAACTCTTCGCGCGATTTGCTTATACACTTTAGCGATAGCCCCTTCAGGATCGGCAACAACGGTAGGTGTTCCAGAGTCCGCCTGTTCGCGAATTTGAATATCCAGCGGCAATGAACCCAATAATTCCGTGCCGTAATCAGCACACATTTTTTCGCCTCCGCCTGCACCGAATATATGCTCTTCATGACCGCACTTGGAGCAAATGTGGGTACTCATATTTTCGACCAGGCCAATGATCTTTACATCGACCTTTTCAAACATTTTTAAGCCTTTCCTCGCATCGAGCAACGCAATATCCTGTGGAGTGGTCACTATCACTGCGCCGGTCACGGGAACTTTTTGCGACAAAGTAAGTTGAATGTCGCCTGTGCCCGGAGGCAGGTCAATCACCAAATAATCCAGATTATCCCAAGCAGTTTGGCGCAGCAATTGCTCCATCGCTTGCGTCGCCATTGGTCCGCGCCAAATCATCGGAGCATCGTCACCCTGAATCATAAACCCGATAGACATGGCCTGTATGCCGTGACCATTCATCGGCTCCATTGACTTCCCGTCTTTCGACACCGGTTGTCCGGTAATGCCCAGCATCATAGGTTGTGAAGGCCCATAGATATCTGCATCCAACATGCCCACGCGAGCACCTTCTGCTGCTAATGCCAAAGCCAAATTCACGGCGGTAGTCGATTTGCCAACACCCCCTTTGCCCGACGCCACAGCGATAATGTTTTTCACTCCGTCGACCAGCTTTACACCGCGCTGCACAGCATGTGGCACTACTTTGCTGCTCACAGTCGCATCGATCTTTCCTGCATCAGATAGCGCAGTACGAAGATGCGCCTCAACCAGCGCTTTGATATCCGCCCAGACACTTTTCGCCGGATACCCCAGTTGAATATCCAGTGTCACATCGTTGCCGACGATTTTGATATTTTTTACTGACTTGCCCGCCACGAAATCTTTCCTGGTATTGGGGTCTGTCAATTGTTTTAGTGCAGTTTGTATATCTGATTCTGTAAAAGCCATAGTTTCCTCACACGTTACCGTTACTGTCATTCCCTCGCAGGCGGAAATCCAGAGGTTTTAACAACGGGCATTATTAATCTACCGGGTTCCCGCCTGCGCGGGATAACCAGCGACTTAGCGTATGTTTTATTACGCTTAGTCGAACGGCTAGTTGTTCCATCTAAAGACGAACTCCAGATATCAGGAGTTCTTAGAAGGTCGTAATTTTACCCAATTCCGCAGACGTGTGCGGGTTTTGCTACAATCGCAGCTTACTTCAAGGATACAAGCTACATGCCACGTAAAATACTCGTCACTTCCGCCCTTCCCTACGCAAATGGCAGCATTCATCTCGGCCATCTGGTCGAGTACATTCAAACCGACATTTGGGTACGTTTTCAAAAAATGCGTGGCAACACTTGCCACTACGTCTGCGCCGATGACACGCATGGCACGCCCATCATGTTGCGAGCCGAAAAAGAAGGCATCACGCCTGAACAACTGATCGCACGCGTATGGCAGGAACACTACGCCGATTTCACCGCTTTTCATGTGGAGTTCGACAACTACGGCTCGACCAATTCGTCCGAAAATAGAGTCTGCGCCGAGACTATCTATAAGTCCCTCAAGTCAAAAGGGTTGATTGAAGTTCGCTCCATTGAGCAATTTTATGACCCCGTTAAAAATATGTTTTTGCCGGACCGTTTCATCAAAGGCGAATGTCCAAAGTGCCATGCAAAAGATCAATACGGTGACAACTGTGAAGTTTGCGGTGCCGCCTACGCACCTACAGAATTAATCAACCCGTATTCTGCCGTTTCTGGCGCAAAGCCTGAACTGCGCAACTCTGACCATTACTTTTTCAAACTATCTTCTGCCACCTGTCAGCAATTTTTACGTGAGTGGACACGTAGCGGTTCTCTGCAACCCGAAGCTGCCAACAAGATGCAAGAATGGCTTGGAACCGAGGGCGAGAATAAACTAAGTGACTGGGATATCTCGCGCGATGCGCCCTATTTCGGTTTTGAGATACCCGATGCGCCGGGAAAATATTTTTATGTCTGGCTGGATGCACCAGTGGGGTACATGGGAAGTTTCAGACAGTTATGCAACTCAAAAGGTATCAGCTACGACGAGTACTGGAAGCAAGGTTCCGACGCCGAGTTGTACCATTTCATTGGCAAGGACATTTTATATTTCCACGCGCTTTTCTGGCCAGCCATGTTGCATCATGCCGGATTCCGCACGCCGACTAAATTGTTCTCCCACGGCTTCCTCACCGTCAACGGTGAGAAAATGAGCAAATCGCGCGGCACCTTTATCACGGCGCGCAGTTATATAGACCACATCAAGGACACTGAATATTTGCGTTATTACTACGCGGCAAAACTCAATGGAACGATGGAAGATATCGACCTGAACCTTGATGATTTTGTGGCAAAGGTTAATAGCGATCTGATCGGAAAATACATTAATATCGCGAGCCGTTGTGCGGGATTCATCAGCAAACGTTTTGACGGACTACTCGGAAAGGTTAATTCAGTCGCTACCGCTGAATTTGAGTCAGCATTTAAAAATGGTGAAATCGCCCATTGCTACGAACAGCGCGACTTTAGCCGTGCCCTTCGAGAAATCATGCGTCTTGCCGATGTGGCAAACCAATATATCGCAGAGAAAAAACCTTGGGAATTGGCAAAGCAAGAAGGTAAAGATGCTGAGTTGCATGAAGTTTGCTCGAGCGCAATGACCCTATTTCGCGATTTAACACTTTACTTAAAACCGGTACTTCCCGAACTCGCTAAGCAAGTTGAAAATTTTCTGAATATTTCACCCAGATCGACCTGCTGCTTCTTAAAGCCGAACTGCTTGGCCAGATTGTCATAGTACATCTTGACTTTCGAGGCATCTACGGATGGATCGCGGGAGGCGATGCTCTCCGAACTGTTGATCGCTACGTTCTGAATCTTGTGGGACCGGGCGATCTCTAAGATGGTGGCGAGAGCGTACTCCGTCCAGTCCTCAAAGAGTTCGATGAGTTTGGCCTTGATCTCTTCGAGC
>CAIWKC010000191.1 GCA_903913145.1 uncultured Gallionellaceae bacterium | reverse complement strand
GGTTAATAATTACCCCTTTCTATTTTTGCGCAGCAACATCCGCTGCGCTATCTGGCTACATTCCCTTTTCTCGTTATTGTAATTCGACGAGTTATCAGACCCGCTGCAACTATAGCTATTGTTCGTTAGCATACATTTGAATCCAAAATTATCTGCTAGCTTAACGAGCAAGTCATTGACATATTCATCTCAAACGTACGGTTATTTATGGGATTACTTTAAAAATCATCCACGTTTGGATTTACTTTAAACCTCATATTTACTCACGAAATCATGATTAGTCTAAAAACCACATTTCTCGTAGTTGACGACTTCGAACCCATGCGTAAGGTTACTTCCAGTCAACTGCGTGCGATGGGGGCGGGCACCATCGTTACTGCCAACAATGGTGCAGAAGCCCTGCGCATTTTGAATAAACGGCGAGTAGATATTGTGCTTTCCGACTGGAACATGCCCGTAATGACTGGGTTGGAATTACTCAAAGCTGTCAGAGCTGATGAAAAGATATCGGGTCTACCATTTATCATGATTACCGCTGAAGCAGAGCGTGAACGCATATCTGAGGCTATCGCTAACGGCGTGAGCGACTTGCTAGTAAAACCCTATACTTCTGAGTGCCTAACGACACGAGTTGAAAAAGCGTTAATGTCACCAGTTCGAACAAAGTTGCCTATACCTGCAAGATCTAAGTTATTAAATGACGAAATAGTACGCGTAGAACCAGTCGTTCAAGATATAAAAGTGGCGACCCGTCCAACGATTTTGGTGGTCGACGATACTGCTGATAATTTATTGTTACTTTCACACCTGTTCAGGGACGATTATCGTGTGCGAATTGCACACAATGGGAAGAAAGCACTTGAAATTTGTCAATCAAACGATCCCCCTGGCTTAATGTTATTGGATATCATGATGCCCGGCATAGATGGGCTTGAGGTAGCACGCCGCATGCGCGAGCATCCAACTTCAGTGTCGATTCCAATCATCTTTGTCACAGCGCTTACTGACGAGGAAACGCACCTAAAAGCCCTAGGGATGGGCGCAATAGACTTTGTGACCAAACCGATCAACCCACATGTGCTCAAGCTTCGTGTTCGAAACTTTATGCGGTATGTTGAACAGCACAAGCAGTTACAAGCGAGTTTTGATGACATGCTGGAGCTGGCGCGCTTAAAGGATAATGTTGAACTGATTACGCGTCACGATATGAAAGGTGCATTGGCCGGTGTTATCGGCTTGGTGCAGGAACTTTCAATCGACGAATCGATGAACCACAAGCAAGTCTGGCAATTGAGGATGGCGGGCGACAGCGCATTGCAGGTTCTTGACATGATTAATCTGTCTTCCGAGTTGTTGAAGATTGAAACAGGTCACTTCAAGCTTGATGCCAAGTTGGTTGATGTCAGCGCCATCCTTCGACGCATCGTGGAGGTTTCACGTACTACTTTCGCGGGTAAACATTTAACCATTTCCGTGGATACGGATATGTTAGTTGGTGAGCTAGCACCGAATGCGTTAGGCGATGCCATGTTTTGCTATTCCGTATTTCAAAATCTTATCAAGAATGCATGTGAGGCTGCACCTGATAAGAGTAAGGTGACAGTCGTATTGTCAGATGAAACTCCGATACGCATCACGATTCAAAACAAAGGTGTTGTGCCATCTGAGATTCGCGAGCGATTTTTCGATAAGTTTGTAACTCATGGGAAGCATGGAGGTACGGGTCTTGGCACCTATTCGGCAAAAATGTTAACTGATGCACAAAATGGAACTATTTTGATGTCCCTTTCCGACAAAGAAAATTCGACTACTATCAGTGTGACCCTTCCTCGTTATTTGGAGACGGTCGTTTGACATCATAAAGTGAATACCAAGGTGCTTCGAGTGATACAAGATCTTATTTTGGAGAATCGAAACAGGTGTTGCCGCGATGAGGATATTGATCGGGTAGGTTGATCCTTTTAATTATTCGAGAGTGCATTACTCCGAAATCTGCAGTGGCAATATATTTTGTGCAATCAACTCCTGACTGTAGTTTTTGCTATCGGTCTAGAACAATTCAACCGCCTTCGGCACGCCAAATTTGCCTGACGCTTGCGGAGCGTTTCCTACCGCATTGTCATGGATGTCTCTTTGTTTCTTCATGACATACTCGTCGTAGATTTTCTGAATATGATCCTTGATTGATACGGCATTGGAAAAGTCTTTATTACGCATCATCACTACTAACTGTTCAACATGAGTATCAAGAAGGGTGAGGGCGCTCTGGATCTGTTCAATCTGTTGTCTGGTAACATCCTGAAACTGTATGCTCGCCAGCACGTCCATAAACATCGAAGAAAGTTTTTGGCTGGTATTGTTCATCAACGAGAGTGTTTCCTCATCACGTTTCAATAGTGTTTGGTAAGCAGCACCCATCCTATTCAAATGATTAGAAAACCCCTCAAGCACTTCTTGCTGCTTTTGAACGGAAGAGTGTTCAAGCTTGTTGCGGAACTGATCCTCAATCGTATTCGCTACGCCCGCAATGCCCGCGTGAATTTTCGCAACTGCATGATCAGTTTCAGAGGACAGTTTGCGCACTTGGTCCGCCACCACAGCAAACCCGCGCCCCGCTTCTCCTGCTCGAGCTGCCTCAATCGCTGCATTAAGAGCAAGTAAGTTAGTCTGCTTCGATATACTCTTGATCATCTCGACCAGGGGTAAAAGAGAATTGGCATGTTGAATTACGATAGAGATACTTATTCTGTCTGATTCAAATTCGGCAAAACGGTCAACGATGTATGAATTGAGACTGTCTATCAATCCCACGCTTGACCCTACGTTTTTTTCGCCCTCTTTAATCATAGTATTGGAAACTTGCGAACTGACGGAAACAGCAGCCATTAATTCATTCACGACACCATCAATTGCGAGCAATCGCTCCATCATGCTGCTTGCTGCAAGTTCGGTTTCTGTTGTGATGGCACTCAACTGATTGTTGAGCAATTTGGTCATTACGGGCAGATCGTTAAGATCGTTAGATGCAATATTTATAATATTTTCATTAAGAGTCTTTTTCAGATAGACCTCTTCATGATCTGCATTCATCCCCATAGTGACATCTTTAAAGATAGTTATGGAAAGGACGAGTTGGAACAGGTAACTAATTAAAACAATAAAGGCAATAACGATGACATCCGCTTGCTGTTCATCAATTCCAAATGATTCATGCTTCCATCGATGGTAAGGGGCTACCAGCAGGTAAGCAATTTCAGATCACCGTCGTTATAGGCAAAAGCCATGCCCCGTAAGGCGGTCAGACGCAACCCGTCGCTGTCACGCGTAAAAAAAGCCAGCGACTTATCCCAGGTGCCTTTAAGAAAATCATTGGGAATAGCGCCGGCATTCAAGTTTCCCGGTTTCCACTCCGCGAGCCACGGACTTGAATCCCACCATGTGTGGCGGTTAGATAAGACTAATGGGTCATCTGTAGTCAGGGCCTGATCTTGATAAGCGATAGGGAAAAATCTGAAACTTTTCACGTCGTCTTTATAATCAACCC
>CAIWKC010000190.1 GCA_903913145.1 uncultured Gallionellaceae bacterium | reverse complement strand
GGCGAATTTTAGGATGAAGTGCAATTTTGAGTAACGCAGGTCAGGTGGGCGAGATGCGGTAGCATCCATGCCTTTTTGACCAGCCAGTCGAAATTACACAAATGGACTACACACACCTTACCCGAGAAGAACGATACCAGATTTACGTATTAAAGAAAGCAGGACATAAACAAAGTGAAATAGCCAAGCTGCTGAACCGAAGTGGATCGACGATTAGCAGAGAATTGTCCAGAAACCGAGGTGGCCGTGGCTATCGACCGAAACAGGCGCAAGCCAAAGCTGAAGACCGACGTGCCATTAATGCACGCAGAGTGGATGATGAAGCATGGCAGTTTGCACAAGAGAAACTGCTGATGCACTGGAGCCCGGAACAGATTAGCGGTCACGTGAATATCAGCCCTGAAACGGTGTATCAGCGAATCTACGCAGATAAACAGTCAGGCGGCTTGCTGTGGAAGAATCTGCGCTGTCAGAAGAAGCGCCGAAAGCGGTACGGCAAGATAGAGAGACGGGGACAGATTCCCAATCGGCTCTTCATTGAGGATCGCCCAGCCATTGTTGATGAACGCAAGCGAATCGGCGACTGGGAAGCGGACACGATCATCGGCAAGAACCACCGCCAAGCGATTGTGAGCATTGTTGAACGAAAGACGGGGCTGACACTAATTAAGAAGGTCGAACGTAAAACTGCAAAAGCGGTCAGCCAGGCAATGATTCATTTACTGAAGCCGTACAAGAATAAGGTACGTACGATTACTTCAGACAACGGCAGAGAATTTGCCGGGCATGAAGATATAGCCAAAAAGTTGAAGGCTGACTTTTACTTTGCTCACCCTTATGCATCATGGGAGCGAGGAACGAACGAAAACACGAACGGATTAATACGACAGTATTTCCCGAAAAACAGAGACTTCACCACCATTACACAAAAGGAGATTAATTTCGCAATGGAAAGATTAAACAACCGCCCCAGAAAACGACTTGGATACCGAACACCGAATCAGGTATTCTTTAAGTCAGGCGTTGCACTTCAAATTTGAACTCGCGAGAGTTAATAAGAAGAAGTCTGGACTAAACCAATTTGATGGATCGTTTACCGATCATCAAAACATAACTTATAATATTTGATACAGGAGGAGGATGAACCCCGATACTAAATTAATTAGTTTCGAGGCCAACCGAACAATATGACAAAGAAAATTAAAATCATTTGCTATTTATTCTTGAGCAATTGCCTATTGTGGAATCCTTGCGCTTTTGCAGCTAGTTCAACCCAAGGAAATATAATGATAGCGATTGATGCTGAATTTGGGCTTCCAAACAGTACTTCTGCCCAAGCTATCAAAAATGGCGCTCAGATTGCTGTTAATGAAATCAATTCAGCAGGAGGAGTATTAGGGCGCAAATTGGAAGTGCTCGTGCGTGATAACCGTTCTGTCCCTGCACGATCATTAAACAATTTACGGGAACTGGCAGCGGATCCAGATGTCGTGGCGGTAATGGGTGGTAGATATAGTCCAGTTGTTATTGAACTGTTGCCAGAAATCAACCGTCTCAAGATTCCTTATTTAGACCCATGGGCAGCAGCAGATGAAATAACAGATAATAATTTTTCCCCAAATTATGTGTTCCGACTTTCTTTGCGAGATACGTACGCATTAAATATTATGATGCGTCATGCTCTCAAACTAGGTGCAAACAAAGTTGGTTTTCTGTCATCTAACAGCAGCTGGGGTCGTAGCAGTCTCAAAGCGGGAGAAAATTCAGCGAAACATGAAACGCATCAGGAAATAGTTTCTACTCAATGGTACAACTGGGGCGATGAAAGTCTGCTTGATCAATATCAGGTTATTCGT
>CAIWKC010000189.1 GCA_903913145.1 uncultured Gallionellaceae bacterium | reverse complement strand
GGAACTGAAACTTCACCAGATGGCATAGAGGGCACAGTGATCGTAGGCGTACCAGGCGCGCTTACCTCCGGAATAGGCGCTTCACTTGGTGCCGAGGGCATAGAATCAGTGGAAGGTGCCGGAGTTGTATATGTTGCGTGATGACGCGACTCCAAACGTTGCTGGAAGTTGAGCACTTGCACTGTGCCGAAATGCTTCACCGCTGCAGTTTGAGTATTGACAATGCCGGTTACACGTGTGTCTTTTGTGGGATCAGGGCGACCAGTAATACTTACTGTCACCGTTGCAACATTTGGTGATACTCCTCCGGGATTATATGCCTGATATTTAAAAGTGTCCGTGCCAAAATAATCGGTATTTGGTTTGTAGATTACCTTGGTTTTAGAAACAGTTATTGTGCCGTGTAGCGATTGTGTGGTGATGCCAATTCCGGTGGGTGCCAGACCGACTATATATGGTGTTAAATCAAACGTACCAACTGTATTAATTGGCGTTTCAAAATGCGCATCAGTGACGGTCGGTGGCAAATAGGAAATTGCAATGTTTTGAGTTACTTGATTTGCCTGCGTAAAGTCCAAAGTACTAGGTACATCTGCCGCAATAATACAAGTTCCTGGAGCCAAACCCGTTACTGTCGCACTAGATACATTATTTGTGACCGTTGTACTAGACACGGTACAAATGCTGATCGATTGACTGGAGAATGAAACTGCAAGATTAGACGAAGTGGTTGCGGTAACTATACCTGTACCACCGACATTGACTGAGGGTGCAGTGCCCAAATTTATCGACTGACCACCGGCACCAACTTGTATAGTCTGTGTTGCGATGGAAGCGGCAGAAAAGTTTGTATCACCGTTTTGGCTAGCAGTGATTGTACAAGCGCCATGAAGAACCCCTTTTACTGAATAACCAATCGTTGAATTCCCAACTATTGTACAAATAGTGGTCGGAGTGGCATTATAAGATACTGAAAGTCCAGAGCTTGTTGTTGAGCTTAAGAGTACGGTTCCACCTACGACGAGGCCGTTTACCGCAGCCATACTAATACTTTGGGGAACCTGACTAATCGTTAGATCATGAGTAATTTGAGTAGCAGGACTATAATAGCCTGCAGAGCCAGCTTGATCTGCCGCAATCCTACAGTTGTTTGTTCCACCCATAATTCCGTATACGGAACCAGATACTGCATCTACACTGCATTGCGTTGGAGTTAATGAACTATACGCAATTGCAAGACCCGTGGAATTAGTTGGGTTTGTTGTCACTGTCGATGTTGCAGCAATAGGACCGTGACTGTGGTAACTCACTGCAGGTGAACCCACAGCAGGATTACCCACCCATGAAAGTGTCTGGCTACCAATTGTGACATTCACATTTTCGGATATTTGCGTAGCAGCTGAATAATTACTACCAACTCCATTTTGATCTGCCGTAACCACACAAGTTCCTACTGCTGTTGCAGTGATTAATCCAGCGGAACTAACGGAACAAATTGGATTATTTAAACTAGTACCATAAATTATACTGCTAGCTAATCCCGTGGCTATATTTGCAGCAGAAGTTGAGGTTGCGCTAGTTGAAAGGCTTGTACCAACAGATAATGTCGGCGGTGTAGGGGGGAAAGCAAGAGTTTGTGCTGTTGGCAATATTGAGATTGTCGTTAACGTATAACTTGTCACCGGACTTAATGATCCGTTAACGCCTGGCACACTTGCCGTTATCACACAATTTGATGTTCCAGCCAACAAGCCCGCTATTGTTGCAGTTCCGTTACCATTGTCCGTCACTGAACATGTCGAAGTAGAGCCCGATGCAAATAACACATTTGGGGAAGCAATAACTGGTGCCGATGATGTGTTTGTAGCAGTTGCCGAAATTGTGCCCGTACCATAGGTCGTAGTAGCTGGTTGATAATGTACAGCCGTTATTGTGGGTGTTCCAATTGTTTGTGAAAATAAACCAATTACAATATCTACGCTTACTTGACTAGCTGCAGCATAATCAGCCGTTGCCGCTTTATCAATATGAATGGTACAAGTTTGCCCCCCAGTCGCCGCTGCAACGGTGACCGTTCCTGGCGTTGCTGCTGGAGATGTAGTCACTGAGCAGACGGAAGGGGTTGGTGTTGAGTACGCTAATGCATTAGCAGAACCTGTAGAAGTTGTAGCGATCGAACCTGAGCCACTTGGCGATAATGAGGGCGGACTGGGTTGTGTAATAGATTGAACCCCGGGTCCAACTGTAACGTTCAACGCTTGGTTTGTTACAGCTCCGAAGACTGTATTGGCGCCAACGCTTGCTAGCAATGCACAATTATTAGTAGCACCAGAATGTAAACCTGTCAGCGTATATGCACCTGGCGTTCCTGCCAAACTACACTGTGGCGTTGCGACCACAGGCAAAGTTAATGTGATAGGATTTACCCCAGACACGCCTTGAGAAGTAGGTGACAAATTGACTGACCCTCCAGCAACAATCGGCGCAGGCGTAGCAGCCCAAGTTACTGTTTGAGTTGCAGCTGTAACTGAAAAAGAAGTTTTTATAGTGTTGCTAGTATTGCTCCAAATTGCAGTGTTACCCGTGTAGTCTGCAGATATGGTGCAATTATTAGTTCCCCATGCCTTCCCAGTAACCGTTGCTTGGTAGGTTGAGCCAGAAAATAATGTCGTAGCTCCAACTGTGCAAGCTGTTGGGGTTTGAGAAACGAAGGTAGGTGCCAATCCTGAATTTAATGCAGCTGAAATGGCGCCAGTTGCATTATTTGCATTAATTGACGGAGTTGTCCAGCTACCACTTAATGCTTGCGTCCCTTGTCCGATAGTAATACTTACTGGGTAAGGGGTTGCAGCATCCCAACCACTTTGTCCAGCAGTTCCAGGTATTGATGCTGCCTGATTTAAATTGAAGGAACAGTTACCAACACCGGTGGGGGTAACGGTTACTGAACCCGAAGCCCACGAGGCAGTGCAAGAGCCAGTGAGACCGGAAATGGTAAGTCCGTTAGGGGACCCCCCCCCCGTTGCAGTAAAAGATGCGGCAGTGCCATAATTTATTGTCGGAATAGTCCCAATTGAAATTGTTTGTGATCCGTTAACATCAATAATAAATGTACTTGCCGTTCCAGCTGTTGTGTTATTTGTGTTCAGTGCTGAAAGTGTGACTACATAAGACGATGGTGTAGATGAATTTGGTGCAGTACCAGAAATAACTCCATTTCCACTAGAAGAGCTGACTTTTATTGTACCTATTCCTGTAGTTGTAAGATCAGCAATTGCTGAAGTTCCGGTAGCTGAGCCACCATAAGTAGTAGTGCTAACTAAATAATCGTTCGCTCCAGGGGCAATTGCCTGACTGTACCCAGTTTGACCCGCCGTTAAACGAACATTAGGCGGTGTAGCTAATTGAGGGGATAGATACGATGCAAGCCAAGCTGACATATTGGCAGCATTGATTGTATACGATGCCATAGTGGTAAGACCACCGACATAAGTTGTAATCGCTGTTGACAATGCAGTCGCGTTCGCAGCCGCCCCACCAGTTGCATACCACTGAATTGTATGGACACTATTTGTGTTGGATAAATCGGTTCCAGTTAATGTATTTAGAAGTGTGCCGCTGGCTAAGCCGTTAGAACCAGGAACGGTGCCATGACATGGTGCACATCCACCCCATGAACTAGGAGTTGCACCCGCATGAAGTGCTAGTGCTGCTTGCGCCTCTGACAAAGGCGCCAACCCCAATACTAAAGCGGCGCTCAGAGTAAATATAAGTTGAATAAACATTTTACTCACACATGAACAATTGACGTGGTTCAGTTGATACTGACCTTTATCGAATAATTTGCATATATTCTTCGAACTAACAGTAAGAATTGAACCCACATTGCCCCCAACAAAACGCTAAAAAATTATTTAAGCTGCCCGTATCCTAAAATTGCTATTCGGTGATTTTGGCAATAAAATCTGCGAATCTACAGTCCGCACAGATACCCAAGTACTAAAAAAACCGAATCCGAATTCATCAATCCCCAAGTATCTTCAACGGCGTTACCGAGTTACTTTGCTCCGATGCTTCGCTCGTTCCAGCGCTGCTGTTTGCAGTCACTGTGAATGTGTAAACTGTGCCATTGGCTAGCCCTGAAATCGTGATCGGGCTTTTCGGTCCGCTTGCGGTTATGCCTGTTGCCGCACCGCCAGTTAATGCAGTGACGGTGTAACTGGTGATGGTTGCACTATCTGCCGGTGCACCAAAAAACACTCTTGCTGAAGCACCGCCTGCTCTAGCCATTTTCATGGTTGGCGTTTGCAGAACTATTTTTTTAGCAACGGAATGACTTGGTGCAGGCACTTGAACATGTGTGACTGCACTCGCCGCAACTACAGCCGAAGGTATTGATTCAACTGTCGCTACAGGCGTGGCTTTTGCTGCTGCAGAAACCTGCGCCACTGAACTAACCGGTGGAGCGGCTTTTATTTCAACAGCGGGCGTGCTTGGCACACTTGGCGTTATCACTGCAGCAACTGGGGCTACCGTTTTCGCCTGCACAACCGGTACCGCAGGAACAACCAAACTGCTCGCCGGAATTGGTTTAATTGGGTTGGCAGTACCAGAAGCATTAACTGAACTAGCAGGAACGACCGCTTTCACTTGCGGAACTTGCACAACGGGCGTACTTGGAGCCGCTGCTTTAGTTTGAGGAACGGACACAGGTATAACTGGCGTTATTATTTTCGCCTGAACAACGGGTGCGATAACAGGTGCGACAACCGGAACAACTGGCACCACAGCCTTCGCTTGAGCAACCGGTATAACTGGGACAACTTGGCTGACAGCCGCGACAGCAGGCGCTGCTTTAACTGGAACAGCAGCTGTTGCAGTGGCAGCTGCCGGTGTAACCGAGTTACTGGCTGAAGAAGGCTTACTTGTACCGGCATTGCTGGTTGCTGTCACTGTGAATGTATACGCAGTGCCATTTGTTAGACCCTTCACAGTAATCGGGCTTGCCGATCCTGTTGCAGTGATTTCACCCGGGTTTGCGGTCACCGTATAACCGGTTATCGTCAGATCACTTTTAGGTGCTGTAAAACTGACCAAGGCCTCACCATTCTCAATTTTGGCAGTGCCAATTGTTGGCGTATTGGGTGCTGAAAAGAGTGAGGCGAAATAAGCTGAAATATTAATTGCATAGGTGGTGGGTTTTGTACCCTCACCAAATCGCCTTGAGCCTGTTCCGGCAAAAGAATTCATTGCTTCAGTTGTCTTTGCGCCGGGGGGATAATCGTTGTTAGAGTTGCCATCGGGGATGACATATCCTTCATTCGCCGCTTTGGTTATGGCAGACGGGTCACTGGCGTAGACAGATAAACGGTTTGCTGTAACATCAAAATCAGAGAATGCGCCGGGTTTACCGGGCTGGGGAGAGCCGTGGCAGTGCCTACAAGTATAGTCATAATCACGTTGCCCTTGCGCGGCATCCCCTGCTGCATTTGCAAATGAAAAGGGCATCAGTAAAAAGACTGATGTCGAGATTAAACACGAACGAAAATCAAACCTATAGCTGTGCTTTCCAATGAAGCTTAAATGCATGTTCGATTACCCCTTGGTTTTTGACTTGCTTGTATTTAGATATCGAAATCTCGGTTAAGTATTTACCGAACATCCCGCCAATCTTACAAATTATTACGAATCGTACCATGTTTTAGCATTGCGGCAATGCCTGGTCCTGTCACTTTCAACAAATATTTCCAAAGTTTGCGAAAGGCATAGAAAAAGATATAGATATTTTTAAAATATATCTATATCTTTTTCTATGCCTTACGAGCCAATATTATTTTGGGACTTAATCCCTTCTCCGGCTCGCAAGAATGCAAAAATATTTATTAACCATCAACGTCTTAAGCTGGCATACTGATTAACAAACTAGTAATTTTGCTGTCAGTTACAAAGGATAAACGGGACTTGTAAGTGAGGCTGTAAATAATGGTGGAATCAATTGAGAAGGTTAAGCAAAACAATTATGATTGCATACTTAATGGATACGCAATTGCCAGAATTGGAAGTAATTGAAAGGACTCGTCCGATCCGGGGTAGGCATGGTCGGGAGCCAATGATGTTCTTTGCCATGACAGCAACTATTTTTAAACAAGCTCGCGAACAATTTCTGCAAGCAAGGATGAATGATTTTTACCCTAAGCCCGTTGACCCAAATTTACTATTTGCAACTTTAACTCAAAGAGCATGGCAAGACTTAAGCTTGATTAAAGAACTTATTGGTAATTTGATGCGCCCTTTACTAAATGGGAATATTAAACATGACCACTAGCAAGCTGCAGCAAGGAGCAGAAAGATGATCTCGCTTACATCGAATCCCTTCCCTCTGTTACATCGACTCTCATTAAATAGTCTGGTGATTATGTTTGTAACGGCAGCTATCCTGATATTGCTGTATCAAAAGGATCAACTGAGTGTGCACGAAGAAATCATTGGCCAAGTCGGCGAGAATGCCGCGTTTAACCTCATGCATTCGCTGGATGACCGTCTCAGCAAAATTGTAGCCAATAACGGTGGCATCGAAGATTTAACCTTGCAGGCAAGCTCAAATTTCCAGCTCTTTAATGACGAGCAGGAAATAGTTCGCAGATTCAAAATTATCAAACTGAAAATATACAATCAATCCGGGAAAGTCATCTACTCAACAAACAGAAAAGAACTTGGGAGCACCAGCAGTCATCCCGATTTTTTGACTAAAGCACTGTCCGGCACTATTTCCCATTCACTTGAACGTAATGAAAACTTTTCCGGTGCCACGGGTAATGTTCATGATGTAAATGTTGCCGTGACCTATATGCCGCTGACGCATGAAGCAAAACGAATTGGCGCCATCGAAATTTACATTGATGCAACACCCACTTTAAATCGCATTAATGAGCAATCTTTCCGAATTGCGATTGTCGTCTTTACCGCCTTCTCATTATTGTATGCTGCACTTTTTTACTATGTGCGCAATACTGACCGTGATGCAGCCAAGTGGCATGAACAAATTCACTATCTCGCATTTAATGACGCCTTAACCGGGCTTCCCAATCGGCGTTTGCTGAACGATAGGCTTGAACACGTTCAAGCCTCCAGCAAGCGAACAAATCGCTATGCCGCTCTGTTGTTTTTGGACTTGGACAACTTCAAACCGGTCAACGACGAATATGGGCATGATGTGGGGGATCTGCTGTTACAGGAAGCTGCGAAACGTATCAGCAATTGCGTAAGGCAGGCTGATACTGTTGCCCGTTTTGGTGGTGATGAATTTGTTGTATTACTGAACGAGCTCGTGATCAATTTGGAAGAAACCACTGTGCAAGCGGGGATGGTTGCTGAAAAAATTCGCACTGTTCTGGCTGAGCCCTACAAGCTTAAAGTCAAGACAGCAAAGAATCAGGAAAAAACCATAGAACACTATTGCACCTCAAGTATCGGGGTGGTGTTATTCCTCAATCACGACGGCAGTGCCTCAGATATCGTCAAATGGGCTGATTTGGCAATGTACGAAGCTAAAACCTCGGGACGCAATCAGATTCGTTATCATAAAGCGGTTACTGAATATCCCACTTCAAAGGTAGCTTAGCGCTCATACAATGTAACGAGGGATTTTATAGGGTTTCCCGGTTACGCAAAGTATGCCGCCGCTTTAGTTCGAAGCAACTCATCTTCCATGTCGGACATGGTTGCCAGTCCCCACAGGTCGAAAGCATGGGGACGGCGATTTCCAACCACTTTAGCAAAGCCGGCATTTTGCAAAGTCGCCAGCAATACATTCAATGTAAAACCGCAGCGGTGCGCCATATAAAGGTTGCCTGTGCGCAAGGCAGTACGATGCCCATACAGCATATCCATTGGAGAGATCGGCCCGGCGGGTGACACATACGCCGCGTCAGTCAATTTATCTTCTGCCACCAGCGCGCATACCGATTGCAAGTCAGGACAAGTTACAACGACAAAGCCATCGTTGTGCAATACACGTTTGAATTCGGCTAATGCAATG
>CAIWKC010000188.1 GCA_903913145.1 uncultured Gallionellaceae bacterium | reverse complement strand
TTTTAAGTCAACAACGGCAAATTCAGGTGGATTGGTTCTTGCCAGCGGCAAAGCTTGTTCGACATTGTTGGCAATAGTGACTTCGAATCCGCGTTTCTCCAAAGCACGCGCGAGTACGGCACAAAATGTTCTGTCGTCATCGACAAGCAGTAAAGAAGGGTTTTCGTTAGCAGGCTGATTCATATTAAGTTTAGCTCAGTGGCAATATTACTTCAGTCGTGGCACCGCCACTTTCACGGTTGAACAATCTGACTTTTCCGCCGATCTGCTCAATTGTGGCATTGGCGAGAAACAACCCGAGTCCGCGCCCTTCTTTTTTGGTGGTGAAGAATGCCGAACCTGCATTTGCAACAGCTTCAGTGCTGAGCCCCGGGCCATGGTCCTCTATTTGCAAAGAGAAGAGTTGCTCTGACCAGTTAATATTGATATCGATCTGATCGGGTGAAACGTCGGCTGCATTGTTCAGCAAATTTAGTAATGCCGCACGCAACGACGGATCAATCCGGATCTGTGGTGAGGGCTGAATGCCGCGTGAATGAAAGTGATGATGCACCATTGGCCGCAAGAGTTGCCATTCGTCTAGTGTGTCGATAATGAATTGTTCCAGTGATTGTGCAGTTTGCGGTGAAGAGTCTTGCGCATTCGCCAATAGCTTGTCGAGAATTCGCTTACAACTGCGAACCTGAGCATCCAGTAGTTTCAGACTTTCACGCCATTCCGGCAAGGCATCAGTTTCATATTGCAACTCTCCAATGACGACTGCCAAGGTGGAAAGCGGCGTTCCCATTTCATGTGCTGCGCTGGCTGCTTGCATACCCAATGAGACTATCCGTTCGTTGCGCAAGGTATCTTCACGCGCTCGAGCCAGTCTCTCATCACGCTCACGTACTGCATTAGCCATTTTAACGACGAAATAGGCAACGACTACTGCGCTGATTACAAAGCCCAGCCACATGCCGATCACATGAATATTGAAAGCGTCATCTTGCTGCATTTCACCTTGCATGAGCATACCCGCGTGGCCGGGCATGCTGGCGTGCAAACCACTTTCTTCATTCATTGCATGTATGCCGGGCAGGGGCTGGTAATATTTCATCAGGATGGTGTAACAGGCGGTTGTAAATAGTGCCATCGCCCACGTATAGCCTTGTGGCAGGGTGGCTGCCGCGATAACCAGCGGTAATAAATATAAAGATACAAAGGGATTGGTCGAACCTCCGGCGAAATAGAGCAGGATGGAAAGCGCTGTTACATCAACAAATAACTGCACAAACAATTCCGGATTGGAAACAGAAACGTGAGTGCGTAATCGTAGCCAGGAAAGCAGATTGAAGATTGCAAGTACTGCAATACAAATCAACATTGGCAACCAGGACAACATAATTCCAAGAAAATAGTGCACCAGAGCCAACACGGCACATTGACCGGCTAGTGCATAGGTTCGCAGGGCAATAAGGCGCTGAAGCTGCGCATGGCCAGTTTGTGTGGCGAATATTGATGAGTTCATAGTGAAGATTCTACCGATATACGCGCTTGAATGGGGTGCGACAAAATGCCGCATTATCATTCGCACGTTTGCACGTTATAACTTTATCTGGAATTCAAGCTAGAATGACTTGGAATTAGAGTGACAATTAGCGCTACTTTCTTAGAGGAGAAATGGTCTTGAATAAATATCTGTTGGCGGGTTTTGGATTATTTTTGTATTTATCCCAAGCGGTTGCCGGTGAAGTAAGTATTAGCGATGCATGGGCAAGAGCTACTGCTCCCGGACAAGACAGCGCCACCGTGGCGTTGCATATCACTAGCCAAAAAGAAGCCAGTATCATCGCCGTGAGCAGTGCTGTCGCAAAGACTGTTGAGATTCATAGCATGACCCATGAAAATGGCATGATGAAAATGAGAGCACTGGAAACTTTTCCACTTAAAGCCAAGCATGAGGTAGCTTTAGGGAGTGACGGTAACCACATCATGCTGGTTGGATTGAAAAAGCAGCTTAATGCAGGTGATAGTTTGATACTGAATTTAACGCTACAGTTCGCTGATAAACACAAAGAAACGATTGAAGTAAAAGCTGCCGTTAAGCCGATGAGCGAACAACATGAGGATTCAATACAATACTGAAAAAAAGCACGTATTATTTTATCTGGAGGAAGTTATGTTGAATAAATCGATTTGGATATTGCTTCTGCTGTTCTCTGGCAACGCTTGGGCGGATGCAACCGATGCCGTTGTACAGCATGTTTGGGTAGGGGAAAGTATTCCCGGACAAAACTCGGCAACGTTGGAATTGAATATAACGACAGTACAGCCAGCTAAACTGTTATCGGTAAATACCGATGTGTCAGACAAAGTGGAGATTCACAGTGTTGCACAGCAATGGGGGAAAATGAGTACAAAGGTGGTCAAAAATTTACATCTGCCTGCCCACCATACCACTGCTTTTGGCACGCATCAGTTGTTTTTAATTCTCGTGGGGTTAAAAAAAGAACTTAATATTGGCGATAGTATTCATGTAAGCGTCGTGATCGAATATTCTAATCATCGCAAACAAACTTTTGAAGTCGAAGCACCGGTAAAAAAAATGGCTTTGAGCTATAAACATCTTGGATCGGAACCGGTGCATGATCATCAATGATACATGTCCGCTTAAGATATATTCAGTAAGTGCAAACTTCGTGGAGAACAGGCGGCCAGATGCCGCCTCACCTATTTTAAGGTGACGAAACTTGATTTTTATGATGTAAAATGAGGGCCAGTTTTCTGAGGGAATAAATATGTCATTAACTGCTGCAACTGCTGCTCAAAAAGCGCATACACTTTCCGAGGCATTGCCTTATATTCAACGTTTCTTTAACAAAACCATTGTTATCAAATACGGCGGCAATGCCATGACCGATCCCAAACTGCAGGAAGGATTCGCACGGGATGTCGTCCTACTTAAGTTGGTTGGCATGAACCCGGTAGTTGTCCATGGCGGCGGTCCGCAAATAAATGAATTACTGCAGAAGGTTGGCAAGAAAGGTGAATTTATCCAAGGCATGCGCGTTACTGATGAAGAGACGATGGATGTAGTCGAGATGGTGCTGGGTAAAGTGAACAAAGATATTGTCAATCTTATAAATCGCTACGGTGGCAAGGCGGTAGGTTTGACAGGGCAGGATGGCAGTTTTATTCGCGCAGAAAAGATGCTGCTGGAAAGTACGGACGAGCCGGGCAAGATGTTGGATATAGGTCTCGTAGGGGATATCAACAAGATTGATCCTTCCATCATCACATTTCTAGATTCTGGTGATTTTATTCCTGTTATCGCACCCATTGGCGTTTCGCCCGAAGGTGAAACTTTAAACATCAATGCTGATGTGGTGGCGGGTAAGTTGGCAGAGGTGTTGCGAGCTGAAAAATTAGTGCTGCTTACTAATACGCCAGGTGTTCTCGACAAGAACGGTAATTTGCTGACTGGCCTGACACCAAGGCAGATTGACGATTTGGTAGAGGATGGAACGCTTTCAGGTGGTATGTTGCCCAAGATTAGTTCTGCGTTGGATGCTGCTCGCGGTGGAGTGCGTTCTGTACACATCATTGATGGAAGAGTTGAACACGCACTGTTATTGGAAATTATGACAGATGAGGGTGTCGGTACGCTGATTAAAAGCAAGTGATTCTAGATATAATCGAGTCAATGGATAGAGGCACTTGTGGGAGCGCAATTCATTGCGCGATACGCCTCCCAAAGCATCGCGCAATGAATTGCGCGCTCATGTCGAGTGGCTTTGCGCCATGAATAGTCCGGTGTGGATTTTCGATTTAGACAACACCTTGCACGATGCAAAGCCGCACATATTTCCGCATATTAATCAAAGTATGACGGCGTATCTGCAAGAACATTTGCAGTTGAGTAAGGATGAAGCCAATGCGCTGCGACTTGATTACTGGCAAAGGTATGGTGCAACGCTGAGCGGGCTAATAAAACATCACAATACCGACCCGGACCATTTTTTGTTTCATACTCATCAGTTTCCGCAGCTCGGACAAATGGTGTTGCGCGAGCCAAGATTAAGACGAGTATTGCAACAATTGCCGGGAATAAAATTAGTTTTTACCAATGCGCCAAAGCATTATGCTGAAGCTGTACTGAAGATGTTGCGGGTGGAAGATTTATTTGAGGAAGTTTTTACTATTGAGCATTCGCTCTACAGGCCAAAGCCGCAAGCTGC
>CAIWKC010000187.1 GCA_903913145.1 uncultured Gallionellaceae bacterium | reverse complement strand
TCTGCTGGATAACGCGAGCTCAGATAACTCACTTGAACTAGTTCGCCGTTTCCGCGCTGTAAATATCATCGCTCTGAACGCAAACACAGGCTTTGCGCGAGGGAACAATCTGGTAATCAAAGCCGCATCCACGGAATCGGAATGGATTGCATTGCTAAACCCAGATGCTTTTGCAGAGCCTGGTTGGCTAGAAGCACTTTTAGCTGCAGAGCAGCGTAATCCAACCTTTGATGTCTTTGGAAGCAAGTTGTTAAACGCCGCCGATACAACAATGTTAGACGGTGCAGGTGATGCATACCATATCAGCGGTTTGGTCTGGCGCATGGGGCATGGCATGCCTGATACGGCCGCTGACACGATTGAGAGAGAAGTGTTTTCTCCCTGTGCTGCGGCAGCGCTTTATAGGCGCAGCACTTTGCTTGAGCTAGGTGGTTTTGATGAAGATTACTTCTGTTACGTAGAGGATGTTGATCTCGGTTTTCGTTTGCGGCTGGCGGGGCATCGATGTCTTTATGTGCCGCAGTCAGTGGCGCTGCATGTAGGCTCTGGCACGACAGGCGGGCAGCATAGTGATTTTGCTATGTATCATGGTCATCGCAATCTGGTATGGACTTTTGTGAAAGATATGCCGGGTGTGTTGTTCTGGTTGCTGTTGCCATTACATGTCGCATTAAATCTGGTGAGTGTAGGCTGGTTTGTTTTACGCGGGCACGGGGCGGTTATCTTGAGATCAAAGAGGGATGCTTTGCTGGGCTTACCGAAGATGTGGAAGAAGCGGCGAGAAATACAAAGCAAGCGGGTTGTTGGTGTGGGTGAGATTTTTCGGGTGTTGGATAAGCGGTGGTTTTGACGGGGCGGTCAGCAAGCAAAATTGCTACCGGGATGAATCTACGTATCGTTACGCTGACTCGCCTGCTAAGTCGAGAACAATTTGTATCAGGTTTTCACTCATATAGATCGGACTTTCTGAAATTTGATCTATGAGGGGGGCGATGCAGGGTATCAAACCCGCGCGTTTAGCTTGAAGTAAAACACCCAGAGAGCCCACCGTTTTGATCTGGTTAATTTTTGCAACTTTGCGACCGCGCTTGTCGTCAATCAGGAGATAGTCGGCATCCACTTCTTTGTAAAGTAGCATGGCTTGTGTTTCGCCAGCGTCGGCAAAAGCATCAAGATAGACAAAGCGCTGCATATCAACCGAGCGAACCTTGCCGTGTAGATAGGTTATCAGACGAGCAGATTGCGGTTTATCAACTGCTGTTACTTCAGATAAAACAGCTTCGGGCACAAGTACGTTGCCGAAGAGCGCTTCGAGCAAGTCAAGGCTGTTGCAGGTTGCAAGGGCAATCAATGCAGAGGCATCAGCCACCAAAATCATGTAGGGTTGAATCCAGTTAGCTCTTCAAGCAACGATTCTCGCGTGATGTCAATGACGGGTACGCGGTTAGTCTTGCAAATGGACATGAAGTCATACAGGTTTACACCTGCTAACTCAGCAGCTTTGACAAGCGTTACACGCTCTCTTTGGTAAAGCCAGAGGGCATAGGAGATACTAATTTCTTGCCTGATTTCAGGCGTGGCCTGAAATTCGACAAAGTCATTGGGTAGTTCAATCGCTATTTGCATAATGAGTATCCATGTTTGGTTATTGCCATAATGTATCTGTTATGGATTCAATCGAGATTTTCCTTGATACCGTAAATCTGCCATTCCCTCCTACGCAGGAATGATGATTTTAATGGGAAGTCTGGATTGAACTTTGTCAAGTGCTAATTGTATGGCATCTTATCATTTCTGTTCGCATGCATGTACGTTGGTTTTGATGGGCAGGCTTTGCATTGCGCGGGCATGGGGCGGTTATCTTAAAGTCGAAGCGGGATGCTTTGTTGGGCTTACCGAAGATGCGGAAGAAGCGGCGAGAAATACAAAGCAAGCGGGTGGTTGGTATGGGTGAGATTTTTCGGGTTTAGCGTAAGAGGTTGTTTTGAGTCAACTTGAGTATCCAGCCTGTTTCCTCATTATTTTTAAAGACATTGTGTAGAGTGCCAAGATGGCTCTCATTTGTAAGCAGCCCAAAATAAGCGACTATTAAGCATGCATTAACAATAAAGTCGCGACTTTATTAAAATTGTAGTACGCTTAGTCTATGAAACGCTATCTAGATGAATTAGTACTAAAAGATTTAACTACCAAGATGGTGGTGTTGACTGGGCCACGGCAGGTAGGGAAAACCACGCTTGCACGTCAGTTGATGCAACTGTTCGGGAATGCGCAATACCTTAACTGGGATGTGTTGCAGGACAGGAGTGTGTTGCAGCGCCAATCATGGAATCCACGTGCTAAATTGCTCGTCATGGATGAGATTCACAAAATGCACGGTTGGAAAAATTGGTTGAAAGGTGTTGTAGACGGACGTTTTTCCGAGCAGTCGCTGTTGGTGACGGGTAGTGCCCGTATGGAAACTTTCCGCCAAGGGGGAGACTCACTCGCGGGCCGGTATTTTGCTTTCCGTCTACATCCATTTTCGGTGCGAGAGTGGTGCGAACAGCAGCATGTGGAACCGGCTGAAGCGCTAGATCATTTATTGGAAAGAGGCGGGTTTCCAGAGCCATGCCTGGCTGGCGACACAGTGCAGGCTGATCGGTGGAGGGCTCAGTATTTTAACGACCTAATTCGTGAAGATGTGTTGGAGTTTTCACGCCTGCACGAAATCAATACGATGCGATTGTTTGTCGAACTGCTGCGCGAACGTGTGGGTTCTCCACTTTCACTGGCATCCATAGCACGCGATCTGGCGGTTTCACCCGCAACTTTGAAACGCTATCTGGAGATTTTGCAGGCGTTGTTTATCGTTTTTACAGTCCAACCTTGGCATCACAATATCGCGCGGGCAATTTTGCAAAGCCCTAAAGCGTATTTTTTTGATACGGGGTTGGTTAGGGGTAATCAGGGTGTACGGCTGGAAAATGCCGTTGCTGGAATGTTGCTTAAACATGCCCATTACTTACAGGATAGTGCGGGAAAATCAGTCGGGTTGCACTATATTCGTACAAAGGATGGGACAGAAGTCGATTTCGCGTTCAGCGAGGAAGGTAAGCTGACGCAAATGATTGAATGCAAACTGGGCGACAATAAGCCACATCGAGGATTGTTGCGATTTGCGGCACAGTTTGCTGATGCGGAAGCTGTGCAAATCGTTTATGGATTGCGCCAAGAAGAGTTGCGTAACGGAATTATAATTGCTGATGCCGCTAAGTGGCTTATGGGTTTGTCGGCATAATGGACGCAATTTAAGCACTGGGCATTGTTGCCTCTATGTACCTTGTCATGTGGGTTCAGGTACAAAAGGCGGGCAGCATAGTGACTTCGCCCTGCATCACGGCCATCCCAACCTGGTATGGACTTTTGTGAAAGATATGCCGGGGGTGTTGTTCTGGTTGTTGTTGCTATTACATGTGGTCTTAAATCTAGTGAGTATTATCTGGTTTGTATTGCACGGGCACGGGCGGTTATTTTGAAGGCTAAGCGGGATGCTTTGTTGGGGTTGCCGAAGATATGGAGGAAACGGCGAGAAGTGCAGAGCAGGCGGGTGGAGCGGGTGGGTGAGATTTTGCGGGTTTTGAGTAAGCGGTGGTTTTGAGGGTGTGGGTTTCTTGAGGTAATTCGTCTTTCAAGTGTTAGCTTAGGCTAGAGCAACATCATGAGCCAACCCAAGGGTTGACTGCGCGAACGCCGGTTTGCGCAAAGTCGGAAATGTTACGAGTTACGACAGTCATGCCGTGAACAAGTGCTGTCGCGGCTATTAGGCCGTCGCGAACAGGGTGTGGATTTGGCACATGGAGCTGTGCACTGCGCAAAGCAACGGTAGTATCGATTTCCAGAATTCTGCCAGCGAAGGCAGGTAAAACGTGATCATTTAGCCAAACCCGGAATATTGCGCCCTGTGATTGGTCGCGGCGCTCAGTCAGTAATACGCCAATCTCCAGTTCTTGGATGGTGATCACGGAAAGATACATATTCGATGCTTCTATGCTGTCGGCCCATGTAGCAACGTGCCTGTCTGCTTTGCCGAGACGAATTTTTCGCAATTCGGATACAACATTTGTATCGAGTAAATACATCAGGAGAAGTCGGCGGGTTGTGCGAGGTCACGCGAGCGCGGGATATCAAATTCAATGTCCCCAGCGCATGGCATCGCCAGTAAGTCGGCAATCTTGGTATGCCCTGAGGTGAGTTTTTTATACTCGGCAAATGAAAGTAACACATGCGCTGGTCGACCGCGATCAGTAATAAATACAGGTCCGGCAATCGCAGCTTTCTTTGCTTTGCTGGCGTCTTGATTGAACTGGCGACTTGAAAGGGTTGTGATGGTCATGACAGCACCTCGATGTTTGTCAATTTATAATGTAGGTACGTTACCACAATTATTTTGTGCAAACAATAATTTGATGTGGAGGGTTATAAAGTGCCGGCGCTAACCCCGAGGGAGAGGGGGCTTATTCGGCGTTTGCTTAGATTTACGCCGCAAATCCATAAGGGTTCAATCTTCTAAATTCGCATCAATGTATAATGCCTAATAAAAATAGGCGAGTTGTTTCAAAAAATTGAAAGTAGTGAACCAATGCAAAGAAAAGTTCCTGTAGATTTGGCTTTAGAGGCGGTTTCAGTAATTATTGTTAACTACAATGCCGGCGAATTGCTGTTGGGTTGTGTGCGCTCGGCACTTGCCGAAGCACGACAGGTGATCGTAATTGACAATGCATCTACAGATGGGAGTTTGCAAGGTCTTGAGTTCAGTATCGTCGAAGAGCCGAGATTAAAGATAGTCCGCAATGCTAAAAATGTTGGTTTCGCCTCAGCGTGCAATATAGGTATTCCTCACTGTACTGAAAGCCATATTCTATTTCTAAACCCTGATTGTGAGCTTGGCCAAAATGCGTTGCGGCGATTAGTACAAACGCTTGATGCAACACCTGATGCAGGTATGGTTGGAGGATTGCTGCTTAATCTGGACGGGACAGAGCAAGGTGGCGGGCGCAGAGCAGTGCCGACGCCCTGGCGTTCTTTTGTGCGGGCATTCGGTCTAACACGTTACGCCAATCGTTGGCCGCAACTCTTTTACGATTATCATATGCATGAACAGCCGTTGCCTGATTTGCCCATTCGAGTCGAGGCAATTTCAGGTGCACTTATGTTGGTACGCAGAATAGCGATGGAAGAAATTGGCATGTGGGACGAAAAATATTTTCTGCATTGTGAAGATCTCGATTGGTGTATGCGTTTCCGCCAAAAAGGCTGGAATATTCTTTTTGAACCGCGTGCAAAAGTGATTCATATTCACGGAGCATGCAGTCAGTCCCGTCCGGTATTTGTTGAATGGAGCAAGCACAAGGGAATGGTGAGATTTTACCGCAAATTTTTTCAGCATCAATATCCTGGTGGGCTGATGTGGCTGGTGATTGCCGGAATATGGATTCGCTTTGCGCTACTTGCGCCTATCAAGTTTTTTAGAAAGCAAAGCGCGGAAGCCGATCTCACCCAAAAAATAAAAATTCAGCAATCGCGTCAACAACAAGCCGGCATATCACCTGACGCAATTATAAAATCTCCAGTTGTGAACTCAGTAGCAGTAGTAGGTGCCAGCAGTATGGTGGGACGCGTTTTATTGCCGCAACTTAATCAGTCAGGCAGGCACGTTGTTGCCTACTCAAGAAAGTACCGGGAAAACTCAAACCCAGCCTCGAATATTGAATGGCGAGAGATGCATTTATTAGGTGAAATTAACAAACAGGATGTGATCACAGACTGGATATGGTTGGCACCGATAAGAATATTGCCGGAACATCTTGAACGTATGCGTAAAGCAGGCGCAAAAAATGTGGTGGCGGTATCAACTACAAGTCGGTTTACTAAAATTGATTCGTCCAGCGAGGCTGAGCGGAAATTTGTTGAAGAATTGATTTTTGCAGAAGAGAGCCTTCAAAACTGGGCGTTAAAAAATAATGCGACATGGACAATATTAAGGCCAACGCTTATTTTTGGTTTGGGACTTGATAAAAATATAAATGTCATTGCAAGATTTATTTCGAGATTCCATTTTTT
>CAIWKC010000186.1 GCA_903913145.1 uncultured Gallionellaceae bacterium | reverse complement strand
CTTATTGTCCAAATCGACACCTTCATGCTTGGTGCTTTGAACCCCAACGCTTTCTATTCCAGGCACAGCAAGTCCTGCAGTCACCCAACGGGCAAGATTTTCATCCGTCGGTTGCTCCAATTCATTGTTGAGTTGGTTGTAATCAAGAGGTGCTATTGCGGATGTGAGTTTTTCATTCAACTCTTCGATCTCGCCGCTTGGGAAACTAGCCCAACCTTCAGGTAAAGCACAGCGCACTTTGGTGAGGAAGCTATGTCCATGGAGTCTTCGTGAGCGGTGTCCCTCAGGAAGAATAAAAACGTGTCTAGCAGCTTCAAAATTTGCGGTTGCGGTATATAAAAGTTGATCAGTCATTATTTTTACGTTTCTCTATGTGAACGTACTATGCTTGGCTCTTAGGCCAATGTAAAAAATGCATAGTCCATATTGCCAACTTTTAATAAAGGGGCATTATAACTGACAGAAGAATGCCAGCGTCACATTGCAATCATCTAATCAAGGATGCACAAAAACATAGCACGCATAAGACAAAACCAACCAGAGAGGCCAAGAGTTACCTATACATGTGGCCATCTTTCACGATTATTTGTTGACGGAAAGGCACAATTCTTTTTTTTCTTTCTCAACTATCCAGGAAATGGCCTCAAGAAAATTATTGGCCACGAAAAAAGCCGTTTCTCCACAGTCACGGTCTTGCCATTTAGGCCTGAAGCGACTAGGAATTAATATCGTAATACAACGTGCTTTATCGGCCGGAATAATGTCACGGTCCTCTTGGTCTCCCACTACATAAACATTGGCTGGAAAGAATCTCTTCCTTAATCGCCTAAATTGCGATTCGCTCTTTGTAACCTCTGAAACACCTTGGACCAACTTACCTAAGCCATGGAAATCAATTAATTTGCGCTGTTTTTCCGCCTGCCCTTCCGTCAAAACATACGTGACAAGTCCATGATCTTTAGCAAGTTGCAAACCCTCTTGCACTCCCTGAAGCAAATCAGGCATCTTGCTTAAAGCCAAGGCAAATTCTGAAGCGATTGAGTCAATTTCAAGAATACTTATTTGATATGGCAATTTACGCCCACGTATTACCGATTCCGCCGCTTCAGTAGAGGCCATGGATGAAAGTCCAGCAACTAACGCTCTTATCAACATCGGCGAGGGGTACCTAAGATGCAGATGATGCCGAGCAGCGATCGCTTGGTCATATTCTCGTACAAATTCAAGTCGATTACTGCCAACAACTCTTTTGCCCGTTGCTACCTCGATATTTGATAACAACGCTAGTTGAGCACTGGAATATACATCATCCGTATCCCACAAAGTATTGTCAGCATCCGCCAGGACAACTGGATCTTGCGCCATTATTTATGTTCCTGTGTTGGATCCACACACGGTACTTTACACGATGCATGTTTATTTGTAGCATTCTTAGGAGGCGCGCCAAGAGCGACGACGGCAGATGCTGGAGCGATGACTCCAGATGCTGGAATTTCATTTAGTGAAATATAGGGATCTTTAATAGCAGGTGATCCGCTCTGACTAATGTAAGTCTTCTCCACATTTGCACTATATAAATGTTCTGACGTTGGCACGAATATCACAGCGAACGCAAGAAGCAATATCCAAAATATTAAAACCTTGATCGACCAAAGCAAGAGATCTTGAGCTGGTTCGAGATACCTAAGCTTGTCGCCTAATTTTGCAGCTACCAAATAACTTTCAGCGATGTAATTTTTGTAGTATTGCCCTGGTAGATCCGGATTTGGCTGCATTTGATTGGCTGGGTCCACAAAAGCTTCCGCCCATGCTTCTGGTTTTGTCCTAACTATGTTTTGAAAAAATAAAAATGACTT
>CAIWKC010000185.1 GCA_903913145.1 uncultured Gallionellaceae bacterium | reverse complement strand
GCTACTACAATCATCAATTCAATCAGGGTAAAACCTTTTTGTACATTTTTCATAATTGCTGCTCCTTTAAATTTGAAGGGTACACACGAGGTGTGCGTTACCTTCAAAGCACCATTCATGCCAGATTTAAATCCGTGTTTGTTGCTTAGCCTGTATAGGGATCGGCTTTACAGGATTTCACTTATAACTAGCAAACACCACATTTGCGTCAGCTCAACTGACAATTATCGTCACATTCAGGGCAACACTCTCACCACTCGAAAGCCAACGCTACCGCGACTGGAGGGGTCGCTCTTTCCCCGTTGGGCTGCACGCACTTCTTGAGGTTTATTGCTCCAGGAACCGCCGCGCAAGATATGTTTGGACGCATCGCCCAACCAGCTGTTGCCATCACTTGGCGCTCCGAAATAATTGGCATGGTAGTTGTCTTCAACCCATTCCCACACATTGCCGCTCATATCAAATAAACCAAATCCGTTCGAACTCAACGTGGCAACTGCATGTGTGTTTTTTCCGCTATTGCCGGATGGATTAGCGTAGGCGCCGTACCATGCCACGCTATCAGCGTTGTCACTACCGCAATATTCAGTTTTTGTACCCCCTCTGCATGCGTATTCCCACTCGGCTTCACTCGGCAAGCGATATTGCTTACCTGTTTTTGTGATGAGTTTTTGAATATAGTTTTGCGCTTCCGTCCAGCTTACTTGCTCCACCGGACATTCATCGCCGCAGTTTTTAAAATAGCTTGGGTTGTTGTCCACAATGATTAGATTACTGGTTGATTCAGTACTACCTCGTTCGGTAGCTTCCCGACGCGCACGTCTTTGCTCAGCCGTGCAATCATCCCCGCAGTTCTTGTAAGATTCCGGGCTGGTTTCCATGATTGCGCTAAAGTGGTCTTCGGTAACGTCCTTCTTGTGCTGCGGCAAAATATGTTTTAGTTTTCCCACCAGTTCTCCCAGACTGCTTTCACTTTCGCCCCGTTGCTTGGTCGTTCCCATCAACGCCCGCCATTGACCCTGGGTCACTTCTGTTTTTCCAATCGCAAACATTTTTGCTATGGTTACCCGGTGAACAGGTTGCTCATCTTTGTCACCATTAGTTGATCCCATATTAAAATCACCTGCGGGCAAAATAACCATCTCGGGGCATTCGGGGCAGTCGCGAAATATTTCCCCCGCTTTGGCTTCTGTTGAGGTTTTCTGATGGGTTTCCTGTAATTTTTTTATTCGCGCTTTTGCCTGCACGATGTACAGTCCTTGCGGGTAGCGATTCAGATATTCTTGATAGCCCGCTTCAGTAGCCGTGGTGGTCGCATTACTCCAGGCATTCTGGTCTTGCTGTGAGCGCTCGGTGGAAGCTTGTTCTTCCAATAAGTTAATTCTACCTTCCGCGATCATGGCATATTTACCTCTGGGAAATTGTCCAAGATAGGCTCGATAGTCGCCTATTTTGTTTCCTTTCTGAGCCTCATCCCACGCAGCATTGTCGGAAAGAATTGCGCCAGTATTCGGTAATGAAGTTAATGCTGCATTGCCTGTTTGGGCTGAAGCCGGAAGTGCTTCGTTATCCAGCACTTTGAGCTTTTCTACTATTTGAAAACCATCACAATTTCTACACGGCAGGGTATTGGTGTAAACCGCTTTATTGTCGAATATATTTTGTATATTCAGTGAAAGAAGATAACCGCCATCAATCTTGGTTACATTTGCCGTGGCGATCAGTTCTGCCTGAAACGCGCCCGCTATATTTTGCAAACAACGAATTTCATTGCATTCATTGGACGCTTTATTGCGCGATTCTTTGAGAAATATTTCACGGGCTTTGTTCGCGACTTGCTCGCCCTGAAACACAACATATTTTTGCTGCAGACCTTGCACCAGTGCTGTTTCCATTGCGGACAGCATGTTTCTGTTATCTTCTGCAACTCGCATTGGCATGAGGACCAGCCGCTCTTTTTCCGGTTTGGTTACTTCAGCGGTTTTGCCCTTTGATTCTTGCGCTGCGACATTGTCGGGATGAACTGCATAGCAGATACAGGCAATCAAAATCGCGATTAGATTTTGTAATAGATTTTTTCGCATATCATATATATCCAGTCAATTTCCAATCGCCCGATAAATCGGCCTCCTACAAAAGCGCTCACTGTAGGAGCTCGATTGAACGTGTGGTGTTGGGGTTTTCGTTCCACAATTCACGCAACGCCAGATAACCAGCCGCTTGTCAGTTTGATGACTAGAGGAAAAGCTAGCGGCTGGTTATCTGGTGTTGCGATATGCAGAACCAATGTCAACAGCATATCTAATCCCAATTCAGTTGCGGCAACTTCCACCTGGTATCGTAACTGATTCGGCGCAAATATAAACCATCCGGTGCAAAAGTTGGTGCTGCCAAACTACGCTGCTTTGAATTTAATACTTCATTCATCCATAGCGGCGGATGTTTGCCTTTGCCAACATAGACCAGGCATCCAACGATGTTCCGTACCATATGATGCAAAAATGCATCCGCAGTGAAGTCAAAAATAAAGGTATCACCGCGTTGTACAATTTCTAGTCTGGTGAGGCGTTTAACCGGCGATTTTGCCTGGCATTCAGCGGCACGAAAAGCGCTGAAGTCCTGCTCGCCCAGCAAATACTCGGCTGCCTCGCGCATCGAATTCAGTGAAAGCGGCGCATGATACCAGCCTACGCTCCCGTGATGGACCGCGCTGCGGGAAGCGCGATTCATTAGCACGTATTGGTAGCTGCGTGCCTGTGCGGAAAATCGTGCATGAAACTCTTCTGGTACTGGGTGCGCCCACAAGATTGCAATATTGGGAGGCAATAATGCGTTGACGCCGCGAACCCACGCGCTCAATGGCCGCACTATCGATGTCTCAAAGTGAATCACTTGCTCAAGCGCATGCACCCCGGTATCGGTTCGACCTGCCGCGATAACGGAGATCTGCTTGCAGGCAATTTGGCTGATGGCTTTTTGAATTGAATCTTGCACTGTACGACCGTCCGCTTGACTTTGCCAACCGTTAAAGTCACGACCGTTGTACTCCACGCCCAGCGCTATTCTCATCGCCACATCCCGACAAGTGTTACTCCAATAACAAGGATCAGCAAACCGTCTATCCAACTCAGCAATTGCATTGGCAACTCAAATCCGGATATGTATTCACTTTCTGGCTGAAGTGCTTGCTCAATCCCTGAGCGCCAATCTTTGGCGGTTTCCTGCATAGCCCTTTCTGCATAGTTTAATGTTAATGCCAATCTGACCGCAATCCGTTCGCGCGATACGCCAACAAAGCGCAGTGGATAACTCAATGTATAAATTCCGCTGATCAGTCGTTCTTGCGAAAGCGAGGTTAACAAAACTGATAGGCCAGCCAATACAAATACCAGTCGACTGAGTTGCATTAAGCCGTCAAGCAGGCCTTCACGGGTCGGACTTGGAATGTATGACAAACTCCACAATGCCACGCCCGGAGTCATATATGCATAGACGAAGAATATCGATAATATTATCCAGCGAGTACGCCGCAACAGTGAAATCAAACGCTTTGAGTGCGCTTTAAAGGCGATTATAGACATTACAAAGGCAAGCACTGGCAGCAAGGCTGATTGCATTGATTGAACCACTATTGCCAAACCAATCCAAATTGTGATTTGCGTTACAGGATGCGGAATTGTTATTCTCAATTGTCAGCCTTTTACACTAATCCGAGATTTTACTTTACTCCGAAAACCAGTCATTGATGAAAAAATAGACATTGCTGAAGTGCAAAAAAAAAAGCAACCTGGAATTCAGGCTGCCTCTTTCATTTCGAGCATATACTGAATTAAGACAATTGTTGCAACAGAGCTTGCGCCGATATCTTTTGAGAATCGTCACCATCTCTCAAGACTTCTTCAAGAATTTCACGCGCGCCGGCTTGGTCACCCATCTCCTGATATGCTTTTGCAAGGTCTAGCTTAGTCGCAACTTCTTGCCATTGTTCGTCCTTGTTTTCAGCAGCACGGGGCGTTTCCGGAGTAGCTGCTTCGTCCAAGTTCAAGCTGATGTCACTCAACCCGACACCTTTAGCCGGTGCAGATGGCGTTGCAGGTTTCACATCGGATGGAAAATCAAGTGTAAATTCCATATCCTTATTAGGCGCAGAAGAAACAGTGACTGGTTTTGCAGCAGGTGCAGAAGTCGGCACATCAAATACCAAATCATCCAGATTCAACGATGGAGTTGGAACTTCAGCCGCAGGCGTAATCGCCGAGCCTCCTGTGACATCAAAATCCATTGCCGGTATATCAAGTCCTGATTTTTCAGTAGAACCGGCACCTGAATGTGATCCGGACACATCAAAATCCATCGCAGATACTTCCAGTTTTGGATCACCCATCGGCGATGGATTAGTACCCGGATGCGCTGCGGTAATATCGAAGTCCATCGGGACATCTTGCGCTGACCGGAGGTCATCCTTCGACAAAATAGATGTGACATCTCCGGAAAATTCACTCTTTTCTTCTGTTTTATTGAGTCCCAAATTTTGAGTCTTTAATGCCGGCTCGGCTGTTCCAAAACCACCCAAATCGAAGTCTACCGGCTCTGCAGTACCTGATCCTACGGCTTCCAAAGATTGGGTTGATTGAGCACCACCTCCGTACAATGCGTTGTCAGGTTCAATTTCTCGACCCATTGCCGCTGCCTGTGTCCAGGCAGCATCATCTCGTGTTTGTTTGACTTCAAGAGCATGAGTATAGAAAGATTTAGTATCTTTGCGACCAGCATAAATCGACAACAATTTCAGCCTGACAGGATTATTAGTTGGATCTTTTTGCAATGCTTCCTTCAAGACTTCTTCCGCCTGCACATCACGACCGAAATTGAGGAATAAGTCTGCTTCACCAATCGGGTCCACTTCATCCGAATCTAATGACGATGCAGGAGTTGCTGTTATTGTGTGTGTAAAATCACCTGTCTCAGGGGATGATTGAACAGGAGAAGCAATACGCCCGGTAGTATTAGCTATGTCGTCAAGATCGGCCACTTCATTTTTCTTGCCGGAAACTCCCTTTTTTAGACGTCGGGTCAACACAAAACCCAAGCCACCCAATCCAAGTAGCGCGGCAGCACCGCCACCCAAATAAATTGGATTTCCCATTAAGTCGTCCAGCAATGATGGCGGTGGAGCCACCACTTTGGGTGCAACAGTTTTGGGTTTTGGTTTTTCCTCCGCAACACTGCTGGATGCTTTATTCGTTGCAGGTGTCACAGATGACGCGATCAATGGAAGAGCACTTGCAGTAGCTGAAGCTGCGCCTTTTTTGTCTTGTTCTGCCTTGGCTGCCGCTTGATTTTTCAATTCAACCAAGCGCTGCATTTCCTTCACATTTTCTTCAAGCATTGCCGTTCGTTGCTCTGCTTCTTTCAGTGCTTTCGCTTTGGCAATTGCGTCTTCATCTTTTGCATTAGCTTTGTCTTGAGCGGTCTTTGCTTTTCCACCCGCAACTGTTTGATCGCTTTTTCCTTCGCCTTTGGAAAGTTTTAACACTTCCTTTGGCGTCTCTTTAGCGACAGGCTCTTTCTCGGCAATTGATGTGCTAATCTTTCCAGCCACTTCTTGCTTGGCTCGCTGCTCTACAACCGGAGATTTTGTAGCTGCCAATTTTTGCCGGTACGCATTCCAATCTGCAACTTGTGCGCGCACTTCTTTGACCGCTTCTGCCTGTTTTATCCTTGCCAAATCTTCTGCTTCGGGCAAATGCAATATTTTTCCAGTTTTAATGCGATTCATGTTGTGGCCATCAAACTCTTCCGCATTGGCACGATAGAGGGCAACCAACATACGCTCCAGACTTACGTCTGTGGATTTAATCTCATTTGCAATTTTGCCTAAGGTATCCCCTTTCTTTACTGTAACCGGAGAGGTTGGGGCATGGTTACCTTCTGCAGGTTTTTTTGATGAGGCTTCTGCCGTTGGTGTTTCTTCTTTTGGCAGGGGTTCAACTTTGGTTTCGGCAGGCTTGGTAACTTCTGCTGCAACCGCCGAAGCGGCTTCTATCGCAACGGGTTCGGCGGCAGGGACATTAGCTGCATCTTGAGAAGCTGGCGTAGCTGCACTGCTCGCCTCCTGAGGTGCCGAGGCAGCAACAGCTTCAACCGGCAACGGAGCAGGTGCAGGCACTGGTGTAGCTTGCGCAATCGGCTCGGCTGGAACGACAGCAGATGCAATGACAGGTTCAATTGGTTTCACTGCAACAACGGGTGGTTGTTCAGCAACGAAACCGGGCGGGTCCAGCAAGAAAGTATATTCGCGTAGCAATCTCCCGGATGACCAAGTCAGTTCGAGCAACAAGCTGACAAAAGGCTCGTTTACAACCTGATCGGTAGTTGCCTTAACATAAGGCACACCATTCGGGTGCGTCGCAACTTCAAATTTCAATTTAGGCAGTGCATAGGGATAATCTATCCCGGCACCCTTGAACGCTTCGGGAGAAGCCAAATGGGCATTCAAGCTCGATTTATCGGCTTTGTCCACAGCTACCAATTCTATTTCAGCCACCAACGGTTGACCCAGCGAAGAGGTCACGTTGATGCCGCCAAAACCCACTGCGCTTGCCGCACAAGACCATGCTAAACAGGCACAATATCCGAACGCTTTCAGAAAATATTTCCGCACGCTGCCACCCTTTTAATTTTCCAGACCGTAATCAGAATAACATCATAGAGTTAGTGATGCAAGCTCACTTTATCTTTAAGTTTACCCGTTAACCGACAATATATAAATCGAATTATCGGTTAAGCAACGGTAATTCAACCCTCTGAACATACCTGTAATCTTGTTGGAAATTACAAAACAATCGTTATTTTTCCAGCAAGATACGCAACATACGACGTAAAGGCTCAGCAGCACCCCACAGCAATTGGTCTCCGCACACAAAGGCAGTTACATATTCCGGACCAAGTTCCATTTTCCGTACACGCCCGACCGCCACGTCCAGCTTACCGGTGACCGCAACCGGAGTGAGTTCCCGCACCGATATTTCACGTTGATTAGGTACAAATTTGACCCAGGAGTTGCCGCCTTTGACCAATGCCTCAATCTCACTCAGCGGCAAATCTGCTTTCAACTTAAGGGTTAACGCCAAACTATGGCAGCGCATTGCTCCAATGCGCACACACAATCCGTCAACCGGAATGCGCTTGCTCGTTCCTAAAATTTTGTTAACCTCGGCCTGACCTTTCCACTCTTCTTTGGATTGTCCATTGTCAAGTTGCTTGTCGATCCAAGGAATCAGACTGCCCGCCAGTGGAACGCCAAAATTTTCTGTCGGCATTTCTGCAGAGCGCAACGTAGCCGCCAAACGGCTGTCAATTTCAAGAATAGGCGACTTCGGATCAGCCAGTAAATCAGCTACAGAGGCATAGGCCACGCCCATTTGATTCAACAGTTCGCGCATATTCTGCGCACCGGCTCCAGAAGCAGCCTGATAGGTCATTGACGATACCCATTCCACCAGATCAGCGCTGAATAAACCGCACAATCCCATCAGCAAGATGCTATTTGTGCAGTTGCCGCCAATGAAATTTTTGCCGCCACTTGCCAGCGATTTTTTGATGAGACCATGATTGACCGGGTCAAGGATAATGACTGCGTCGTCTTGCATGCGCAACGTGGAAGCCGCATCGATCCAAAAGCCTTGCCAGCCGGAAGCGCGCAACTTGGGAAAAATGTCAGTTGTGTAATCGCCACCCTGACAAGAGATGATCACTTCCATCGCTTTTAAAGCATTGAGATCGTGTGCATCTTTCAGTGCCACGCCTCGTCCTTCAACAGGAGCCTCGCCGCCAGCATTGGAGGTGGTGAAAAAAACAGCTTCAATCAAATCGAAATCTTTTTCTTCACGCATGCGTTGCATGAGTACCGAGCCCACCATGCCACGCCAACCGATTAGTCCTACTTTCATTTTATGCTCCGAGCCCATGTTGGGTTACGCCGCAAAGGGCAATTCCAACCTATATTTATCTTAAAGTGCTTTAACTACCGCGTCACCCATCGCTGAGCAGCCAATCTTTTGCATGCCCGCCTCGAAAATATCGCCAGTTCGCAGACCTTGTTGCAATACTTTGTGCACTGCATTTTCGATGCGTAGAGAAACATCTGCACGCCCGAAGGTGTATTGCATCATCATTGCCACTGACAATATTGTCGCCAGTGGATTGGCAATATCTTTACCGGCAATGTCTGGAGCCGAACCGTGGCACGGCTCGTACATGCCTTTGTTATTTGAGTCCAGCGACGCTGAAGGCAGCATTCCGATTGATCCTGTCAGCATGGATGCCTCGTCAGACAAAATATCACCGAAGATGTTCCCGGTGAGAATCACATCAAACTGTTTGGGAAAGCGCACCAACTGCATCGCAGCATTATCGACATACATGTGTGATGTCTCTACTTGCGGATATTCCTTTGCCACTTCGGTCACAATTTCGCGCCAGAACATACTGGTATCCAGCACGTTGGCTTTGTCCACAGAACACAGTTTTTTGTTGCGCTTCAGCGCGATCTGATAGCCGACATGCGCTACGCGGCGAATTTCCGATTCGGAATAGAGCATCGTATCGAAGCCTTGACGCTCGCCGCTTTCCAATGTGCGAATTCCGCGTGGCTGCCCGAAATAAATATCGCCGGTGAGTTCACGTAAAATCAAAATATCCAGACCGGACACGACATCTGAGCGCAAAGTCGAAGCGTTCACCAACTCGGGATAAACCCTTGCCGGACGCAAGTTGGCGAACAAGCCCAAGCCTTTACGAATACGCAACAATCCTTGTTCTGGGCGCAAAGGACGCGCCAAAGTATCGTATTGATACCCGCCAACCGCACCCAACAATACCGCATCAGATTCTTTGGCCAATTTCAACGTTGCTTCCGGCAAAGGATCTCCGGCCGCATCGTAACCCGCACCACCAAGGTGAGCGTATTCCAATTCGATCTTCTCGCCATCCTTACGCAAGGCTTCCAATACTTTGGCCGCTTGAGCTACGATCTCTGTCCCGATGCCGTCTCCCGGCAATACTGCGATTTTCATTTTAGCTTCCTAAATTAAATTACAAAAAACTGAAAAAACCATCTTTTCGACCCATCCGGCATATTTTGCTGATCAAATGTCGGAGCGCTGCCGAGGGCCTTGAAGTTGATGCGGCCGTCCTGCGGCAG
>CAIWKC010000184.1 GCA_903913145.1 uncultured Gallionellaceae bacterium | reverse complement strand
TCTCTATGCCAAATACGGACGGGATCGAGCAGCACTGGCAGCGACAGTCATCACTTATCGGCCCAAGAGTGCAATGCGTGATGTGGGCAAAGCACTGGGCTTTGATCTGGAACAGGTGGATCGCTTGGCAAAATCAATGGCGTGGTGGGACGGAAGGCAGGTCATGCCGGAACGTCTTGCAGAAGCGGGCTTCGATCCGGGTAACCAGAAAGTTCGTCTGTTGATGCAATTGGTCGATGAAATCGTGGGCTTTCCACGTCATCTCTCCCAACATGTGGGCGGCTTCGTGATTGCGCGCGGTAAACTCTCTCAACTGGTGCCAATCGAGAATGCTGCCATGGCTGATCGCACCATCATCCAGTGGGACAAGGATGATCTCGATGCCTTGGGCCTGCTGAAAATAGATGTGCTTGCACTGGGCATGCTCTCTGCAATTCGGCGTGCGTTGAATGAATTGAGCAGATTACGCGGTAGACAGTTCACGATGTCAGATGTCCCAATTGAGGATCCTGATGTGTACGACATGATCGGCCATGCAGATACGGTGGGGGTGTTCCAGATCGAATCGCGCGCGCAGATGTCCATGTTGCCTCGAATGCGTCCTCGCTGTTTTTATGACTTGGTCATTGAAGTCGCCATTGTGCGTCCGGGGCCGATTCAGGGTGGTATGGTGCATCCCTACTTGAGTCGCCGCCAAGGCATGGAAGCGGTGACCTTTCCGAGTGAAGCGGTCAGAGATGTGTTGGAACGCACTCTGGGGGTTCCCATCTTTCAGGAACAAGTGATGCGGCTTGCTGTTGTGGCTGCAGGATTTACCCCCGGCGAAGCGGACAAGGTGCGGCGCTCAATGGCTGCGTGGAAACGCAAAGGTGGGCTGGAACAATTCGAGCGCAAGCTGATTGACGGCATGCGTGAGCGAGGATATCAGGAAGAATTCGCTCAACAGATATTTCAGCAAATTCTGGGCTTCGGCGAATACGGATTTCCCGAGTCGCATGCGGCAAGCTTTGCGCTACTGGTATATGTTTCTGCCTGGCTCAAATGTCATGAGCCTGCGGCGTTTGCCTGTGCACTGTTAAATAGTCAGCCCATGGGGTTTTATGCACCGGCCCAGATTGTGCAAGACGTCCGTCGTCATGGAATCGAAGTGCTGACAGCAGATGTGACGGTAAGTAACTGGGATTGCACACTGTCAATGTCATCCCACACATCTGCCTTGACTGAGGATAATCAACGTGGTGGTAATGATCAGCCTGCATTACGTCTTGGTTTGCGTATGGTGAACGGACTCTCTAGTGAAGGAGCAGAAAGACTGATTGCAGCGCGTGAACACAGATTGTTTGAGAGTGTAGAAGATTTGGCTGAACGAGCAGCACTGGATAAACGTGACCTCAAATGCCTGGCAGCAGCAGGTGCCTTGACCACCCTGGCAGGGCATCGACGACAAGCTTATTGGGATGTGGCAGGAATTGAGCGGATGACTCCACTTTCACTTTCTGCTAAAGAAGAAAAGCAACCCGAGTTAATTCCACTGACGGAAGGCCAGAATCTGGTTGCCGATTATGCAAGCTTGGGGCTCACCTTGGGACGGCATCCGCTGTCACTGCTGCGTCATGCATTGCAACGACAACGCTTAGTGACAGCGCAGGAGTTACGTGGATTTCCACATGGGCGTTTTACCCGCGCAGCCGGTTTGGTGATCAGTCGGCAGCGGCCTGGAACGGCAAGTGGGGTAACGTTTTTAACATTGGAAGACGAGACCGGATCAATCAACGTAGTAGTCTGGCGAGACCTCGCAGATAGACAACGACGTGAACTATTGGGGTCACGTCTGTTGGCCGTTTACGGTGTGCTGGAACGACAGGGTGAAGTAACTCATTTGATTGCTGGGCACTTGAAGGACTTGACACCCATGCTCGGTGATTTGGTTACCCTGTCTAGGGATTTTCATTGACGATAACGCCCTTGTAATTTTTGCACTAGAAAGATCCAATATCACTTCGAAATTTCAGAAGCGGACATCTCAGCAAGCCACACTAACAGCATTATCATAAATTCGTCAGGGTCCGAAATGGCCGAATTCCGGTATTTGAAGTGATGACAGGTGGCCACCTCAATATAAAATGGCTATGTGGCAGTACTATATTGCATTCACTAGGAGGAGCTATGGTAAAAACACATTTTCAGATCATCCAGGGCGGAAATCAGCATGAAAAACTCTTTCAGCGACTATTGAGTGAGCCCCATGCCTTCGAACAAAAAGAGTTCGAAAATCTTGTCGATATCGTCTTTCGCTCCCGTCTCACTTTCGGCGATATTGAGGGGCTTATTTTCAAACGTATCCAGAGAAACGTAAAAGACACGCTGGAACGAAATGCACTGCTTGCGATTATCAATGGAGACATTGAAGGGTCCAGTCGGTTGCATATTGCAATCAAGCGTCGCAACAAACTGGGTCTTCGAGTTATTTCATAGCACGAGACAATAATTCCTGCTCGATTTTACGGAGGTAGATTTTTGCTTCGTTTTTCGTATTCTCATCTGCTAAAGGGTCATGCAACTCAGATGCTGTAACGATTAAGCCAGGCATGGCGCGTTTAGCCGTAGCAATGAAAACCTGCCCACCGCAACTTTCCGTTTTGTTCCTATCATATAGAAAGTCCTGTTTTAATATCTTGTAGACATCGGCGCATCAGAGTTTCCTTTTGCTTACGCCAAGTATCCATATTCGGAAACTTATCATTTCTTAGTTGATGGCTGAAACCATTATTCTTGGCTAATCTTCCAATCACTAAGCAGCATTTTTAGTAATTTTGACTCCGGTGTGGAATCATCTAAATACGGAATGTGGCGATCAACAAAATTGTTTAGTTCATTAACCGTGTGAATATTCCTGGGCAATGTACCTGTGAGCTTGAAAAGCAAATCTATTTCTTCTTCAGTTAATCGTAGTTTATTTCCACAACGTATCATTTGAAATACCATCCAGATTTTCGTATTGCAATATACGTCAAGGTGGTCAATGAAGCTTCGCTTAGATATCTAAAGTTGGTGCCTAAGTTAACAGTTTTAGGATCACTACAGTTAGAAATTTGCGCAGGGGTAATAGATGCTACTTCTGCGGCTGTAAATGTATTGGTATACATGGTGTTTTTTTGTTTTGCAAATATCGCTTTGGAAAATAGCTGACATAGGCACAATTCTCAACCACTACACAAAGGAGAATTGCATGCAACACAATACCGAGACACTGAACGAGCAGACTGCCAACTGCAAAACACATCAACCATGGTACAGGTCCCAAGGATGGCTATTCGCATTACTCACCGTATCCACCATGCATTTTGCCATCGTTGGAACTAATTTTTCAAATCAATACAGCATCAAACCCAGTGTGCTGATTTTGAAACAGGAATCTTGCGAATTGGTTAAAGAATTCGGGGGATTAACACAGCCGCATGGTTTATATGATTGCCGGGTGACCGCCCCATTTGAAAAGAACATGTTGGGCACGTCTGGAATTATTCACTTGGACAATATGGAAATTCGATTATCGGAAGGACAGGTCACCATCGTTGGCGTGCTCGATGAACATATATGGTCAATTGCACTCATTTTACTGACGGTGTGGTTTGGATTAAGCATTTTGATCCTAGTCGTCCTGATTACTCTTTTGTTGAGATCACTGTTGCCAGATTGACTCTTATAAATGGGCTCACATTTGTAGAAAGCCGTGTATGAAAATTTATCGACTACTGTAAAGTGTGGGACGCATTTGCAGTGGTCGAAAAACTTAAAGAGCTCAGCGGTACAGTTGCGCCAATATACGTGCGCTTAGTGGATTGTCTCAACAATGGGATTGGGTAAGATGTCGATGAAGTTAGTGATATCTTTCAAATTACTTTCCACCAAGGAATCAAAAAGGAACGATACCAATTCAGTCAGGCATATTTTGAGTGGCAAGAATTGCTTGTCAGGAAGCGTCTGTGCAGTTTTGACGCCAACTTGAATTCCTGCAAAAGCATCCTTTCCTTTTCCGGCATGCAGCATCAATTGATCTCCTGCCAGCATTCCATAGACTAGATACTCGCCATGGCAACTTAACTGATAGTGCTTGATACGATCAGTAAAGCCGTGCAATTGTTCTGCCGCTTTAATACCTTCATCTTCGGCATACAAATTTCGTATATAGATGAGAGTCAGTTTGCATTTGAGTTGATGTTTATCTTTTAATTGATCTTGAATGTGTTCAACACCCCGATTAAAAGAATCAGGGCTATCGGCAAACAGTACGGAAAAATAGTAAAAGTATCGTTCTTGATGTTCTGACTGGTGACCTATAAAGAATACATGTCTGTGATCAACGCTGAATGTTTTGGCACTTCTTCCGTCTTGGATCAGTCCGCTATGGTCTGCGAGTTCGTAAATTGAGTCTGGAGGAGCATCAGGGTAAAGCGTGAGATCAGCATGGGAAATATGCGTCATGACTTTCTCCCGACTAAGCACAAACTGACATCCCTGCAGCGTCGCATATTCGGCGAATTGTTTTGCGACATCGTACATTCCTTATCGTTGAGTTTAGAACATAGCAAAACAGACCAACTTGCCGAAGCACTATTTTTTATATTCAGTGAAACATCGATTAACTAAAACATGCTGCTATGCAGAGGTACGTACGTAGACACAAAAAGACCTTGAGTAAGTCAGCCCAAATAATGACTGTACACACTGTTAGTTTTGAAATGCCAAGAGGTGAAGTAAGAAAAAAGTGCTTCGGCGAGTGACCCCACTTAGGCAGAATCCACCTATCGAGATCAACTCACTAAAACTATCACGCTGAGCGTGAAATGTTTGAATTTGATCCGACAGTGGATTTACTTTTTTCTATTTCTTAAAGGAGTGTGAATGTTTCAAACAATACGTTTTTCAAGTTTAATTTTCGTGGTTCTGGCTTTTTCAGGATGTGGGGGCGGGGGAGCAAGTAATAATACTAATGCGGCTAGTTACATAACCGCAGATCAAATTAAGGGATATTCCGATTCTCAAATTCAGGGGCTCGGAACTGACATTCAATATCTTCAAAGTAATGTACTTGAAGCCTTGGATTACCACACGGGTAGTAATAATCCTGTTGGGCAAATTGAATCCATCACGCCGGCACAAATAGCCGTACTAACTCCTGCCAAAATCAGATTGCTCGGAGCAACGATTCAAAACCCAAATATCATAGGAACCGCGCAAATTGCCTATCTGAATGATTCTACTTGGGCAATGCTGGTCAGTTCTTCAACTCAGGTTGCTGCAATCACAGCAGCTGAAATCGCTACGTTATGGGATAAGCATATAGTTGCCTTGGGGACAAACATCAGTTTTCTGAGTGATTTAGCTTTGGTGGCGCTTGATTACCATACCGGCAACAACAATCCCCTAGGACAAATCGAATCAATCTTAGCAGCCCAGATAGACGTACTTACGCCAGCACAAGTCAGGCTGATTGGAGCATCTGGCCCCGGTGGCACGATTGGAACTTCAAAAATCTCCTATCTGAATAATGGTGCATGGTCTGCCCTCGTTAGCAGTCCACAACAAGTAGCGGCTATTACCCCTGCCGAAGTGGCGACGCTATGGGACACTCAGGTAGTCGCCTTCGGTGCGAACATCAGTTCGCTGACCAATCCAGATCTTGCCGCGTTAACCTGTTTAGTGAATTTGAATGGAACCAATCCCGTTGGGCAGATTGAATCCATTTCGGCATCCGAAATTGCCGCACTTTCAACTTCGCAGGTGCGCATGATAGGCGCCGCAGGGCCGGGTGGCGCGATTGGAACTTCCCAACTTTCATGTATGAATTTAGGTGCATGGGCAACGCTGACCAGTGATCTAGCACAAGTTGCAGCAATTACGCCACAAGAAGTGGCAACCTTTCCAGATTCATTTATTCCAGCATTAGGTACGAATATCAACCAGCTCGCAGATATATCTCTGTCTTCACTATCCTTATATGTCAATGTGAATGGAACAAATCCAAACGGACAGATCGAGTCCATTACGGCGGCAGAAATCAACGCCTTATCTTCCAATCAAATTGGCATACTGGCCAGTATTACTTCACCGTATGGAGCCGCTACGGCAATTGCCTATCTAAACATAGGAGCCTTTAGCGTGCTTAGCGCCTTACAGACACCGGTACTGACAGCAACCAATGTATTGGGCGTCTATGCCACGCAACTGGCATCGTTATCGACAGCGGCGCTGGCAGCATTACCGAGTGCCACCAGATCGAGTCTGACCGTAACTCAAAAGGCTTCACTGACCGCACCGCAACATACTGCATGCGGATGCTAAACCAATAATTTGAGTGGAAATGAAGTGGAGTTTGAAGTCGCTTCAGTTGAAAAGCTGAGATTGA
>CAIWKC010000183.1 GCA_903913145.1 uncultured Gallionellaceae bacterium | reverse complement strand
GTTGCTTGCTCCAAATTAATCAGCGGCAGATTCAACTTTGACAGCACAAAAATTGGATTTGATAGGGAGTAAAAAATTGCTGGCTCATCGTAATATAGATCGTTTTGTCGTCTGGATATTTTGCCTCCGAAGCAATTCCCTGCTGCCAGAGGAGGCGCAAAGCTGCATTTAGCCGAATTTTATTACGCAACTGACTCGGGCCATCTTGGCGCACATCGTTCTTTTTGATGAAGGATTGTCCACTCGTGCGAATATAGTTGGCAAGCCAGACCAAAAGTTGATTGGCGTCTAATTGCTCTTGCGGTAATTGATTAGGCTTTGCAAAGTTATGGACAAATTCTTCCGCATACCAACGCGAAATGGAGATAGACCGAACCAGCGTCTCCAAGGAAATTGGCCCATCCGCTCCAGAGAAATAGTGGAGTAAGGCCGCCAATCGCGCAATTTTGTCGGCGTGCTTCGATGCAAAATCCTTGTCGTTGGAGAAGAATCCGCCCGGGTTCATCATTGACTCGATATTGTCATGCTCCCGCTCCCAATGACTTTGTGCTTCCGGCGAGAAAAATAACTCAATTTTTTCTGGGAGTTCTTGACCGTTTTCACCAATGTGGCTACGTAATATTTCAAGGCAGCGGTTGTCAAAAAGATCCATGACCTCAGGAGATGCCGGCACTGAATAAGCAAGAAACCGAGATCCAGCTGCCTCAGGCGGAGTCACAAAGTAACACCGCGACAGTAGCCCGACAGCTCGTGATAACGCTCCCTTACCCTTGAAGAAAGCGTCAATGATTTCCCGCTGAGCGTACAGGGCCATTGTTATACACGGATCTCGAACTTTTCTGCATTCTTCAATCAGCTCTTGAGATATCGGCGAGCCGTCCCATCCTTTATTGAGAGTCCCCATGTCTGATAGCCCACGGCTGCTAAATACGCTGGCGGCCTCATCTGAAATGATCCCTGTAGTTGGGTAGGATTCACTCAAGTTTTTGATTAATGCTTCAGGGCTCATTTTTTCGTGTATCAGTTTGAACCGCTTTGGCATTTTCGGCTTATTCTGGTTGTGTTCATCAAGACGCTGCCGCTCTTCATCTACATCTTCATTTTTTTCAGACTTTTTCCGGATTGAAGTCAAAATACCCTTTGCCTCAGCTTTCCATGCATTAAGTTGATTCGCGTATTCTTCCATTTGCTGACGGTGCACTTCATCCTGTTCCGCGATAAATTTTTCAATCGCTCGAAAGACAATCTTCATCACCGATGACTTCCGCTCTCCCGAACCCAATACGACAATGAACCACAGTGAAGTCGGCGAGATCAATCCAGGGCGTTTTCTAATCCGTATTCTCCCCTGACATACCAGCGAAATTGCGACTAAAACAGCTGACACAATTGAGGGAATTGGTGCCTTAGAGTCCTTGTGAATCTCTGCCACAACATTTTGAAACTCTTGGCCTAGCGCTGCCAGAGGAAAATTGTTAACGTTGTTCATCGCCCAACTCCGATCTTAAAAAGTGGTTTATTTGAGTCAGCACGCAAGCAGAGTTGCTCGCTTATCAGCATCACCGGACGAAAGCCAATATATCTCTGGATTTGCGCGAAGCGTTGCATCTCCATGGCAATATTCAGAATTAACGGTGGCAGTGCGTCAGATGGATAACACCTGCAGGAAGGAATGTTCATTTTAGAATTCATAGGTATTTTTGCCCTTGTTGATTCCGCCAAGCTGAGTAGCAGCGGTATGGAGCTAATGCTAGACGAGATAGTGGGCTATCCCGCAAGTGGCTATGGGCTATCCATCGCAACGCTTTTTCCAGAAGGGAAAAATGCGCGGTGGATAGGTCTAGCCACTTCGATTTTTTGAAATGGAGGTACTACCTCGGCTTCGTAGCCTTTGTTCACTGCAAGTGAGTTTGGTGAGGCTGGCAATGAAGGTGTATATTTCAAACAGCGCTCATTTCATCGACCATTGAATACAAGGCATACGACTACTCAGGGAATATCATGACATTTGAAAAGCAGCATTTTCCGCCAGAAAATCTGGTAGGTGAAATATCCAGCGATGTCTCATCGACTAAAATGTTCTATCCATTGGAGGAGGCAACTAAACTCGTCCAAAACTATTATCCCAATATCGACCTATTGAGCTATGCAAACCACATGTCAAACAGTGGAAAAATCAATTTTCTTGTAGCTGTTCCTAAAAACATTGATGTAATTAGGGTCGATAATCGAATAAATTACACGGTACCATTCTGGGCTGAGGCTCCTGACATGTTTGTTGTGGGTCAGTGGGAGTGCCATAGAGTTCAAAATAATGAAAGAGTCGAACAAACTGATTTCAAAATAGGCTATTCCTTTTCTCAAGTCCATCCCAAGGAAATGCACCCTTTTGATAATGTCCACCCACCTCAACTTGAACATGCAAAAGCATTCTGGGTATGGCGAACAGTTTATAAAAATACAAATCAAACATTTAAAAACGATATAGCTC
>CAIWKC010000182.1 GCA_903913145.1 uncultured Gallionellaceae bacterium | reverse complement strand
GGGCGAAATGTAGAGCCATCGCCCGACAAGTCGGCCTCCCACAAAAACCAGCGGCATAATGGTTCTGGGTTAAATATGGAACAAGCTATTCAACTTGCCAATCAGTATCAAAGTGCCGGTCGTCTGCAGGATGCTGAGCTTTTGTTGAGCCAGATTTTGCAAACGCGGCCTAAGCATGCACATGCGTTACATTTGTTGGGGGTGGTCGCTTTTCAGGCGGGAAATTCAGCGCGGGCAATTGAGTTAATTAATCAGGCGATTGACATTCAACCTGCCGAAGCGCTTTTCCATAGCAATCTTGCCGAGATGAGTCGGCGAGAGGGCAAGATCGATACGGCGATCAAGCACGGAGAGCAGGCTGTGCGGCTTGATCCTTCGATGGCTTCTGCACATAGCAATCTGGGCATAGCTTACTATGATGCCAAGAATTTTAGTCAGGCACAGCACTGCCAAGAGAAGGCGCTCGCCTTGCAACCGAATATGACCCAGGCGCTTAACAATATGGGCAGCATTGATCGGGCGAATAAAAATTTACCCGGGGCAATTGGGTGGTATCGCAAGGCTATTGCTGGAAGTCCAGATTATCTGGAATCCTTAAGCAATCTGGGCGCAGTATTAGTCGAAGATGATCGCGCCGATGAAGCATTTCCGATTCTTGAAAAAGCGTTGGTACTTGCCCCGAATTATCCTGAAGCAATTTGTAATATGGGTCTTGCAAGATTGAAGCAAGAGCAATTGGAGCAGGCTATATCTCTGTTGCAACGTTCTTTGCAACTCAAGCCGGGCTACCCTGAAGCACTGATCGGTTTGGGACAAGCATTTCACGACCAGGACAACCTTGTAGAAGCTGAATCGATGTTAAAGCAAGCTATCGCGCAAGCACCCGATAAGTTAGAAGCGTACTGCAAGCTAGGTGCCGTGTATACCGAACAGGGTGAAACCGAGCAGGCAGAATCAGCCTATCAAACTGTGTTGTCGAAAGATGCTGAGATGGTGGATGCGCTTACCGGGCTTGGAAATCTGCGTCTTGAACAAGGCAAGATTAACGAGGCGGAAGCGTTACTTGTACGGGCTATCGAGATCAAGCCTGATGATTTGGGTGCACGTTTTCATTTAACTCAAACCAAGAAGGTTAAACCGGGAGATCAAAATTTAGCCGCGCTTGAAATTATTGCGGCCGATGTAAATCATTTAAGCAATGACAAAAAAATATCCCTTCATTTTGCCTTGGGAAAAGCTTATGACGATATAGCTGAATATGATAAAGCCTTCCCACACTTTATTGAGGGGGCAGGTATTAAGCGTGCAAAATTGAACTATGATCCCAATGCCGATGAAGCGCGAATGAGTCGAATCATTAAGGTCGTTGATCGTGGTTTTTTTCAGCGTTTACATGGCGGGGGAAATAAATCCAGTGTGCCGATATTTGTATTAGGAATGCCTCGTTCCGGGACGACGTTAACTGAGCAAATAATTGCCAGTCACCCCGATGTTTATGGCGCAGGTGAACTTCACGATTTAATGGAAATTGTGCAGTTACCTGCTAAAGGGCAAGCTGTACAACCGTATCCTGAAAATTTAGTCCGTTTAGATAAAAATGATCTGACGAAATTTGCTCTGGAATATGTTTCCAGAATAAGTCGTCGCGCCCCCAGCGCAAAACATATCACAGATAAAATGCCAGCCAACTATATGGCAATGGGTTTGATTCCGCTGATGCTGCCGAATGCGAAAATCATTCATGTTAAACGCAATCCGGTTGATACGTGTTTGTCCTGCTTCACTCGATTATTTAACCGGCACCAAGATGCAACTTATGATCTTGCCGAATTAGGACGACACTACGTTAATTATGAACGACTCTTGCAACACTGGAAACAAGTGTTACCGTCAGGTTCATTCATCGAAGTGCAATACGAAGATATCGTTGCTGATATGGAAGGTCAGGCTCGCCGCTTAATAGATTACTGCGGACTGGAATGGAATGATGCTTGTTTGGAGTTCCATAAAAACACACGCAGCATTCGCACGGCGAGTGTGACTCAAGTTCGACAACCAATCTATAACAGTTCGGTTGAAAGATGGCGTCATTATGATAAATATCTTGGCCCTTTGCTCAATGCACTTGGAGATTTGGTGCCACGATGAAGATTATATGGTTGCTAGCGTTGTTTAGTCTTTCGGCTTGCACGCATATTCCAACCCGGCAAGAACGCAATGAAACCGCCCTTGATTTGGCCACTCAAGCAGGGTGGCAAAAAGAGTATATCGAAACCGATAATTTTATTTTAGCCTCCTTTTTGCCAAAAACGCCGGCAACAGCCGAAACGTTAACAATCTACTTGGAAGGTGATGGCTTTGCCTGGATTAATTCGCTTACTCCTTCGGAAGATCCGACACCGATTGATCCTTTGGCTTTAAAACTTGCTTTGCGTGACGATTCCCCAGCAATTTATCTGGCACGCCCATGTCAGTTTATAACCAATGAATACAATAAAAATTGCTCAAAGAAATACTGGACAGGTTCGCGATATTCAGCGGAAGTGATTCAGTCGACCAATCAGGCTATCGATCAAATTAAACACCGATTTAAAGTAAACAAATTCATACTGGTCGGATACTCTGGCGGAGGAGCGGTAGCATGCTTGGTTGCAGCCAGACGTACGGACGTCGCAAGACTGATCACCATCGCTGGCAACATCGATCACCGTGCTTGGACTATGGGAAATCACCTATCTCCCTTGTTGGGTTCTCTCAATCCTGCAGATGAATGGATGTATCTCCAAAATATTCCTCAAACGCACTATGTTGGCGGCAAGGATCAAGTCATCGGGGAATATGTTGCCCGTTCTTTCGTCTCTCATTTTTCGGATAACCAGACTCGTTCGATTATAATTATTCCGGAATATGATCATCATTGTTGCTGGATCGAAAAGTGGCCTGCTCTGAAAAATATGAACGTTACCGCTACTGTCAAAAACTGAAGTTCTGAAATTTGCAAAAACGGTCTGTCAAACTGTAAGGATTAAAAATTTTGGTAAAAATAAATTTGCCCGACAGTGATTTAACGTTGAGTAACATAGTGTGGTGCTCACACCTTGAAAAGCGAATTCAACGGGAAGCCCATCAAGGACATCGCGGACTTGTGGCCTGGTTGACCGGCTTATCGGGTTCAGGAAAATCGACAATTGCTCAGTTTGTTGATGAAGGTTTGAGTAGAGCCGGTTTTCAAACAATCGTACTTGACGGGGATAATTTGCGGCATGGTCTGTGCAAAGATCTGGGCTTCTCAATTGCCGACAGAAATGAAAATGTTCGACGCGTAAGTGAAGTTTCCAGGCTATTTCTCGAACAAGGATTCATCGTTCTAGTTGCATTGGTTTCACCGATTCGAGAAACTCGCGATCAAGTTAAACATTCTTTTGCTGAATCGGATTTTATTGAAATTCACTGCAAATGTTCACTATCGATATGTCGTGAGAGAGACCCAAAGGGACTTTATGCAAAAGCGGAAAACGGCAAGATTCCAGAATTTACAGGGGTTTCGTCACCCTACGAAGAACCGCTCAGCCCAAGTCTGATTTTACATACAAGCGATGAATCGGTAGAAGATTCGGCAACGCGACTGTTGCAGATGATTGTTAACCAAGTCAAAATTGAGAGGTCATAAATTAGAAAACGAAAATATCGTTTCAATCAGTTTAAGCATCACCGATAACCTATTTTTAGTAACTGAGCGCAGCCTGAATGACCTCTGCCAGAATTCGTCCGTTTGGTGAAATGCGCTCAGTTGCGGCATAGGCATAACCGATGATCAATCCTTTCTCCCGACTATCTCCGATGCCATAACAGGAGAGCGGATAGACCCGCAAGCCTTGTTCTGCTGCAAGTTCTGCAACCCTTACATCATCGCAGTCTGGTGGTAATCCAACCATTAAATGGAGCCCTGATCCGGCCAGTGGTAGTTTTGCACCAACGCTGGTGACTGAAGCGAGTGATTCCTGCAGCAGTCTGCGTCGTTCGCCATAGATCTGACGCAAGCGACGAATGTGGCTCGCAAAATGCCCCTCTTCGATAAACTCGGCTAATGCAGCCTGAATAACGACTTGGCCCGGACGCTGCAACTCATACAGTCCGCGTTTAAAACTTTCGCTCAAGTTGGGAGGCACGACCAGATAACCCAGTTTAATTCCCGGATACATCACTTTGGAAAAAGTGCCCATATAAAATACCCGATCATTTTGATCCATTCCCTGAAGTGAAGAGAGCGGATGCCCCTCAAAACGAAATTCGCTGTCATAGTCGTCTTCCAGAATCCAGGAACCATTATTTGCTGCATAGTCGAGCAGTAAACGGCGCCGTCCGTAACTCATCACAACCCCTTTGGGGTATTGGTGTGACGGCGTTGTATAGATCAGCCGAGGTGGGCGACGAAAGTCTTCCATGCCGGGAGACAGACCCTCAGCGTCAACTGCAACAGGATGCAGTTTGAGTCCATTGATTTCCAGGATACGACGTGCGCCCCAATAACAAGGATTCTCCACCCAGACAAGTTCCCCGTGATCCGTGAGTAGCCGTGCGCAAAGATCAATTGATTGCTGCGTGCCGGAAGTAATCAGAACTTGTTCTACAGTAAGATTTACAGCACGTGACATACGCAGGTAGTTTGCAATGGCACTGCGCAAAGGCAAGAATCCACCGGAATGTCCATAGTCAAGATGAGCCGGCTTCGGAGCTCGCCATTGACGGTTCAATAGTCGCCTCCAAAGTTGTGTCGGGAAGGCGCTGAAATCGTCTTCTCCGGGCGCAAAAGGCTGAACTTCATAACTGGGTTGCTCAGTTTCACCCGCAACTGTTTTGCCCCGAACCGAGAGAGTAGTCATTCCACTTTGCTGTTCAGGTAGGCCTACTTTCTTTTCATTGTTCTTTTCTACGAACTCCTCCGGAAAAGTTTTGGCAACACGAGTACCGCTCCCGGTTTGCGATACAACATAGCCTTCATCATGCAGTTGCTCAAAGGCGGCCAGCAAAGTATTTCGAGATAATTTTAATGTTTCCGAGAGACTGCGCGTGGAGGGTAAACGCGTACCGGCGGTGAGATGATGGCTGACGATGCCTCGGCGGATTGATTCGTAGACCCTGCGGTGAGCAGGCATTCTCGCAGGAAACCGTCCCTGTTTAAGTTCACTTTGTAGCCATTCGGTGATAGGTAACGATTCCACTGTTTTATCCTTTATCGCTTAAACATATTACCTTTAGATTTCGCGCGCGCCCCGGGTAACCAACTCAAAGTTACTAGCACAATTGAATTTTAGCTTAAATGGCCCTAACAGAATAATCAAAATGGCTCTTGTGGGATTGCCAATCACAGTGGAGAATATACGATATCAAGTAGTAAGTTTGTTTAAAAGTTATTTAAAACAAATTGTTGCGAACTATTATTGCACACGTATCACCAGTCGCTGATGTTGCCCTGTTCAATAGCGAACTAAATTTAGACTATATGTCATCGTAAATCATGAATAAGGATAATCAACCCAATCCAAGTCGTGCACCAGTGGTGTTGCTTCCAGCCGACTCCAAACAACTTGGTGATCATCCATTTCATGTGGCAGGCCACAAGTACGTCACTGCCATTGCCTTCGCTGCAAATTCATTGCCACTGATTATTCCCGCACTTGGAATTAAAAGTGATGTGGCTTCACTGCTCGAAGTTGCAGACGGAATATTGTTGACGGGTGCGGTTTCTAATGTTCATCCGTCTAATTTCAACCAGGCTGTGCGTGATCCTTCTTTACCACTGGATGCTGAGCGAGATGGTTTGACTTTAAATTTGATACGGGCAGCCGTTGCGCAGGGAATTCCACTCTTGGGAATTTGCAGAGGATTTCAGGAAATCAATGTTGCATTTGGTGGTAGTTTGCACCAGGCTGTTCACGAAGTGGATGGCAAGTCTGATCACCGTGAGCCGAAGGAAAATACACTTGAGAAGCAATATGCCCAAGTTCATTCGGTCAACACTGTTCACGGGGGCATGCTGGATAAAATTACAGGCCACACAAAACTGATGGTGAACTCCTTGCATGGACAAGGTATTGATCGTCTGGGTACGGGACTGGTGGCAGAAGCATTTGCTGAAGACGGTTTAATAGAAGCGATCAGCATTCCCGATGCCAGTTCTTTTGCTTTAGCTGTACAGTGGCACCCAGAGTGGAACGTTTTGAATACGCCTTCCTATCTGGCTATATTCCGAGCCTTTGAAAAAGCATGCCGAAAACGTGTTGCCGAACGCAGCGCGCAAAACAATAACGAACTGAACTAAAAAGAAAGCAGGGAGAATATATATGACTGATCACACTAATTTTTCACATAGTGACATGGAGAAATGGCTAACTGATAAGCGAGTTACCGAAATTGAATGTCTCGTACCCGATCTGACCGGAGTCGCCCGAGGCAAGATTTTACCCAGAGAAAAATTTACTGCTGAACGCGCCATGCGTTTGCCGGAAGCTGTTTTAGGAGTGACTGTAACCGGTGAATCTCCTGAAGATCACGAAGGCTACGATAATGTATTTGGTTTCACCGATAGAGACATGGTGCTTATTCCCGATCCGAGTACAGTCAGATTAGTCCCTTGGGCAGTCGATCCAACCGCGCAAGTGATTATGGATTGTTTTTTCCACGATGGAACACCGGTTGATTTTGCACCACGCAATGTATTGCGTCGCGTGACAAACATGTACAAAGATATGGGCTGGAAACCCATCGTCGCGCCGGAGTTGGAATTCTATCTGTTAGCGAGAAATGTCGACCCTAATCAGCCTTTGGTACCGCCAATTGGCCGAAGTGGTCGCTCCGAAACCAGCCGCCAACTTTATAGTATTGATGCGGTAAATGAATTTGACCCGCTTTTCGAGGACATTTACGATTACTGCGATACGATGGGTTTGGAGCTCGACACCTTGATTCATGAGTTTGGTGCGGGACAGATGGAAATTAATTTTCTGCATGACGAACCGATGATTCTGGCAGATAAAGTTTTCTTCTTTAAACGCACATTGCGTGAAGCAGCATTACGCCACAATATGTACGCGACTTTCATGGCAAAACCCATGACCAATGAACCGGGTTCGGCGATGCATATTCACCAGAGTGTGGTTGACACCAAAACCGGTAAAAATATTTTTAGCAATGCGGATGGCAGCGAGTCAAAGATATTCCTCAATTACGTTGCCGGCTTACAAAAATACTTGCCGGCCGCCATGGCGCTGCTGGCGCCCTACGTAAACTCCTACCGTAGAGTTGTCCGTCACGGTGCGGCTCCTATCAATATTGAATGGGGTTATGACAATCGAACAGTGGGTATTCGCGTACCGCTTTCAGAACAAGAAAACCGCCGCATTGAAAATCGTGTGATTGGTGCGGATGCCAATCCATATCTGGCTATGGCAGTCACTTTAGCCTGTGGCTATCTCGGTATTAAGGAAAACTTGCAACCCGGAGAGGTGACCACCGGCAGTGCATATGATGCAGATTATCAACTGCCCCGAGGTTTATCCGAAGCCTTAAAACTGCTTTCTGCCGCTACGCCACTTCACGAAATATTAGGCAAGCGATTTATTGACGTCTATGTAGCGGTAAAGGAAACCGAACATGACGAATTTATGCGCGTAATCAGTCCCTGGGAACGTGAGCATTTGCTGATGCATGTTTAACTTGATAGCAGCTTCTAAAAAATTGGATTTTTAGAGGTTCACTCTTAAGCCCGGCAACTACTTATAAACCCAGAAACTTTATATATAGGGAATATTAATGATGCTCTCCACTCGTGAAGTTCAAACGCTAGATTCAGCACACTACCTACATCCTTTTACGGATCATAAATCCCTGGCCAGCAAAGGAGCACGCGTTATAACGCGCGGCGAAGGGGTTTATATTTGGGACTCTGAAGGTGCCAAGATATTTGATGGCATGTCCGGTTTGTGGTGTGTCAATCTCGGCTATGGTCAAAAAGAATTAGTTGATGCCGCTGCGCATCAGATGCAAGTATTGCCGTTTTACAATAGTTTTTTCAAGACGACCAATGTGCCCGCAACACAACTTGCTGCACGTATTGTTGGCTTGGCCGGAGATCGTTTCTCGCATGTGTTTTTTGGTACTTCCGGTTCCGAGTCCAACGATACGATCGTGCGCATGGTGCGCCATTATTGGGCAACTTTAGGCCAGCCTGAGCGCAGTGTAATTATCAGTCGAAAGAATGCTTACCATGGCTCTACCATGTGTGGCGCTTCACTTGGCGGCATGGCTGGTATGCATGCTCAAGGTGGATTGCCGATTCCCGGCATTGTTCACATTGAACAACCTTACCACTATGGTCTGGCGCCTAATAAAAATAAAGATGAATTTGGTCTTGAGGCCGCAGGATGGCTGGAGAAAAAAATTCTGGAAGTGGGGCCTGAAAAAGTGGCCGCATTCATTGGCGAGCCGATTCAGGGCGCAGGCGGTGTGATCATCCCACCAAAAACTTACTGGCCTGAAATTCAGCGTATTTGCGATAAATACGGAATCCTGCTGATTTGCGATGAAGTGATTTGCGGGTTCGGTCGACTTGGTAGCTGGTTCGGTTCGGAGAGGATGGGCGCAAAGCCTGACTTGATGACTTTTGCCAAAGGTGTTACCTCGGGATACTTGCCGCTTGGCGGCGTTGTAGTGGGTAAAAAAGTTGCCGAAGTCTTGATCGAAAAGGGTGGCGAATTCAACCACGGTTATACCTACTCCGGGCATCCGGTTGCCTGCGCAGTTGCACTGGCCAATTTGGATATTATTCAACGTGAAGGACTGGTTGAACGGGTGAGAGACGAAACAGGACCACATCTGGCTCAACATTTTGCTGCCTTGTCAGACCATCCATTGGTTGCAGGCGCTGAGACATTTGGCATGGTTGGCGGTCTTGTGTTGATGAAAGACAAGAAGCAGCACCTTGCATTTGATGAATCACTTGAAGTGGGTATGGTGTGTAGAGATCATTGTTTCTCAAATGGGCTGATTATGCGCGCTGTCGGTGATCGGATGATTATTGCGCCGCCGCTGATATGCACTAAAGCTCAGATTGACGAATTGATGGACAAAGTTCGCATCTGTCTGGATGCCACCCTGAAAGATTTGCAGTCTCGCGGCTGGATGAATTAGTCCACTGCTGCAAATCATCTTTCGGGATATATCTAAGTATTGACTTGTTTTTTTAAAACTAATATTTGAATCTTTTGAATTAAAAATTCAAATCTGTTCGGAGAATTTATGTCTATTCAGTTAAGCAACCCGGCACTTCTCAAACAAAATTTAGCATGGTTGGGCGGAAAGTGGGTAGGCGCTGATTCAGGTGAAACATTCAGCATCAAAAATCCTTCCACCGGAGAAGCGTTAGCCCAAGTTCCAATGATGGGCAAAGCAGAAACAGCACGCGCAATCGAACATGCGGCCTTGGCACAAAAACAATGGCGTGCACTTACTGCCAAAGAGCGTTCTTTGCGCTTGAGAAAATGGTTTGAACTGACCATGAAAAACCAGGAAGATCTGGCGCGGATTTTAACTGCTGAGCAGGGTAAACCGCTGGCTGAAGCTCGTGGCGAGATCGCTTATGGCGCAAGCTTTATTGAATGGTTTGCCGAGGAAGCCAAACGCGTTTATGGCGAAACTATTCCCTCACCGCTCGCTGATCGGCGTTTACTCGTTTTGAAGCAGCCTATTGGTGTTACTGCTGCCATCACTCCTTGGAATTTTCCCAATGCCATGATCACCCGCAAGGCTGCGCCTGCTCTGGCTGCTGGATGCGCGATGATCGTTAAGCCGGCGGAACAAACGCCATTGTCCGCATTTGCAATGGCTGTCTTGGCTGAAGAAGCAGGCATTCCAGGCGGCGTGTTTCAGGTCATTACCGGTGACGGTCCTCAAATCGGCTCGGTGATGTGTGACAGTCCGGTGGTGACCAAACTATCATTTACCGGATCGACAGAAGTTGGTCGCATTCTGATGCGTCAAAGTGCCAACACAATAAAGAAGTTGTCACTTGAACTGGGTGGCAATGCCCCATTTATTGTCTTTGATGATGCCGATCTGGATGCCGCTGTAGAAGGCGCGCTCGCCAGTAAATACCGCAATGCCGGTCAGACCTGTGTTTGTGCGAATCGATTGTTTGTGCAGGATGGCGTGTTTGATGCCTTTACAAAAAAACTGGTCGAGAAAGTTAACCAGTTGAAAGTGGGAGATGGCTTTACGGAAGGCGTGACGCAAGGCCCGTTAATTGATGAGGCGGCTTTGGCTAAAGTTGAAAGCCATGTTTCTGATGCAATTTCCAAAGGTGCACGTTTGATTGTTGGCGGTAAACGCCATGAACGAGGTGGTACTTTCTACCAACCTACTATTCTGGCTGATGTCAGTTCTGATGCATTAGCTTTCCGCGAAGAAACGTTTGGTCCTGTCGCACCGTTGTTCCGATTCAAGACGGATGAAGAAGTAATCGAATTAGCCAATCGAACCGAATTCGGCTTGGCTTCGTATTTCTATAGTCGCGATATTGGAAGGATCTGGCGCGTTGCTGAAGCACTTGAGTACGGCATGGTGGGTGTCAATTCAGGACTGATATCCAATGAAGTTGCACCCTTTGGCGGAGTCAAACAATCCGGATTGGGCCGCGAAGGTTCACACCATGGAATCGATGAATATCTCGAAATTAAATATGTTGCGATGGCGGGCTTGTAAATCTATCCGGCCAATCAATCCAAAATTTGGGAGTGAATAATGAATAAAGCTGACTGGCATGCACGCGCTGCCAATTTAAAAATTGATGGCCGAGCCTTCATCAACGGTGAACGAGTTGATGCTGTTGATAAAGGGACATTTGAATGTATGTCCCCGATTGATGGTCGCAAATTGGCTGATGTGGCACGTTGCCAGACTGCAGATATAGATAGCGCTGTAGCTTCCGCGCGTGCAGCATTTGAAGACCGGTGTTGGGCAGGTTTGTCTCCCGGGGATCGTAAGCGGGCGCTGATTCGCTTTGCCGATTTGTTAATTGCAAATCGTGAAGAGCTGGCATTGCTGGAAACACTTGATATGGGCAAGCCAATTTCTGCCAGCATGAATACCGATGTTCCGGCGGCGGCGAATACGCTGCGTTGGTTCGGTGAAGCAATCGATAAAGTGTATGACGAAATTGCGCCGACCAATGAAAAAACGCTGGCACTCATCACACGTGAACCCATTGGCGTGGTTGCCGCGATTGTGCCATGGAATTATCCGCTGCTGATGGCTTCGTGGAAAATTGCACCCGCACTCGTCTCGGGAAATTGCGTGATACTTAAACCCTCGGAAAAATCTCCGCTGACCGCGCTTCGCCTGGGCGATCTGGCATTGGAAGCCGGGATTCCAGCCGGAGTGCTGAATGTGGTACCAGGCTACGGTCCTGAAGCTGGTTCGCCGCTTGCGTTGCATATGGATGTGGATTGCATTGCGTTCACTGGCTCCACTGGCGTGGGTAAAAAAATTCAGGTCATGGCAGGGCAAAGCAATCTAAAAAGAGCCTGGTGTGAGTTAGGTGGAAAGTCTCCCAATATCGTATTTGCTGATTGCCCTGATATTGACAGTGCCGTTGAGGCGGCAGGAGGTTCAATATTTTACAATCAGGGCGAAAGCTGTAACGCCCCTTCACGTCTTTTAGTTGAACGATCTATCCGTGATGAGTTTGTGAAAAAACTAAAGCAATATGCGCCTAACCATAATCCGGGCGATCCGCTTGATCCGGAAACAAAAATGGGCGCGTTGGTCGATCTGGGACAAATGGAGACCGTGCTTAAATATATTGAGAGCGGCAAGAGTCAGGGTGCGACTTTATGTTGCGGTGGTGGGCGAGTACGAGCGGAGTCAGGTGGTTACTTTGTGGCACCGACCATTTTCGATGGCGTCACCAATGACATGAAAATTGCCAGTGAGGAAATTTTTGGTCCGGTACTCTCCATTATTACTTTTGATACTCAGGAAGAAGCCATCCGTATTGCCAACGACACCAGTTACGGATTGGCTGCGGCGGTATGGACACGCGACATTTCAAAAGCACATTTAGTTGCACGCGCCCTTCGTGCCGGCACAGTACATGTCAACAGTTACGACGAAGACGACATCACAGTGCCGTTTGGTGGTTATAAACAATCCGGCAATGGACGAGATAAATCGTTGCACGCTCTGGAAAAATATACAGAACTTAAAACTACCTGGATCAAACTCGCATAATTTATCTGGCAAGGAAAAAATATTATGAATACAAAAATTAGTAATGCCGATCTTCATCAACGCCGACTGGCTGCGACTCCGCGCGGCATTGGTGTGATGGCGGATTTTTTTATTGATCGTGCCTTGAATGCAGAAGTATGGGACGTAGAAGGAAAACGTTATATTGATTTTGCCGGTGGTATTGCGGTGCTCAATACCGGTCACCGCCATCCTGCTTTGGTCGCGGCGGTTAAAGAGCAACTTGAACGCTTCACGCATACTTGTTATCAAGTGTTGCCCTATGAAAGCTATGTGACGCTGGCTGAGCGTATTAATAAGATTACACCGGGGAACCACCCAAAAAAGACAGCATTCTTTTCCAGTGGTGCAGAAGCTGTAGAAAACGCAATCAAGATCGCACGTTCAAGTACAGGCCGTAGCGGCATCATCGCATTTTCCGGTGGTTTCCATGGTCGCACCATGATGGGTTGTGCCTTGACCGGCAAAGTGGTCCCCTACAAAGTCGGCTTTGGTCCCTTTCCTGCCGAGATTTATCATGTTCCATTTCCGATGGATTTGCACGGAGTAAGTGTTGAAGAGTCGCTACATGCGCTACAAACTTTGTTCAAGGCAGATGTTGACCCGAAACGGGTGGCGGCAATCATTCTTGAATTAGTGCAAGGCGAAGGTGGTTTCTATGTTGCTCCTCCAGAATTACTCCGCGCCTTAAGAAAAGTTTGTGATGAACATGGAATATTGCTGATATTTGATGAGATCCAAACAGGCTTTGCGCGTACCGGAAAGATGTTTGCCACCGAGCATTATGACGTTTTGCCCGATATCATGACAATCGCCAAAAGCATGGCGGGAGGGATGACACTTTCGGCAGTGTGCGGCAAAACTGCCGTTATGGATGGCCCTGCGCCAGGCGGTTTGGGAGGAACCTATACCGGTAATCCACTGGCAATCGCAGCCTCGCATGCTGTGATCGATGTGATTGAAAAAGAAAAATTGGTTGAACGTTCAAATATTTTAGGCAAGAAATTAACAGCACGCTTAAATACACTGAAAGCTAAAGTACCCTCTTTGAGAGAAGTACGCGGTTTAGGTTCAATGGTGGCCGCTGAGTTTTTTGATCCCGCAAGCGGTGAGCCATCCCAGGATGCTGTCAAAAGAGTGCAGCAAGCCGCACTTGCGGAAGGTTTGATCTTGTTGACCTGCGGCGTATACGCCAATGTGATTAGATTTCTATATCCACTCACAACTGAAGATCCCGTATTTGACGAAGCGCTGGGAATTATTGAGCGCGCCTTGATGAAAGCTTAAGGATGAGTATTTCTAGCGATGATGCGCAAGCGTTAGCGGCCGGAGTATTGGCGGCACGCCAACGTTTGGAGGCGGGTGGTGTGCACACCGTTGTCGCCCAATTTGTGGACATTCATGGTTCTGCCAAGGGAAAATACATTCCGCTGTCACACCTTGAAGATATCGTCGGAGCAGGTGTTGGTTTTGCCGGACCGTCTATCTGGGGATTGAATCTGCCGCGCAATGGACCACGTTCCGAATTTTATGGGCGCGGCGACCTGAGTACTCTGCAAGCATTACCCTGGATGCCGGGTTACGCTCGAATCGTTTGTGACGGTGTCGTGGCAGGCGAGGCATTTGGACGCTGTTCGCGACGTCTGCTTAAACGTCAAATTGCACGCCTGACGGAGCGGGGCTGGACGCTTAACGTGGGAATCGAACCCGAGTTTTTCCTGTTGAAGCAAGATTCATTCGGACGACCGGTCATTCCAGATGTCGCAGATTGTTTGGAAAAACCATCCTATGACCTTAAAGCCATGGCACGTGTCCGAGATGTTCTGCACAATATGGAACAAGGATTAGAAGCGTGCGGTTTTGATGTGTTTCAGATCGATCATGAAGATGCCAGTGGTCAGTATGAACTGAATTATCATTACAGTGATGCGCTGACCGCTGCGGATAGATTCATTCTGTTCAAGATGGCGGCACACCACATCGCCGAAGAGGCCGGATTGGTATTTTCGTTGATGCCAAAACCTTTTGCTGACCGTCCCGGCAGTGGCTTGCATTTACATATGTCACTCAGCGATAACAGTGGCAAACCGTTGATGGCCGACAAAGCGAATTCTCATGGTTTATCAGATACAGGTCGCAATTGCATTGCCGGACTATTGGTTCACAGTCCCGCTTTGGCGGCGCTTCACGCACCCAGTGTCAATTCATATAAGCGGTTGGTGATCGGTCGGTCATTATCCGGCACAACTTGGGCACCTGCCCATATTGCCTGGGGTGACAATAATCGCACCACAGTCGCCCGCGTTACCGGAGGACGAATCGAATTTCGTCTCACGGATGGCAGCTGCAATATTTATCTCGCACTGGCTTCAGCCATAGCCGCGATGCTCGACGGGGTTGAACAAAATATTCAGTCTGCAGCTCCGATTGATGAAGATCTATATGAATGGTCGGACGAACATTTTGTTGAACGCAGCGTAGCCACGTTACCGCAGACTTTGGGCCAAGCGCTTGATGCGCTCGCAAAAGACAAATTACTTGCTCAAGCGATTGGCGAGGATTTCGTGACCGAATTCCTTAATACCAAACGCCCGGAGTGGATTGATTTTTGTCGCTCAGTGAGCGATTGGGAATATCAACGAAATTTAACTTGGCCCTGATTGAATGAAATTTCGACTCGCAATGGTTTGCTTACTCTGATTCAGATTCAGTTTGATTTGCTTTCAAGAGATCTTTGCAGCACAACATTTGAGATAATTTATAAATTCTGAAAGGTGCTTATCATGAAAATCGGCGTTCCAAAAGAAATCAAGACTAATGAAAATCGTGTGGCATTGGTTCCCTCGGGTGCGGCTGCGTTGGTTGCTGCCGGACATACAGTATGGGTAGAGAGTGGTGCCGGACTGGGCAGCGGTTTCAGCGATGACCAGTATAAAAAAGCCGGTGCGCAAATTGCCCCCGATGCCGATTCCACCTGGGCAGCAGCGGATTTGATCATCAAGGTCAAGGAGCCCATCAAAGTGGAATGGCCGCGCATTCGCGCCGGACAAACCCTCTTCACCTATTTTCATTTTGCCGCAGACCGTGAATTGACCGAGGCTCACCTTGCTTCCGGTGCAACCTGCATTGCCTACGAGACGGTGACTTTGCCATCCCGCGAATTGCCTTTGCTAACCCCGATGTCGGAAGTGGCGGGACGTATGGCGGTGCACGAAGGAGCAAAGTATCTGGAAAAGTTATACGGTGGTCGCGGACTGCTTCTGGGCGGCGTACCCGGAGTATTGCCTGCGCAAGTTGTTGTCCTCGGCGGCGGTGTCGTGGGCAGTAATGCAGCACGCCTGGCGGCAGGACTCGGTGCGCGCGTCACTATTCTGGATGTGTCACTGGAGCGTCTTCGCTATCTCGACGAAGTGATGCCAGCCAACGTGCAGACGCTATTTTCAAATCGGCATAATATTCTGGAACAAATTGCGACTGCCGACCTCGTCATTGGCGGAGTGCTCATTCACGGCGCCGCGGCACCCAAGCTGATTCGCCGTGAAGATCTGAAAACGATGCAAGAAGGATCGGTCATCGTGGATGTTGCGGTCGACCAGGGTGGCTGTTTAGAAACGACGCGTCCCACCACACATCAGGATCCGGTTTATATCATCGATGGCGTGGTGCATTATGCTGTGGCAAACATGCCGGGTGGAGTGCCCAATACTTCCACCCTCGCGCTCACCAATGCCACGTTCCCGTATCTGCAGCAACTGGCGAATAAAGGCTGGCAGCTGGCGCTACGTGACAACCAAGCGTTGCGACATGGGTTGAATGTCATTGATGGCAAGATTACTTACCGCGCGGTGGCGGATGCGTTTGGAATGCCCCATTCTGCGACGGACAGTTTTCTTTGAATAGTCTTTAACCGATTTTGTGAGCAGCCACTTGGTGAATGACCTGAGGATCTGATTTGTTCGTCATGCTACGTTGCTCACGTCTTTCTATTTCAGTCCCTGAAGTTAGGTATCCAGATTTGGCAGCTAAGCTGCTTCGGACATTTATCAAACAGATATGGTACTAACAGCAGTGGTTGGATATTTATTCTGCTGCCTCTGTTTCTCAAAAAAACCTATTAAGTGACTTTCGGCTAATGATATTTAGACGCGGCGAATTTTTTCAAATGAGTCGATGTTTCAGGCGCACTAATATGCTTGGTACGGAAAACTTCTTTGCCTTTGTCGATAAAAATCAAAGTAGGAATGTCCTTTACTCCATACGCTAAATAAACCGAATTTGTGTTGTCTATTTTTAAAGGGTGGTGAACGTCAAATTTATTTTTATACTCAACCACATCCTTTTCTTCCGTCCACAACCTTGCCACCACGCCGACCCAATTGATTTGCGGGTATTGTGCTGCAAATTTATTGACTTGTTGCTGAGCAGCAACGCAACTCTTACTCATCGCTGGACGCGAGTCTTTTAAATACCAGTCGCACCAAGTTGCAACGAAGAATAAGGCAGTTGGTTTTTCCTTAAAACTATCCAAACTGATCGCTGATATAGCGTTTTCAGGTGTGAATTGATGTGTGCTAAATGTGTGACCTTCATCGACTAATTGAATCGTATAATCAAGGCCTGTTGGCTCACCAAATTCTGCATATGCAACATTAGAGTTTTTATCCAGTAGCACATGAAAGGGTGTGCCAACCAGATTAAATGCCTTCGCTAACTGCCCAGATTTATCAATCGCAATCGGCATTTTTAAGCCAAATTTCTTTTGAATGAGTGCAACTGATTTTTCATTATCATTCAATCCCAAGTTGACTGCGATGACTTGGACTTTATCACCGTACTTTTGATAGATTTGCTGCAAATGGGGCATTTGCTTAAAACACGGCTGGCAATAAGAGGCCCAGAATTTAAGATACACTGGCTTAGTGCCCTTAAATTGACCCAGCGTAACCGTTTGACCGGAAGTTAAAGTGATTGGCAAATCCAAGATTTTCGGATCCATCACTGTTTGTGATATTTCTTCACTGGCGTATGCCGAAAAACACATTGAAAAAAATATAAAAATTCCGCAACCTATTGACTTGAACATGAGCATCCTCGTTGATTCTTGCAAGAAAATAATGTTGGCAAATAATTTATAGAGAGATCAACATTGTCTTAACTAATGAAGGGGGGTGCACGCCCGACAAGCGCCTCAGCAAGGACCAATTCTTCATCAGTGTGGTTTTGGGTCAAATGATTCGCGTCGTGAATACACTGACCCGGTTGTTTGTTTCCGAAAATATAAAGCGGTTTATCGTGATGTTTGGACACAATGCTCTCCTTGCTTGTGGCATCGCTATTGGCAACAACATCAACCTCTCCATAACAGGTGCAAAAATAAGTTTTTTCCGGACCTGCTTCAAGATACACACCCGTTCCACGAATTCCAATTGTGGCAGTCGGTGTTTCAATACGTAATCCATAATTCCGCGAAACCGAGAGCAGTTTTCCCGCAAGTAACCTCAAACTGCCGATCAGCAAGGAAGTCGCGTCAGTCGTATCTTTGGGATGAAGTTCCAAATGACTGCCGCCTCTAAGCAACATCGCATGATCACCTACCACGAATACGATTTCAGAATTCATACCGGTCTTCACTGTATCGCCTGGCCCGATGCGCGTATTATTATCTGCCTTCTTGCCATTCACCCATACCTTGCCGATCACCCGATAGACTGACTGTGTGTCAGGAAGTTTTGAAGGGGGAGTTAAGATACCTGCCATCACCTTAGATGCTGGCAACAGCATTGTTAGCAGACCGGCTGAAATTGATTTCAGGAAAAGTCTTCGATCAGTTTTGATTATTTTATGATTCTGGATCTGCCTCATACTCATTGGTTTCCCCTCAAACAGTATTCTCTATTTTTATATAAATGCACGCACCTAGTCTTGATTTGTTTTTTTGATGGAAAGTTGCCATTAATAAAAAGTGATTGGCATATAGCAAAGCCTGACTCAATGTTGCAAATTTTGGAAATTCGGAACATTTAGATTAGTTGAGTTTGTCTCGGTTGCCTTTATAAATTGCAAGCCGGTTTCGGACAGGCACTTTGCATAGGTCAAACACATTTGGGTTATTGCTAACCCGCACTGGCGTTAACTTCATTGGCTCATCTGACAATTACTCTGCTCTAATCAAGCTGTTTCCGCCAAAGCGGTTTGCTGTTGTTGCCTTTCGTGTTGATGCGCTGCCCATAACTGTTCATTTTTAAGGTAACGGGTCAAATCCAAACCGGATTCTCCCTCTTTTTCCAGTGAGGTTAGCGCTTCAGCGATGCAACTAAAAATGCGGTCGATTTCATTTTTCTCAATGGTAAGTGGAGGTGATATGGCGATAATGTCTGCGGTGTGGCGAACCAGCACGCCCATCTCATAACATTTGAGGTAAGTAGCGAAAGCTCGTGCACCCGGTTTGCCGGGGAAGGATTCCAATTCTATGCCAGCCACCAAACCTATATTACGCACATCCTTAACGAAGGGAACGCCTTTCAGGGTATGCGCAGCCTGCTCGAAATTCGCGCTTAAACTACCTGCTCGTTCAACCAGTTTTTCATTTTCAAAAATGTCCAGCGTGGCGATGGCTGCAGCACAGCCAATCGGGTGAGCGGTATAAGTATAACCATGCGGTAATTCGATGGCGTTGGCTGGTGTGTTCTCCATAAAAGCGTCGTAAATCTCACGCTTCACTGCGACGGCTCCCATCGGCACTGCACCGTTAGTCAAGCCTTTGGCCATGGTTAAAATATCGGGCGTAACACCAAAATAATCCGCCGCAAAGCGGGTGCCCATTCTGCCGAATCCTGTTATCACTTCATCAAAAATTAACAGAATGCCATATTTGTCACAAATTTCACGCAGGCGTTTTAGATAACCAGCGGGGGGTAAAACCACACCTGCAGAGCCTTGCATTGGTTCAACTATAAGCGCGGCAATGGTTGCCGGGTCATGCAAAGTGGTAATCCGTTGCTCAAATTGGTTTGCTAATTCTATGCCTCCGTCTTTGGGCACGCCGCGAGTAAACGCGTTTTTGGAGATATCAAGCGTATGGCTAATGTGATCGACACCCGGCAAGCCATTGCCGAATGCCTTGCGGTTACCCGCGATGCCACCCACTGAAAGTCCGCCAAAATTAACGCCGTGGTACCCTTTCTCGCGACCAATCAGTTTGTTTCTGAGCGAATTACCCGTTACCCGATGGTAGGCTATTGCGATTTTCAGTGCAGTTTCTGCTGATTCCGAACCAGACCCTGTAAAAAATATTCGGTCTAGGCCTTTTGGCAAAAAGCCGGCAACACGCTCAGCCGCTTCAAACGCAAGTGGATGACTATTTTGAAACGCGGGCGCATAGTCTAAAGTACGCAATTGATGCGCGACTGCGCTGGCGATTTCTTCCCGGCCATGACCGGCCGCAACGCACCATAATCCTGAAGTGCCATCAAGTAATACCCGATCATCGATCGTCGTGTAATAGTTACCCTTTGCCGACTTGAATAAGCGGGGCATACTTTTGAACTGACGATTTGCAGTGAAGGGAAGCCAGTAATGGTCAAGATTAGGTAGGGTAGGCACGTTTGCTCCTTGATAGTTAAGGGTGGTAGTTTCTATGTGTTCACTACAGTATGTCAAGACTGTATTTTTACTAACATAACCCAATGAATCGATTGGTTAGTCAGTAAGATGTGTTATTGTTTATTTAACAGTCTAAACAGTGAGTGAACCCTAAATGGATCATGAAGTTGGATACCGGCTCAAACTTGTTCGATTGAGACATCAGCTATCACAGAGAGCGCTGGCAAAACGTGCTCAAGTCGCTCATGCCACGATTTCTTTGATCGAATCGGGTCAGAGCAATCCTTCTGTCAGCGCACTGAAGCGAATTCTGGCTGGAATTCCCATGACATTGGCAGAATTTTTTTCAGATGAATTGCCACCTGCCGAAAGCAATATTTTTTACCGTGCAGCCGAGTTAACCGAAATCAGCGGAGGCGAAGGAATTTCCTATCGTCAAATCGGTTCGGCACATGCAGGTCACGTTTTACAGATACTTTTCGAACATTACGAACCGGGAGCAGATACGGGTCTTGTCATGTTGAACCATGAGGGTGAAGAAGGCGGCGTTATTCTTTCCGGCCAACTTGAAATCACGGTGAGCGAATGGTCTCGCGTTCTTGGTGTGGGCGACGCTTACTATTTCAATAGCCGGCAACCTCACCGCTTCCGCAACAATGGAACTGAACCTTGCACCTTGGTGAGTTCCTGTAGTCCCCCCACTTTTTAGTGATTGGTTTTTCAGGAAACCACTTTCACCTTCGTTCTGCTATTGAGACTAACGGCCACCACGCCGGCCAGAACAAAGAGTGAACCTGCAATTTGCAGCACAGATACATTCTCATTTAGAAACACGTGGGCCAGATATATTGTAAAAATGGGCCCGATCGAACCAATGAGAGACGCTTCACCGGAACCTATTCGGCGAATCCCGGCGGTCAACAAAAAAACGGGTAACACAGTAGAAAATATGGCCATCAAAATTGCCAATTGATAAACCGGCATTGGCTGGACTATGGCTTGTAGTGGATGTGTAGCCGTGAACTGCCCCAAACTGATCAGGCAGGCAATAATCATGGCATAGGCAGTGAAGCGCATCGTTCCCATACGCGCGATGGAGTGACCCGCACCAACCAGGTATATTGCATAAAAAAGCGTGCTGGCAAATACCAGTGCTGCGCCCAAAGCAATGCTGCCCTGACTCAGGCTGACATCATGCATAAATACCATGGCAATTCCGGCGTAACTTAAAATCATGGCGGCAATCACTTTTGGCGGAATGGCACGCCGGTAAAGTAGCGCAGCCAGAATCACCGTCAACGTGGGGTAGAGAAACTGAATCAATCTTTCCAGTCCTGCCGAGATAAACTGAAGACCGAGGAAATCAAGATAATTAAATAGATAGTAACCCAACCCCAAACCCACCAAAATGAACCATTCATTCTTACCCAAAGGTTCAGAGTGCTTAATCCAGGCCCAGATTGCAATACCCAGAAAGAAAGGCACCGCAAATGCCATGCGTAAAGTCAGCAGCGTGACCGCATCAACATGGTAAACATAAGCCAATTTAACCAGAATGGATTTAATTGAAAAACCAATTGCTGCGAGTAAAGAGAAAACAATGCCGAGTAAGATTTCTCGTTTGTGTGAGGGGGTTGGTGGGTTAATTGGCATTTCGAAATTGCAGTTGATTCAATCAAATTATTAGAGGATTAAAGGTTATCTCACGAAGAAAATTTGACGGCATGGTACACCGCATCAGCGGCCAATCAAAATATTCTGTGTTACTCTTGCTATCAATTAATATATTCTTTTCGGCTAGTGATGGGAAAATATGGATAAAGACTTGGAATCACTTTCTCATGAGGCTTTGATCACTGAAATAATCAGGCTACGCTCGGCTATACGGCAGCATAGAGATGCGAGTGGACACGATCTTTGCTGGTATCAGCCGAATCTTTGGTCATTGCTTCCTGAAAAACATGATCCTGTATTGGATGTGCCTTCCTGGCCACAGTTTATGCATGGTTGCGTCAAATACCGTCAGTCGCTGGATACGCAGCAACCAGATGCACCCCGCAACAATCGGGAATATCAAGAATGAACAATCCGGAAATCGTAAAAGAAATAATCATTCGATTGGCAAATATAAAAGACGTTGAAGAAGTCGCCAAATTATTTGATTTGTATCGCCAGTTTTATCAACAGCCTTCTGATATTGATCTGGCGAAATCGTTTATAAGCGCGCGTCTGGAACAAAATGAATCCATGATAATTTTGGCTGAAACCAAAAATCATTTGATCGGCTTTTGCCAGTTGTACCCGACTTTCTGCTCTATCGAAGCTGCGCGCATTTATTCCCTTTATGATCTTTTTGTTCATCCTGATTCTCGCAGAACTGGCGCAGGAAGAATGCTTCTCCTCGCGGCTGAGCAACACGCGTCGAGTGGAAAATTTGTGCGAATGGATTTAACTACAGGACAATCCAATGTCCAGGCACAGCACCTGTATGAATCCTTAGGCTGGGTTCGCGATGAGGTTTACTTTGCCTATAGCAAGTCTGTTTTGCAGGATGTTCATTACTAAGTTTTTTTAAAGGATCGCAGCATGCAACGCACACCACCTGAATCAATGGCCAAATCATTCACGGATCGTGGTGTACGCGATATTGAATGCATCTTTCCTGATATCTCTGGCTACCCGCGTGGCAAACTGATGCCTTCCGCCAGTTTTGCATCGGGCGGTGAGTTGAGAATTGCTCAGGCAATTCCAATGCAAGCGGTGACCGGAGAATATTCCTATGATCCGATTTTCCCGGATGAGGATCCCGATATTCTCCTGGTTCCGGATTATGAAACCCTCAAGCCCGTGCCTTGGGCCAGCACCCCGCGTGATATGGCGATTCATGATTGCTACGAACTTACCGGAGAGCTTTGCCAATTCGCACCTCGTTCTCTTCTTAAGCAAATCTTGGCACGCTACGACGCGATTGGTTTGACTCCCGTGGTTGCTCCGGAAATTGAGTTTTATCTCACTGCCGCGAATGTTGATCCGGCAGAGGTTCTTAAACCACCCGTGGGGCGTGGTGGTCGTGCTGAAGTCGGTCAATCTGCATTCAGCATGAATCTGCTCAATGAGATGGCACCGTTCTGGGATGAATTTCATGCCGCGATTGATACGCTAAATATCCGGGGTGATACTTGGATCCACGAGGTAGGTCTGACGCAGTATGAAATCAACTTACTGCATGGCAATGCCGTTGATGTGGCCGATCAAGCTTTTCTGTTCAAATATGCCGCCAAGGAAATCGCGCTCAAACATGGGCTCAATGCGGTGTTCATGGCCAAGCCGATTGCCGGTGAAGCTGGTAGCTCGATGCATTTGCATCAGAGCATCGTTGATGCAAATGGAAACAATATATTCAGTAATGAGGACGGTAGCGAAAGTGAACGCTTCCATCACTTCATTGGAGGCTTGCAAGCCTATCTTCCAGATATGATGCTGTTATTTGCGCCATTTGTGAATTCATATCGTCGCTTCATCAAAGGTAGCATGGCGCCTGTTAACCTGTTATGGGGATACGATAATCGTACTACAGGTCTACGCATTCCACGGAGTGGCCCCGCTGCGCGGCGAGTAGAAACGCGTGTCGCGGGTGCAGACGCTAATCCATATCTGGTCATGGCGGCCACGCTTGCGGCGGGTCTTGCCGGCATGGAAGAAGAGCAGGCACCCACACAAGCATTGGAAGGCAGCGCCTACGATCACTCACATGATTTGGCGCGTACTTTCCTGGTTGCTCACCAACAATTCGAAACCAGCACAAATGCCCGACGTCTCTTGGGCGAGCGTTTTGTTACTGCGTTTGCATCGGTGAAAGAAATCGAATATCAGAATTACTTAAGTGAAGTGGGTGCTTGGGAGAGACGGTTTTTACTCCCGCTGGTCTGATTGTAGTTTGAAATGCAGCAGGTCAAAAAACAGGCCAAATCAGCTATGTGCTCTGTCAGCAACTCAAGTCATTAGATTTGCGCTAGCGCAAGGCCAAAGCGCATCCGCTGGGAAGCTTATCTGATGCACTACTTGCCCAAGTTTCTGAAAGACTGTACCAGGTAATCCAGATCGCTTGAAATCGCAGTCTTCGGTTGAGTTCATTATGCTCGATTTCCCCAGAAAGTTGATATTTATCAGACTGGTCAATGATGAAGTCCATCATTGCAGGAGGTAACCATGAAGATTGAAATAAGCTCATGTTAAGAGAAAACAAAACTTAAGGAGTTGCTTCGTCAGGTTGAGATCGGCAAAAGCTTTACGATTACCAATAGAGGCGAACCTATCGCGTAATGTGAGTATAAAAGAACTCTTTGAGGAAGGCCGTGCATGAGTTTCGTTGAAGTTGCATAACGAAGACAGAGAAAATGTTTTCAATATTATTAATTTTACCGAATTCGATTAATTAGATAGGCGAATTTTAGGATGAAGTGCAATTTTGAGTAACGCAGGTCAGGTGGGCAAGATGCGGTAGCATCCATGCCTTTTTGACCAGCCAGTCGAAATTACACAAATGGACTACACACACCTT
>CAIWKC010000181.1 GCA_903913145.1 uncultured Gallionellaceae bacterium | reverse complement strand
CGCTCAGACCAGCCACGTAATACTCGATCCCCTTGAATGCCGCCCACGAGTCAATGAACCATGCCGGCGGGATATGCCCCAGACTTCTGTTTTGCATAGTTTTACCTAGTTTAAGAGGAGAAAGAAATGAACGAAAAAAGCCCCTTGCCGCTGCTAAATGATTTTTCTTTACTAATCGGTTGGCTTGCTATTGCCTTGGTTCCTATCATCAGTTGGACAGTAAATGCGTAAGCCAATAAATAGCCAATTTTGCAACAACTTTAAGGTGGAACCCTTCATGAATATGTATAGCGAAAAAATTAACGAAGTGTGGCATAACGAAAAGTCGGATGCCCTGAGCAGTTCTGTCCCCTTAGCACGGGTCATCAAGGGTATTGGAGATATGGTCAATCGATACGATGCGTTTTTGATTGATCAATGGGGCGTGTTGCATAACGGGCAAGCTCCATATCCTGGGGCAGTGCAATGTCTGAAGCGTTTGGTTTGGGCGGGCAAGCGGGTCATTATCATCAGCAACTCAGGGAAACGTTCAGAACCCAATGAGGCGCGCATGAAAATGCTGGGCTTCCCCCGTAATAGTTACTCTCACTTGGTGACATCAGGGGAGATTGCCTGGCAGATGTTGGCGACTGGAACAGGCGTGGTCGGCGAATACAATAGAACACCATGTTTACAACTAATCAGTGACAAGTCTGAAGCATTTGCTGAGGGACTCAAGGTTCCTTTTGTTGACAGTATAGATCAGGCAGGATGGATATTATTGGGCGGGATAGACGATGCGCGTCCCCCTTCTTTCTACGAAACCATGATTGAGGAAGGTGTTGCAAGAAAGTTGCCGCTGGTTTGTACCAATCCAGACCTTACCCGGATAACACCCAATGGACTTCAGCCGAGTGTAGGAGCAATCGCCCAGACCTACCAAGCACGGGGAGGTCATGTTTATTTTATTGGCAAACCTTATCCCGAAATCTATAGACATAGTATGTCCTTGCTATCCGACTTGCCTGCTCCCAGGATTTTAGGCATTGGCGACTCGATTCATCACGATATTGTCGGAGGGCAGTCAGTGGGAATAAACACATTGCTGATCCTGCAGGGTGTTCATGCGGATCATTTCACTGACACGAATGATTCCTTGGAGATAAACCGTCGCATCAGAAAAATATCTGGTCCTCACGGAGCACACCCTGATTGGGCAGTTCCTTCGTTCCAATGGTGAAATATGAAAGAAAATATTTGGCCAACAAGGCGCTGTCTTATCCAGATAATTTTAGGGTGAAATCATGACTGACAAAAAACCTATTGTCGCCATTATCATGGGTTCGGACAGCGATTGGCCAGTGATGCAAACTGCAGCCAGCATACTGAATGAATTCGGTGTTGCTTATGAAGCACGAGTAGTCTCCGCGCACCGTACTCCAGACTTGATGTTCGAATATGCCGAACAAGCGCGTGAGCGTGGATATCGCGCCATCATTGCCGGCGCCGGCGGTGCCGCGCATTTACCAGGCATGATTGCGGCCAAGACTACTTTGCCCGTGTTGGGTGTGCCAATACCGTCAAAATATTTACAGGGGCAGGACTCTTTGTTGTCCATCGTGCAGATGCCCAAGGGGATTCCTGTCGCAACCTTTGCGATTGGAGAAGCCGGTGCAACCAATGCAGGCCTATTTGCCATTGCCATGCTTGCGACAACAAATGAAGCGTTGGCAAGCAAACTAGCTTTGTTCCGTCAGGCGCAAACTGACAAGGTGGTGAAGATGACTTTGCCGGAGAACGCATGATACTTCCTCCATCGACATTAGGAATGCTGGGGGGCGGGCAACTGGCAAGATTCTTTGTCATTGCCGCACACGAAATGGGTTACAAAGTGGTTGTACTCGATCCTGACAAAATGAGCCCTGCGGGTCTCTTGGCTGACAAACACTTGTGCGCAGCATTTGACGATGTAAATGCGCTAAACGAAATGGTTCATACTTGTGCGGCCGTAACCACCGAATTTGAAAACGTTCCTGCATCCACGTTTGCAGTCTTGAATAACCGAGTGTCTATGCATCCTTCTGCTTCTGCAGTAGCAATCTGCCAGCATCGCATTATGGAAAAGAATTTTTTGCGTGACCACAATTTTCCACATGTGCCCTATGCTGTGATCAGTTACGAAAAGGATATTCCAGCAAATGACAGCGGACTATATCCTGGCATTCTCAAGGTCGCTCGCTTCGGTTACGACGGCAAAGGGCAGGTACGCGTTGCTACGGCGTATGAAGTGCTCACGGCCTTTAAGACTTTTGATTTCCAGCAGTGCATTTTGGAAAGTCGTTTGAGTTTGGATTATGAAATTTCTGTCGTACTTGCAAGGGATTTGGTTGGCAATATTGCGGCATTCCCGACTATCGAAAACGCGCACTGTAATGGCATCCTTGATGTCAGCATCGCTCCGGCGCGATGTAGTGTCGAGATCAATGAGCAGGCACAAAAATTGGCTCGAAGAGTGGCTGAAAAGCTAGGCTACGTAGGTACACTTGGGGTGGAATTCTTCGTTAGCGAAGGCATTCTATATGTCAATGAGATGTCACCAAGGCCTCATAACTCAGGGCATTTCACTATCGATGCCTGCGTGACCAATCAGTTTGAGCAGCAGGTTCGTGCATTGTGCGGCTTGCCTCTGGGGGATACGAGACAACATAGCAATGCGGTCATGGTCAATTTGTTGGGTGATGTCTGGAGAGGTGACAGCGAACCTGACTGGCGTGTTCTGTTCTCGCAGTCTGGTCTTAAGTTGCACCTTTACGGAAAGCACGAGACACGACCGGGGCGCAAGATGGGGCACTATACCGTGGTTGGCAATGAGGCCGAGGAGGTGCTGAAATCCGCGATGAATGCTCGTCTAGCGATAGGCATAGTAAAACCCAAATCTTCTGAGGTTAACAACTCCGGCGTTTTGCTTGCGCAGATAAATGCTTATGAAGAGAGTAGCTATTGATCAAAACAAAAGGAAATTGATGAAAAACTTACTAGACCCCTCAATCCTCTTTTTTATCTTTGGCATCTTTGCCGGCTTAGTGAAATCAAACTTGGAAATTCCACAGCCTATCTCTCGATTTCTGTCACTATACTTATTGATGGCTCTTGGACTAAAAGGAGGCTTTGCCTTAAACCAATCTGGGGTTACTCCGGAAGTTGCTATCAGTCTTGGACTAGCTGTCACGCTCGCTATTTGCGTCCCTCTTTTAGGGTATAACTTGCTAAAACAAAAGTTAGATAAATTAGACGCAGCAGCAATTTCCGCGACTTATGGGTCTATTAGTGCTGTCACCTTTATTACCACCACCCAAGTGCTCGATCAAAACGGCATTCATTATGGTGGTCATATGGCCGCCGCAATGGCGCTGATGGAATCACCCGCCATTATCATCGCTATCATTATGGCCAATCAAATTCGTCTTCAACGCACAGGTTCCAATAACACTCGCACATCCTTAGGCAAAGTTCTAAATGAATCTTTTACCGATGGCGGGCAACTTCTCTTATTAGGATCTTTAGTTGTCGGCCTCATTTCGGGAAATGAAGGTCATAAAGTAATGGCGCCATTTTCAATTGATCTATTTAAAGGATTACTGGCATTTTTCTTATTAGACATGGGACTGCTCGCTGCCAGAAGCTTAAGTGAGCTCAAAGATAAACCGCCTATTACTTTGGCTTACGCCTTCTTGGCACCCGCGACTCATGCAATGATTGCGTTGGGTTTATGCCATTTACTCCATGTGGATTTGGGCGACACTATACTTCTTATGCTGTTGGCTGCAAGCGCTTCATACATTGCTGTGCCAGCGGTCTTGCGTCACGCCATACCAGAAGTTAATCCTGCCTTGTATTTGGGCATGTCTTTGGGTATTACCTTTCCCTTAAACATAATTTTGGGCATTCCGGTGTATAGCTCGATTGCCAATTACTTTTATTAACGAAGTGTCCGGTAATTCCATGATTAACTTCAGCTATATAGCATCGAAAGCAAATAAGTCAAAGTAGTTAAGGTTGCCAGAGTGAATTTACAAAAATAGTAGTGTCTGCTCCTGTTTCATCTGCGGTAATTCGATGTTTAGTATATCAAGCAAGAAAGCAAACATTCGTGACACGCAATAATCATAGGCCGGAAACGAAGTTGTCCATCGATTCAATTTTCCAAACCCTTCGGCTTACTGGAAACTTGGCCACTTAGCGATACAGAAATTTTAAAACTAAAATATGGAAATTTGGGCATTTGGAAAATAATCTTAAATGCTATAGACTGGTTGACAAAAATAATGATTCTTATAAAACTACAACTAAAATTTGATGTTAAATTTCACGGGGAGATTCAAAACTAGGCATTATATTTTGGTAGGCGCCTGCTTACTTATTACGGCTATTATTTTAACTTCAGTTGCCACCGTGAATTATCTGCGTGAGCAGGAAGTAGACTTATGGAAGCGTCAGCTTTCTGATTTGTCCCTCGTTCTTGCAGATCAAACTTCACAATCGATGTTGTCCGTGGAAATTACTTTGGACAGTATTGTCGAGAAAATAAATTTAATGGGTATACGGAATAGTTCGGAGTTGGTTTCTAAAACCAAAACTTCAGCTTTCTTCGACGCATTGCAAGACAAAATTACCGGATTGCCACAGGTTGACGTTGCTACCATTGTGGCAGCAAACGGGGATGTGATTAACTTTACACGATCGTTTCCAGCTCCCAACATTAATCTGTCTGATCGTGATTACTTTAAGGCTCATCTAAGTGATTCTAAACTCGGAATATTCTTGAGTGTTCCAGTGCAGAATAAGGGAAATGGGAAATGGGTTTTCTATTTAAGTCGTCGTTTAAATGATGTAAGTGGACGATTTATCGGTCTTGCGCTTATCGGTATTTCTGTTGTTCAACTTGCCAACTATTATGAGCGCCTATGCAACAATCTTGGAGAAGGCGCAAGTATTACCCTTTACAGAAAAGATTTTACTGTTTTGACAAGATGGCCTGCACTGGAAAATATTGTTGGTAAACAAAATGTTTCTGGAACAACTTACCTGGTTGTTAACGAACTAAAAAAAACTAATGATGTAATTTATACCTCTGGACCGCGTCTTTCAAATTTAAATATTCCCACAGCACGTCTTGGTGCCGTTCGTGTATTAGATCGACATCCGATGATTGTTAACCTGACAGTTACTGAAGATGCTTTTCTGGGGAATTGGCGCCATGTGGTGAGATATGTTTCTGCTATCGCGATTGGCAGTATTATTGCATTGCTATTTTCAGCAATTTTATTATATCGAGTCATTCGTCAAAAAGAAAAAAGTGCAACTCTACTTCAAGATCTGACTGATCAGGTTCCGGGAGTGCTATTTCAACTCAAGAAGATTTCTGGCGGAAATATATTTTTCACCTATGCAAATAAGACTTTTAAGGACACGTACCACTTGAAAGACGAGCAACTTCCAATCGATTCCTCAAAAATATTCAAGTTTCAGCATCCTGATGATAAGCAAAGGATTCTCGAATCCATTTCGGAATCGGCTAACAAGTTACGACCATGGCATGAAGATTACAGGTTGGTTTTGCCGAATAATGAAGTCGTTTGGAGGCATGGCGATGCGCAGCCTCAAAAATTGAGTGACGGTAGTATCCTTTGGCACGGATATATTTACGATATTACTGAACAAAAGCTAAGTGAATCGCTGCTGCAAAATGAAAGTGAAAAAAATATAGCACTTCTAAGAAATGCCAGTGATGGAATACATATTTTGGATTCAGAAGGTAATCTGATTGAAGCTAGCGATTCTTTTTTTGCAATGCTGGGATATAGGCGTGACGAGATTCTTGGAAAGAATGTCTCAACTTGGGATGCAAAATTTTCGGCTGGTGAACTGCCAAATATTCTTAAAATGCAGTTTGCAAGTAGTCATCGTATCCAGTTTGAAACCCGTCATCGAAGAAAAGATGGAACAATTATTGATGTTGAGGTCAGTGGATTTCCACTTGAATTAATTGGAAGGAAAGTTTTGTTTAATTCTTCTCGCGACATTACCGAACGCAAGAAGTCTGAAGAAAGCCTGCTTATTACGGCTAGTGTTTTTAATAGTAGTCAAGAGGCAATATTTATAACGGATGCCGAGAATAACATTATTGATGTTAATCAGGCTTTTACCAAGGTGACTGGGTATGGCCGAAATGAAGTAATTGGAAAAAATCCGAAACTGTTGAGTTCTGGTAGGCAAGACAAGTCTTTTTACGAAGCATTGTGGCAATCACTTAACACACAAAAATCATGGCGAGGTGAGGTTTGGAACAGAAGAAAGTCGGGTGAAGTATATCCGGAAATGCTTTCTATTTCTGTTCTGTGTAACAGTGAAGGAGAGGTGTTAAGACACGTTGCAGTATTTTCTGACATCAGCCATCTTAAGGAACACGAGGCTGAGCTAAGCCGGGTTGCATATTTCGATGCATTGACCGGGGTTCCCAATCGAGTGATGTTGGCAGACCGCATGAAGCAAGCTACTTCTCAAACAACCCGCGAGCAAAAATTGCTGGCAGTTTGTTATTTGGATCTTGACGGTTTTAAGTCGATTAATGATGACTTGGGACATGAAGCGGGAGACGATGTTTTGATTGAGGTTGCTAAACGAATCAGTGACACGATTCGTGGCGGAGATACAGTTGCCCGCCTAGGCGGGGATGAGTTTGTTGTGCTGTTGTTAGGTCTTGACCAAGGTGAGGAGTGTGTTAAAACGCTCGAAAGATTACTTGCGATATTATCTGAGCCTATCAATTTGAAAGCAAAGTCTGTCACGGTTAGCGCCAGCATCGGAGTTAGCATTTATCCATTGGATGAAGAAGACTCTGATACTTTGTTACGCCATGCTGACCAAGCTATGTATATAGCAAAGCAGAATGGAAAAAACCGCTTCCATATTTACGATTTCGAACTTGATAAACGTGCAAGAAATCAAAACGAATTCCTTAAAAGTATCCGACATGCACTTTACAACAACCAGTTTGAACTTCATTATCAGCCCAAGATTAATTTGCGCACAAAAGAAATGATTGGTGCAGAGGCCCTTATTCGTTGGCGACACCCGGAACGTGGTGTTATACCTCCATCCGAATTTCTCCGCCTAATTGAAAATACCGATCTTGATATTGAAATTGGTGAGTGGGTCACTGCATCGGCACTAGCCCAAATGGATCTGTGGCAGAAAAACGGAATTAACATCGAAGTAAGCATAAATATTTCCGGCTATCATTTGGAATCGAATGATTTTGTAGGCAAACTTGTTCACACTTTATCAAAATTCCCCGACAGGATTTTTGGGAAACTTAAAATCGAAGTTTTGGAGACTGTGGCGCTAAAGGATATTAATGTCGTTCGCGAAATCATAGGAAATTGTAGAGAATTAGGGATTACTTTTGCACTTGATGATTTTGGTACAGGATATTCTTCGCTTTCATATTTGAGCGGGTTGCCAGTAGATGAACTTAAAATTGATCAGTCATTCGTGAGAGATATGCTGGATGACACAGGAGATAAGGCGATCGTTCAGGGCATTATTGCATTGGCGAAAGCGTTTGGAAGACAAACTGTCGCCGAGGGTATTGAAAACGATGAGCAATACCAGGAACTGCTTGGTATGGGTTGTGAATTGGGTCAAGGTTATTTAATTAGCAAGCCGCTGCCTGTTGAGCAGTTTGATGAGGTACTTAAGCATGAAAAAGAAAACTTCAGAATCGGGAATCAAGCTTATGTGATGCTGCGTCTGAATTGGCATCATTCCTATGAATGTGGTGACATTACTATCGATAATGAACATCGTAAACTATTTGACCTTGCCAACACACTAATGGAGTCTGCATTTGCACGAAATGAAAATCCGAAAGGTTTTGATCAGGCGTTGGAGAAGTTGCTGGCGCATGTTGTAAAGCATTTCGCAGATGAAGAAGCTATTCTTTCCCTGAATCATTATTCTGATCTTGATGAACATAAAGCTGCGCATAAAGCGTTAATAGATCATGCAATACAACTTCGTAACTCAATT
>CAIWKC010000180.1 GCA_903913145.1 uncultured Gallionellaceae bacterium | reverse complement strand
GGCATGGTGGCACGCCTTGGCGGGGATGAGTTTGTCGTTATTATTGATAATTTTAAATGCAGTGGGGATCTGGCGATTATTGCGCAGCGTATTATCAGCAACTTGAGGCGTCCAATGCTGTTGGATGAAGCTGAAATATCAATTACCGGTAGTATCGGTATCAGCACTTTTCCTGATGACGGCAAGGACACGGAAACCTTGATTAAAAACGCCGATATCGCCATGTATTCTGCAAAAAATGCTGGAAGGAATAATTTTCAATATTTCAACCAGGAAATGCATGAGGCTGCGGCGCTCCAGTTTGAAATTGAAAAAGCGCTTAAAATGGCCATACATCACGATGAATTAACGATGCATTATCAACCACAGGTTGACTTGAATACGAGAAAAATTATCAATTTTGAGTCGTTGATTCGTTGGAACCATGCACTCCTTGGGTCAGTCTCCCCGGCGCTCTTTATCCCCCTGGCTGAAAAGAGTAATTTTATCATTGAAATAGATCGTTGGGTGATAGCGAACGTGTGTGGACAGATCAGGAGTTGGCTGGACAATGGTGTGGCAGGGGTTACGGTTGCCATCAATCTGTCCGGGAAAAGTATTGTACAAAATGATATTGCAACATTTGTACAAGAGCAGTTGGAACGGTACTCCATTACTCCTGATTTAATACAGATTGAAATAACAGAAGGGATTTTAATGCTGGATGCTGACGCTGCCAAGCGTACTCTGGACAAACTAAAAAGTATGGGAATATCAATTGCTATTGACGATTTCGGAACAGGTTACTCTTCATTACAATATTTGCAACGATTACCAATTGATGCCATAAAGATTGACCAGTCATTTGTTGCAAATATTTCTGATGTCGATCAGATAGAGCCTCTTATCAGCTCGGTCATTGCTTTGGCTCAAAGTATGAATATGCGAATTATTGCTGAAGGAATTGAGAATGAGGTTCAAAATGATTATTTCCGTAATCATTCCTGCCATAGAGGGCAGGGGTACTTATATGGTTGTCCCGTCCCCGCAGAGCAGGTGCCGGTGTTGTTAGGGTAAATAGCTGTTGCTGGACTAAACATAAATCCTACAAGCAAAACGATGAGAAATAACTTGTCCATCTGATGTTCCTTTGCCTGGTTAGTATGTCTGCCCTTCGGTCAGAAAGGCTGGTCAGCGTCGTTATCGGACAGTACGATCGCTTGTTGGCAATTTCGTTGCTGTCGACTCTCATCTTAAGAAATAGAAATGGATAGGTCGCACTACATCTGATTTAAATGAGTCTTCCTCGGATTACCTCCAACAACGTACACAACTTACCCGCGTCCCGATCGTCCATATGATATGATAGCTATATGTTGATTTAGTCGACAACTTGATGTATTGTGGCTGCATGGAAAAGAAAACTAATACAACATTCGTTATCGGGGCTAAACCGCCGCAGACACTCTCTCCAAAAGCTAAACGGCAATTATCTAGTGCAAAACCGTCCAAGAAAGCTCACATGCTGGCAGAAAACGCAGCTAGAGTCTTGGCTGGGAGAAGCAGCTTTAGTTTTGAAAAAGCTGCAACGACTCCGGCACAAATTGCAAAAACGAGATCTGCGAGTGTGAAGTAGTTTGGCCTTTGATCCGCCGCAGATACTCGCCGGTGCCGCGTTGCTGCCAGCTCCTTTCTCAGCAAGGTTTAAATATACTGATGCAGATGAGCGGAACTATGTAGTCCAGACGGTCAAACTTGCTGCAAAGGATCGCACACGCATACATCTCCTGGCAGACGATGCAGTCAATTCTTACGGATTTGTTGCACTTACTTTAGCTGTGTCTGATAACAAGCCCTCACTCGTAATCGACTACCTGTTCACATCCCAGCAATATCGAGGCGTCTCTTTTCCTGAGCTTGGCGGAAAAATATCCGACTACCTCATTGGCTTTACAATCCAGGTCGCATCGATGCTCAGGCAACCAGTCCCCTTGAGGTTTATTGCCTTGCAGGCTGCAACTCAAGAGCTTGAAAGCTTTTACCACAAGCGGGCTTTCATGAAACTAGATGCCACCCATTGGATGTTTCTCCGTTTCTAGTTTCTCGCCCGTT
>CAIWKC010000179.1 GCA_903913145.1 uncultured Gallionellaceae bacterium | reverse complement strand
TCAGCCAATCAAAGGTGAAATCAGGAAAGCCCATGTCACGCACTACCTTTTCAATTCCCAAGCCGGGATTGAGTATCCATTTCCAGGCAGTACCGGTGACCACGAAAGAAAGCGCCATCGGGTAAAGATAGACAGAGCGGATGAAACCTTCCGCGCGTATTTTCTGGTCCAGAAGTATTGCCAGAGAAAGTCCAATCGCAAGGCAGCCGAAGATAAACAAGCCACCAAAAACAGCCAGATTTTTGAGCGCGACCCACCAGCGTTCATTGGCGAAAAGTGCCTTGTATTGAATCAGGCCGACGAAATCATAATTCGGTAACATTCTGGAAGGCGTGAACGACAAATAGCCGGTCCAAAGAATGAATCCATAAATGAAAATTAGCGCGCCCACAAACGTGGGGGCCAGTACGAGTTTGGGCAAGAATGTCTCAATTCGGTCAAGAATAGTGACCCCAAAAGACTTCCTCGCAAATAGCGCTGCTGCGGGTGAAGGTGCAACACTCATCATCTCTCCTTTTATTTTTTTGCGACCGAGTCATGCAGCGCGTGTGCGAAGCATAACCCGGTGCGTTTTTAGATGACTGAAGTGCGCGGTTAGCTGCGCACTTACGGCGTTTTACTTCATTTTAGCGGCGGCGGCGAGTTTCTCAATTGCCATCTTGGTCGTCATTTCAGAATTGAAGAATTGCGTTACGACATCCTGTATAGCACCGGCAGATGCGGCAGGTACTGCCATACCATGCGCGATACTGGGGAGTAAACTGCCTCCCTTCGATGAGGCAACAAAATCGGCATTCGATTTCTTTGCGCAATCGTCAAACTTGGCCATTGACACGTCCAAGCGCGCTGGAATCGAACCCTTGTTCAGGTTGAATACCTCCTGAAATTGGGGGCTCATGATTGCATTGGCCAGATCTTCCTGTCCTTTTGCTGCATCGGGCGAGGACTGTTTAAACATCACGAAACTATCGATGTTGAACGTGTAATCGCCTTTGGTTCCAGGTGCGTCAACGCACAGGTAATCAACCCCGGGCTTTTTACCTGCCGCAGTGAATTCACCTTTTGCCCAGTCACCCATGAACTGCACGCCGGCTTTACCTTGTATTACCATCTGTGTGGCCAGATTCCAATCACGACCGGAGAAATCTTTGTCCACATACTTGCGCAGCATACGGAAATTGTTAAATGATTTTTCCATCGTTGCGCTATTCAAAGCACCCGGATCCAATTCAACCAAGGCCTTTTGAAAGAACTCAGGGCCGCCTGTACCTAGAACGACTGTTTCAAAAATGGTGAAGTCCTGCCAAGGTTGCCCGCCATGAGCGATTGCGATAAAGCCGGCTTTTTGCAGCTTGTCCGCAGCAGCGGGGAATTCTGCCCAAGTCGTCGGTACTTTTGCGCCGGCTTTTTTGAACACTTCAGGATTTACCCACATCCAGTTTACACGGTGTACATTCACCGGCACGGCAACATAATTGCCTTTGTACTTCATCACTTTGCTTACAACGGGCGGCAACAAAGAGTCCCACTTGCCTGCCGCTGCGGTACTCGATAGATCGGCCAATACGCCTTCAGCACCCCACTCTTGAATTGAAGGGCCTTTGATCTGCGCCGCTGTTGGAGGATTGCCCGCAACAACTCTGGATTTGAGTACCGTCATCGCGTTTTCACCGCCACCGCCGGATACCGCAAAATCTTTCCAGCTATCTCCTTTGGCTTCCATCATTTTTTTCAATTCAACTACCGACTTTGCCTCGCCACCCGATGTCCACCAGTGCAATACTTCAACTTCTGCTGCCAAGGCTGTATGCGCTCCCAACATTAACGCCGAGGTGGCAATAATGGCACCAGTCAATTTATTTAGTTTCATTTGATTTGTCTCCTGATATTGTAGTTTGATGCGATCTAGTACCCCCGCTGTTAAGCAGGATTTTGATTTTTTCTATGAGGAGATATGTTCTATCAACTCACCACCCAGCCTCTACTTGAACACCAACCGAAGTACCCGAGGTGGCTCAGCCAATCGGATTAATATTGCCAACTCCGCGTCAATGCCCGATTCTCCTGCGAACTTAAAATGCCTAAGTTCATACATGTTGGAAACACACTTAAACCTGTCCGGGCGGAGGTTCCAACATTAAATCAATCCCCCGGATTTTAGTTATAGAATGTATTACCAATGACTAACTGAAAACCCTTTTGTTGATGGCTGGTTTTCAGAAGTACCTAGACCTTAGCATTAGCCTATTTGTAACACCAGCCAGATAGGTTTACCTGCTTATTTTTATAACTTACTGAGTTAATGAAAAGTATTTATAATGGTTTCATGCAGTCAAGAGACATTTCTTTACACGCAAATCAACTTGAAAATCGCCAACATACCGCTCTGACTGGTATGACGGCTAAATACACGGCACCCAAAATGATTGGCTCTCCAGACACAATTTATAACAATAACTTGCGTTTCTTTACATTATTAAATTAATACTTACATTCATGTTTAAGCTTTGAGTAAAATATTCAAAGCCTGCCTTGGAGCGACAGCGTAAAAGCGATGCCAGTACTCATAATTAAAATTTGTTCTACTTATAATACCTACAAATTCAAGGGTAAGGAGCTACTTTGCTTGCTGATTGGATTGTTTTCGATTTTCTTAACCTCAAGTGCTCAGGCAGAATCATTGCACGTATTGAATTGGTGGAGTTCTGCCAGCGAACACGCAGCTGTTGATGTTATCGCGGCTAGACTATTACAAGAAGATATCGATTGGAATGAGGTCTTAATTCCCAGCGGCTCGGGTGTCGCCGCCATGATCGTGCTGAAAAGCCGCGTCATTGCCGGCGAGGCGCCTGAGGTTGCTCAACTGAATGGCACTATCATAGGCGACTGGGCCAACTTGGGACTGTTGCAGAATCTGGACACGGTTGCTGATATCGGTAAATGGGACAAATTATTATTTCCGGCAATCTATTCTTGGACACGTCCGCATGGACATGCTGTGGTTGCACCGCTCGGCATTCACCGCGTCAACACACTACTATACAACACAAAGATTTTTGACCGGCTCAAGCTTGCCCCGCCGCAAAACTGGGACGATCTGGTGCGCATTGCTACCTTATTACAAAATGCCGGCATCCCCGCGCTGGCTCAAAGCACTGAACCCTGGCAGATTTCAACCCTGTTCGAGTCGCTTGTATTGGCTGAAAGCGGGGCACCTTTTTATATGGATATTTTTGTAAACAAAGATCCGAAAGCCTATGCGGATGTAAGATTTGCACAAGCTCTGCAGCGCCTTCGCACCCTTAAAAAATGGATGCAAAAACCAATCAAGGAGCAAAATTGGACGCAAGTAACCCATCAATTCGCCAATGGTGAAGCAGCCATGATGGTAATGGGAGACTGGGCCAAGGGTGAGCTGAACTCGTGGGGCTTGGTCACCGATACCGATTTTGGTTGTACGGCAGTACCAGATACCGGTAACTACCACCTTTTTGATATAGACACGCTTGCGATGTTTGTCTCGAATAGTCCCAATAATCGCCATATTCTGGCGCAACAAAAGCTCGCGAGCATTGTCGTGTCGCCGGGGGTTCAGAATGATTACAATCAGATTAAGGGATCAATATCTGTACTGCGCAATCCTGATCTATCCAGAATGGACAGTTGCGCACGCGCCTCGTGGTCAATTTTTTCGCGGGGTGCCAGTGTACAGGTGCCCAGTTTTACCCATCGAATGGCAACCGATGAAACTTCTCGTGATACGATTATTAACGAACTTCACAAATTTTTCATGGATGACGATATCACCGTTGAAGAAACACAACGCCGTTTTGTGTTGATTGCCAATATTTTACGAAAATCAAAATGACGAAAAACACATGACACGCAAAATACTCATTGTTGATGATGATCAAAAAACACGTACTCTGCTGAAGACCTATCTTGAGAAAAACCAATATGAGGTTCGTCTGGCGCACGACGGCGCAGCCTTCCTGTCCGAGTTTGAACGATACAAAGATGAATTGTCTCTGGTCATACTTGACGTGATGTTGCCGGATACAGATGGCTTTGCGCTTTGCAGAATCGTCAGAAAGCACTCCAATGTGCCAATCATCATGTTGACGGCCAGCCCTGATGCCGTCGATCTGGTCGTCGGATTAGAACTCGGGGCAGATGACTATATCGCCAAACCCTATAATCCCCGTGAATTGCTTGCCAGAATAAAGGCGATTCATCGGCGCGGCGGTATCGAAAATGCTTCGGCACCACGCTACTATCGATTCGCCGGATTCACTCTTGACGCGGTTGAGCGCACGGTATTGGATGCGGATGGACAGATCGTTCAGTTGACCGGAATGGATTTTCAACTACTCAAATATCTGGTCGAACATCCGGGCGAATTACTTGACCGCAACGTACTTTTTGAAGAAACGCGCGGGCGTGATTCAGCCCCGCTGGACCGTTCACTGGACGTTCAAATCAGCAGACTAAGACTGCGTTTGCATGATGACGGCAAACAACCGCTTCTGATCAAAACCGTGCGCGGTTCAGGTTACGTCTTTGCGACAGACGTCACTGTTTCCAATGACTGAACGAAGAAAGCGTCCGCGTCTGTGGGGCTGGTTATTGCCAGACTCTTTGCTGGGCCGTATCTCGGTGGTCATGGTTGCCGGGGTGTTGATGACACAATTGGTCGGCATTTCAATTTGGGCATTTCAAATGCGTAGCAAAGCCGAAATTGAAGTGACCGCGGCTTCCCAGCATCTTGCACACAGCGCCACCAATACGCTGAGGTTTTTTCAGTCTCTGCCGCACGACTATCGGCCTATCATTATTCAGCAATTCAGAAATATGGGTGGAACCCGTTTCTTTGTATACCTGAATACGTCCGCATTGAACATTATCAAAATAGAGCCGCATCCGTTAACGCAAATCGCGATTAATCAGGTAGAAAGCGTCATCAAAAAAGACTTGCCGAATCTGTCCGATTTTCGCGTCGCATTTGCCCTCCCGCAAAACCTGGTGGTTTCCGACGACGGGACAAAAATAGGCGATTTGCCCGATAGCTGGGTTCAGCACATCCTGCTGCTAAAACCCAATCCGGCGCCTGTCCTTATAATTCAGGCCGAAATGGAACCGGGCCGGTGGTTATTTCTGGCCAGCATGATGCCAGAACCTTATTTTCTCGAAAACAACAGTATTTTTTCAGCTGAACGAATTTTTCTTCAAGCGCTCACGCTGGCTGCTGTCTTGCTGGTATCGTTGCTGGTGGTGAATTGGATCACACGCCCGCTTGCCGAACTTTCCGAGGCGGCTGCCAAAATTGGCAACGGCGAAACCATGCCGGCCATACCCAAAACCGGTAGTCGGGAATTTATCAATACGGCGCGTGCATTCGATACCATGTTCAAACGCGTTCAGCGTTACATTGAAGACCGGGAGCGATTGTTCGTATCCATTTCCCATGATCTTCGCACGCCCATCATGCGTCTGAAACTGCGAGCCGAATTGCTTGATGATGACGATTTGAGGAGTGAATTCAACGAAGATCTGGATGATCTGGATATGATGGTCAAAGGAGCGTTGCAATATGTCAAGGACAGCGATATTTACGAAAATCCCACCGTTATCCAGCTTGATGCGGTGATCGAACGCATGATAAGGGGTGCCCAGTTGGCGGGTCATGACGTGTCATACTCGAAATCCGGATTGACAGTTACCACCAAGCCACTCGCGCTCAGACGTGCTATCGGCAACCTGCTGGACAATGCATTGCACTACGGTGAAAAAGTTGAAATTTCTGTCATGGCAGTCGACAGGTACATCGATATTCAAATGCGCGACCATGGTCCCGGTGTGCCTGAAGAATCGATTGCCAGTTTGTTTGAACCCTACCTCAGACTCGAACACGGGCGCGACCAAAACAAGAGTGGCTTGGGGCTGGGTTTGGGAATTGCCCGTGATATCGTTCAGGCCTTGGGTGGCGAATTGCAATTGAAGAATCATCCGGAAGTCGGACTTATCGCTACAATCCGACTGCCGAGTGATAATGTTAATTTTGCTAATTCGAATGGGGAGTAATAAGTTGTTCTTCGATAAGCAGGTCGTCCAAACCATCAAGTAGTTTCGCAGTTTCTCCAAGTACATCCGACTGCTTTGTCGACGCGATTGCCAACAACAATTTAGTTACCTGCTTTTCAAATTCAGGCGGGCGTTTAGGACATTTTGCCATTACGTAAGCAACCAGCCGCTTTTCACCGGGATGGAACAACCGGTTAACCGCAAAAAGAATATCGAAGTAACTGGCCAACAATGCAACGACCCGGTGATTGACACTCACGCTATCTTTGCGGTCCAACGCTATTTCAATCTGATGCACATAAGAAGATAACGTCATGCGCAAAATTGGATAGTTTTTGGCGACAATGGCACGTCGCAGAGAATCAGGATAAGGCTGCTCGGCTTTTGCCCTTAGTGAAGCAAACCAATTGCCCCGGTCGTACAGTGGCTGTGAGTGAAGCACGTTGTACACAAAGCAGGTGCTATAGCCGACGGATGCTTGGTGTTGGCTCAACACCCGCTCGAATTGCTGCTCTATCCATGCCGGTGAACGGTACATGATGTCTACCACCTTGCGTGTCTCTCGTGAGACCCATTCATCACCGGGTTCCCAGAATTCATTGCCTATGCTAGCTTTTTCTCCGAACTTTCGCGCCAACTCAGTACGCCATTTCTGCGAGGGCTCATGCTGGGAATAAACGTACAAATCAATGTCTGAGACCTCATCAGAGAACCCGCTTCCATTTGATCCGGAAAGGACAACTGCAGCCACTTCAGGCAGTTTTGCAAATTCCCCGGAAATTTCTTCCAATAATAATTGTGCTTCCAACCCGATCATCGCAATTCCAATATTCCCGTTAATTTGGCACAGCGTTGCCGATCAAAACTTTCACCAATCTTACTGGATATTTTACACAAAGGTTTGATCAGTAGGATACTTGAAGAAAATTATAGATATTCCCAAACCATTTCATCGCTCGGATGTGGAGGAAGAAATGGACTATTATCGGTGTTCCTTTTGTTCATTACTTGCCGGCGTAACGCGGATTTGCTCTAATGAAATATTGTTACTATTGAGTTCAGGAAAAATAAATGAAACATTTTCCCCGCTCCAGTGGAGTATTACTGCATCTGACATCGTTGCCCGGACAACACGGGTCTGGCGACTTGGGAGAGTCAGCTTATCATTTTGTTGACTGGTTAGTTGCAGCCGGTCAGAGCCGCTGGCAGATACTGCCTCTTGTCAACATAGGACCAGGCAATTCTCCCTACATGAGTAATTCTGCTTTTGCGGGAAACGTCCTGCTGATTAATCTTGAAGAATTGCAGCAACATGGCTGGCTAATGGAACTTGATTTTCGTGATTCATCCATGCTTGATTCGCGTCACATTGAGTTTGACAAAGTAATTCCTTATCGCGTGAATTGTCTGGCTAAGGCAGCAAAACATTTTGAAGAAAACTCAAGCCCTGAGGATCGGGCAGATTTCTCTGCATTTTGTGAAAAACACGCGAGTTGGCTTGAAGACTATGCCTTATTTATGGCACTGTCCGAAGGAGTTCACGGACGAGACTGGTGTTGCTGGGATGCAGAACTTGTATCGCGAAATTCCAAAGCACTTGAAGTGGCATCGGCTAACAATGCAGAAAGAATTTCTTTCTGGAAATTCTGTCAGTGGCGTTTTTTTCATCAGTGGATCAAGCTTAAAGCGTATGCCAACCAACGTGGAGTTCGTATCCTAGGCGATATGCCCATATACGTGGCACACAATAGTGTTGAAGCTTGGGTCCGCCCGGATTTATTTGAATTGGATAAGCAGGGACGCCCAACTAAAATAGCAGGTGTTCCACCCGATGTTTTTAGTGAGACAGGTCAACGCTGGGGAAATCCACTTTATCGCTGGAAAATACACGAAAAAGAGGATTTCGCATGGTGGATAGAGCGGATTCGAAATACGTTTGAATTAGTTGATATCCTGCGCATCGACCACTTCATTGGTTTTGTTAATTACTGGGAAATTCCAGCTCAAGAGCCCACTGCGGTAAATGGTCGGTGGGTGCCCGCGCCGGGTGACTCACTTTTTAGAGCAATTACCGAAGCGCTGGGGAATCTGCCGATTATCGCGGAGGATTTGGGAAATATAACGCCAGCAGTTGAAAAGTTGCGCAAAAAATTTAATTTTCCAGGAATGTCCATTCTGCAATTTGCCTGGGGTGAAAATGGAGAAAAAAGATTCCTGCCGCATAATAATAAAAATGATACGGTCGTTTACACGGGGACGCACGACAACGACACGATTGTTTCTTGGTGGAATTCAGCCACAGAAGACGAGCGACACCACTTGCGCGAATATCTCGCAACTGACGGTCGAACTATTCAATGGGATTTGATTCGCACGGGTATGGCAAGTGTTGCCGATACAGTCATTTTTCCTTTGCAGGATATTCTTGGGCTATCTAACGAACATCGCATGAATTTCCCCGGAAAAAGCGAAGGTTACTGGACTTGGCGTTTCCTGTGGTCTGATGTGCCCGCTGATACCGCTGATCGACTTAACCATATGACCTGGTTATATGATCGCAAAGAGAATTCAGATTAAAATGAAAACAAAGTTTTCAAGCAATAATTTAGTTGGGTAAACCCCGGCAATACTTGAGGACTCTGTTAGGGTTGACCGTTCCGATAGTCATTAAACATGATTACGCCTAATGTCCCACTACACCCCCTCCCCAACCCTCCCCCGGGGGGAGAGGGAGCAGATTCAACACCGAAACGGGAGGCTGTATTTCACTTCCCTCTCCCACCGGGGGAGGGGGTGTTTGTGATTGCCCGCCAACATGTTTTGAAAAAAGACAAATTCAATTTACAAACCTAGCCTAAAAAAATTGGTTAATATTAGCCGTCGTTTA
>CAIWKC010000178.1 GCA_903913145.1 uncultured Gallionellaceae bacterium | reverse complement strand
GGGGCGCGGCACGTCACCCGAGGATCTGGCCCGCGTCGCCAACCAGGACCCGGCGGTACTGCGCGAAGCCGATGGCCGGAATTAAACTCTTCTGGAAAAAATTAACTTAGAATATTTTTATACTAAACATATAGTTGAATTACTTTCACCACATAAGATGGTTTGCATCTATATATTTTGAGCAGATATATAGACCTTTTGGGCTATAGGATATTTGAAGAGGAGTTGGTATAGTTTTAAACGGATGATGAGGCTAAAGCATCAAATAATAACTTCGTATATGACTCATGAGATTGGCAAAATTAAATACGAATAATTTCTAGAATTAGGCATTTGATTTTTTATAACGAAATTTAAGGAAAATGTGAAATGAAAAAATTACTCAATGAAATGCAGCAGGCTAAACTTAAAGAGTTACAGCTTCAGCAAGCAAAGTTAAACGAGTTGCAAGCCGAATTGGAAATTCTAAATTCAAAAGTGAAAAATCACGAGCCACTATCACCTGAAGATACTAAATTTATCAGTAATCTTGGCTGGATTAGCACTCTGTCTGTATCAATCGCTGCTATAGCGGCAAGTCTATAAGCTATATTGCCGAATAAAATATACTTTGCATGAGTTCTGATTGATTCTTAAATCGCGAGTTCAATTTTGAACTCGCGCAATTTTGATAATAATCAGTTCCTCTATAAGGACCAAAATAAAATTTAACTGAAGCACAGCAAATAGTTTTTTCAGTTCGTTAGTAGAACCCGTTATATTTTAAAAATGACACCAACGCACCATCCATCATGGTCAGATGAGTGTCGAACCATTCCGGCAGTCCTTCGCGTACATAGGCACGCACCAACGGTAAGCGTCCACGCTTCAGGCTGCGGTTAAGCTGTTGTAGCTCGCCTAGTACCCGATGGTGTTCACCCTCATGCACGCCGAGCCCCGGATACTTGCTATCACGCATCAGTTTGCCTTCAGCAATGAAGTGTTCGCGAGTGTGTGCCACTAGCGCTTGAAACATGGTTGGAAAATCTGCATCACTGGCAGCGATGAGCGCGGCGACCTGATTGATGAAGTCGCGATGGGAGTGATCAATTTCTTCAACACCTAAAGTGTGGCACGTATCGTCCCAGACTGCTTGATACTTGCTCATGCAGCAGCGAAACTGCCGTTCCATGTTTGTGCAGCCGTTAAAAAATCCGCCACGTCCGCATTAATGATTTCAATATTGAGTTTGTTCAAATAGCGCTTCTCTTTTTCAGTCGGGCGGGGAATAAACGCCCAGCCAGCGGGTTGGTCAGCGCCGAAGATAACATCCGAGAAAACCATGCGATCAGTGTCACGATTCAGGCGCAAGCCGAGCAACAGGTAGCGTTTGTTCTGGCGTGAGCGTTTAACAAAAGAAGGGATGGCAAACCCACCCATCAGTTCTGTGATGTAATCAACGAAATCTGCATCCGACGCAATATAGTTAGACTCGGGTAGAGGCGTGCCAAGTGGCTTAAATATTATTGGCAAGCTGGTATCCACGGCCTCTTGCTCTATAGGGGTGTAGCTGTTGCCATTGTGTTTGTATATGCGGAAGCGGTAATCTTTTCCGGACAAGCGCGCGATGCCAACGATCAGTGTATGCGGTGTTGATGCATATTGTTTCTGTAATTGTGTATCGCGGTTAGCATCAATGATGTAGGGAATTTTCTGCAGCGCAAGCCATTCATGAAGAGCTGAAGTGCTCCACTGTTTGTCGCGATAAGTTGCGTCAAGAAATCTATTGACTGCGGAGCGTCCTTTTTTGAGTTCAACATTCATCGCGGCTCGCGGGAATTCATACATCAGTTTCGGTGCCATTGGCTGGCCATTGTTCATCGCCAGAATGAGGCTATCACTGTCGGCAGGAATTGTCTTGCCACTGGACGGATCAATTACACCGTTAAGCGCTCCCGGCCCAAGATACGGTATGACACTTCCCTCTGATAGGCCAGTGAATATATTTTCGAACTGTGAACTCATTTGGAGGACTCCTCTGTTAATAATGAGGATTACTTCGCAATAATCGCGCCAGAGCTTAGTTTCAACATCGGCGCGATATACAGCAGGGTAAGCTTTGGAGGAAATGCGACAATTTTGAAAATCTTGTCGTCTGTAGGTAACGGGTAGGGGCGCATTGCCATACGCCCCTAAATATATTCAATACGCAGCAATACTCACTTCGTACAAGCCGCCTATCACAGTATATTCATCTTCACCTTGTAACAAGCCAGGCAGTAAGCGAGTATGAAAAAAGATTTTGGCAAGCGGCACACGGGCCGTCAGTAGGTAATCACCAAATTCATCCGCCCGCTCACGGCTGGCCGTGAACGAGCTCAGATTATTGAACAGCACAACACGACGTTTGTTATCCAGTGAAGCTAATGTCTCATAGTCATCTACACGATTCACGCCCCGATACAAAGTGAGATGTTTCGTATCCGGATATTGTCTTGCAAGTTCATATTGGCAATATGAATAAAGCAGGTCGAACTGGGCTTCAACAGCATTAGTGCCATACATCGCGCTGGCACGCATTTCAAGATAGCGTCTATAAGTAACTCCGGAAAAATCACGGATTGGCCCGGCGTGATGTCGGGGAAGTAAACCAAAGCGAGACTCCACCCAACCTTTGAGTGCTGCTCCCTCGCGCCCGTTTGAATCAAATCCCCACCCCCGCAACATTCGCCAGTAGTCGGTTTTATATCGCTTGCTGTTAGTTTGTGGAGAGTAGCCAGCTTGTTCCGGATCGTTAAGATAGAAAGCGGCGTTCATGTGCTTAGTAAAAGCCTGAGCACGTTCATTGGCATTGTCGAATTGATTGAGCAACGAGAAAAATCCCCGATGAAATTGTGCTACGCCATCAAGATCAATCGCGACAGGCGAACATTGAAAAGTCAGTCCTCCAATAATTACTGCAGGAAGATTACAGCGGTTGATTGGCAGGCGAGCGTAGCGGGGTAAAACAGGTATCGAGCTTGTAGTCACTGCTACAAAGCGATCTGCTTTGTTGTGTTCCACATCAGCCAATGTATTTTGAGCTGAAATATTATTTACAGAAATTTCAGTCACTTGTATGTAATTTCAATGGGTGGCACGGAGATTGCGATGGTAGTGGTGCGAGAAACAGTTTTTCAATCGCATCTTTAATCTGAAACTCATAGGAGACTATCATGGCTCTGCGTCAATGCGCAATTTATGGGAAGGGCGGTATCGGTAAATCGACTACTACCCAGAACCTTGTGGCAGCTCTTGCCGAAATGGGCAAAAAAGTAATGATCGTTGGCTGCGATCCGAAGGCTGACTCAACTCGTTTGATTCTGCACTCTAAGGCACAAAACTCGGTGATGGAGCTGGCTGCTGAAGCCGGTAGCGTCGAAGATCTCGAACTGGAAGACGTTCTTTCCGTAGGTTACGGCGGCATCAAGTGCGTTGAATCCGGTGGACCAGAGCCCGGTGTTGGTTGTGCAGGCCGCGGTGTGATTACCGCCATCAACTTTCTCGAAGAAGAGGGCGCGTATGACGACGAACTCGACTTCGTGTT
>CAIWKC010000177.1 GCA_903913145.1 uncultured Gallionellaceae bacterium | reverse complement strand
GTCGCATTCATTTAAGTTGGTTAATTTCACCAACTTTATTTTTGGATACAGCCTTTTTTTATTTAATTTTAAGACTGACTGGCGATTGAACTTTTACGCGTTACATTGCAGCACACTGTGCAGATGCCTCATAATGGGCGTGTGAATGAATATTGAAGCGAAAGCAAATAACTTATGAGTGGAAATCTATTTATCATCAGTGCGCCTTCCGGTGCCGGAAAAACCAGTCTGGTCGCTGCTTTATTGAAACTCAACAAACAGATATCGCTATCTGTTTCTTTTACTACGCGAGCACCGCGGCCCGGTGAAACTGATGGCGTCAATTACCACTTTGTAACCCGCGAAAGATTTACCGAAATGTCGCAACATGGTGACTTCATTGAAAGTGCAGAAGTTTATGGCAACCTGTACGGCACTTCACAAACCTGGATCAGCCAAGAGACTGCGAAGGGACACGATATCCTGTTGGAAATCGACTGGCAGGGTGCCGCTCAAGTTCGCAGTAAATTCCCTACTTCCATCGGTATCTTTATTTTGCCCCCGTCACTTGCCGCTTTGGAGTCGCGCCTGAAAGGACGCAATCAGGACAGTGCAGAGATCATTTCCAAAAGGCTGCAAGCCGCCCGCGAGGACATATCGCATCTTGCAGAGTTCGACTATGTTATTATTAACGACAAGTTGGATGAAGCTTTGCTACAACTCAATGCTGTCGTGGTCGCTGCCGGAGTCAGTCGCAACCGGCAACTCGCGCGTCATTCAGCAGTCATTTATCAGTTACTAAATTAGGAGAACCTCATGGCTCGTATTACAGTCGAAGATTGCATGAAATATATTCCAAATCGTTTTGAGCTCACGCTTGCGGCAGCTTACCGCGCCCGTCAATTGGCTAATGGAGCGAGCCACTTGAGTGACGACACCAAAGACAAACCTACAGTTGCTGCATTGCGTGAAATCAGTGATGGCAAGGTTGGTATCGAGATTCTGAATAGGGGCATGGCGTAATTTAAGTATTTTCATTTCAAATTTTAATTCTCTCCCGAACTATTTTACCGGGTAGCCGTGTGAGAACTATTCAATTGTTCTCATACACTTAAGTTCCGATTATTTTATTCTTGGGGATTTTATTTTCCCCGACCATAGGTTCATGGAGTAATCCATATGACCCAACTTGATGCCGAAGCTTTAATCCAAGAGGTTTCCGCTTATCTTAGGCCGGAGGATGTCGCTACCATAAAGAGCGCGCTTGAATTCAGCGCTGAAGCTCACCAGGGTCAGCTGCGTGAATCGGGCGATCCCTACGTTACTCATCCCATCGCAGTCGCGCGAATTCTCACCCCGCTGCATTTGGATACTCAGGCTATTGTTGCAGCGTTATTGCACGATGTAGTAGAAGATACCGCCATTCATATTGAGGATGTAGCGCAGAAATTCGGCAAGCCTGTTGCTGAAATGGTTGAAGGTTTAAGTAAGCTGGACAAGCTTCAATTCGAAACTCTGGAAGACGCCCAAGCAGAAAATTTTCGTAAAATGCTGATGGCAATGGCGCGAGATGTTCGCGTCATTCTAATCAAATTGGCGGACCGATTACACAATATGCGCACACTAGAAGCGGTTTCGCCGGAAAAAAGTCAGCGCATTGCTCGCGAAACAATGGAGATTTATGCTCCGATCGCAAACCGCCTCGGACTGAATACTTTATTTCAGGAAATGCAAGACTTGTGCTTTATGCACTTGCATCCTAATCGCTATTCCGTATTGTCAAAAGCACTAAAAGTGGCCCGCGGCAATCGTCGCGAAGTCGTGGGAAAAATTCTGGAATCTATCAAACAACGACTGGAAGACAACCATATTAAAGCGGAAGTGAAGGGACGTGAAAAACATCTTTATGGTATTTATGAAAAGATGCAATCAAAATCCCTCGCTTTTTCGCAGGTACTGGATATTTATGGATTCAGAGTTCTGGTTGATGACTTCCCATCTTGCTACCTTACTTTGGGTGCATTGCACGGCCTGTACAAACCCTTCCCCGGCAGGTTCAAAGACTATATAGCCATTCCAAAAGCAAACGGCTATCAATCAATACACACGGCTCTGTTCGGGCCGTTTGGCACACCGATCGAGGTGCAAATACGCACTTTTGAAATGAACAGAATTGCCGAAGCCGGTCTTGCTTCGCACTGGCTATACAAAACCTCGAAAACGCCCATCAATGAACTTCACAAGAAAACACATCAATGGCTTCAAAGCCTCTTGGAAAGCCTGTCTCAAAGTGGCGATTCGGCAGAATTTCTCGAGCATTTAAAGATTGATTTATTCCCGGATGAAGTTTATGTCTTTTCGCCTCATGGAAAGATTTTTGCCCTTCCCCGAGGTGCCACTGCGGTCGATTTCGCCTATAGCGTTCACACCGATATTGGTAACAGGTGTGTGGCTGTCAAGGTCAATTTTGAATTAGTGCCACTGCGTACTGAGTTGAAAAATGGTGACCGTGTTGAAATTATCACAGCACCTCACGCGCATCCCAATCCCGCGTGGTTAAATTACGTCGTTACCAGTCGTGCCCGAGGCGAAATCAGACATGCACTCAAAACCATGCATCTGGATGAGTCGGCTAATCTTGGTGAACGTTTACTGGGTCAAGCACTCACTTCTCTGGGAGTCAAACCTCAAGAGTTAACTAATTTAAATTGGGAAAAGTTGCTTAAAGAAACGGGAGCAAAATCGCGCCAGGAAATTTGTGCCGATATTGGTCTTGGGCGCAGACTAAATATGGTCATAGCCCGACAGTTGGCACGTGAGGGCGAAATTCCAGGCCAATTAGCCAATCACGCAAGCGGAGTTGTCACCATACTGGGTAACGAAGGAATGGCGATGCAATTTGCCAAGTGTTGCCGCCCTATACCTGGCGACCCAATTATCGGAATAATTCGTCCTGGACAAGGATTGGTTGTTCACACTCACGATTGTCCGACCTTGCGCAAAGGCCGCACCAGCACAGAAGAATGGCTTGATGTTGCATGGGATAATAATCTGAACAAGTTATTTGATGTAAATATCAAATTGATTGTTGCTAATCAGCGTGGCGTATTGGCAAAAGTGGCCGCTTCTATTGCAGAGGCCGAATCCAACATCGAAAATGTGCATTTCAGCAATGAAGGTGAATACACTGCGCTATATTTCACACTGCAAGTTAACAACCGCCTGCATTTGGCAAACCTGATGCGCAATCTGCGTCGCATATCCGAAGTAATTAGGATCACACGCGTTAAGAGCATTCCTGCCTAGGTGCTTGTTTAGTCTCCGGTGATCTCTTTCAAAAAGGAGATCACGTTACCGGCAAGCGACTCTTCAGCATATTCCGGCTCATACTCTTCCCACTCGAAATCATCGTGATTCGACTGATCGCTCAGGTGAAATTTTAGAATCCAACGGTTCCTCATCCATGGCTTCGGTGTGTTCCGGATGTTTGGCACTGATGGATGCCGGCGT
>CAIWKC010000176.1 GCA_903913145.1 uncultured Gallionellaceae bacterium | reverse complement strand
GAGATTGACCAAGATATTTTTGCTGTGTGCTGGGCTGGTATTTGTATGTGGCAGCAGGGCAGAGCCGGTGCCGCAGACTGCACCGGCACCCGCGCCCGCAAAAAAAACAAGTTTCAACATAATGGAATACCGCATCGAAGGCAACAAGGTACTGTCTTCAACCCGTATTGAAGAAGTTGTCTACCGGTATCTGGGCGAAGACAAAACCATCGCCGATGTGGAGTCAGCACGTTCTGCATTGGAGCAGGCTTATCGAGATGCAGGCTACCTGACAGTGCTGGTGGATATTCCCGAGCAGACAGTTAGTAGCGGCGTCGTGCGTTTGAAAGTGGCGGAAGGCAGTGTGGAAAAAGTGCGAGTAGTGGGTTCGCATTACTACGATTTGGGTCGCATATTGGCCAAGGTGCCTGAGTTGGCACAGGACAGTATTCCGTATTTCCCTGGTGTGCAAACGCAGATGGCTGAGGCGAATCGCGCGGCAGATCTGCGCGTAACCCCAGTGCTAAGACCGGGTATGACACCCGGCAAAGTGGAAGTTGATTTAAAAGTTGAAGATAAATTACCGCTGCATGGCAGCCTTGATTTGAGCAACTATGCCGGCCCCAACACAGATCCGTTGCGGCTCACCGGAATGGTGCGCTACGACAATTTGTGGCAGAGAGAACATAGCTTGTCGCTGCAATATCAGACATCACCACAGGATACAAATCAGGTGAGGGTGCTTTCAGGCACTTATTTGATGCCATTGAATGACGGTAATCAACTGGCGATGTATGCGGTTGTATCACGCAGTAACGTGGCTGCCGTGGGAGATATGACATTGTTGGGCAAGGGCAATATTTACGGCGCCCGCTGGGTGCTTCCTTTGCACACTAAGCCGGGTTTGTTTCATAGCGTTACGCTAGGCGTGGATTACAAGGATTTCGCCAACGATACTTTGCTGGCAGGCTCGAACACAGGACATACGCCGATCAGTTATATCCCGTTTTCGGCGGGTTACAACCTTAGCTTGCCGGACAGTGAAAACATGACCACTGCCAATGCCACGATCAATTTTAAATTGCGCGGTGTGGGCGACCACACGACAGATTGCAGCGGGCAGACCGTGTCGCAGTTTGAGTGCATGCGCTATGGTGCAGAGCCGGATTATTTTTATGCGCGCGGAGGTGTTGACCGCACCCAGAGTTTATTTTGGGGAACATCGCTATACGCCAAGCTGGATGGACAGATGACCGGTGGCCCGTTGATCAGTAACGAACAATTTGTAGCCGGTGGTTCGGACAGTGTGCGCGGCTATCGCGAAGCCGAACAAGCCGGCGACGATGGAGAACATGGCACGCTTGAACTACGCGGCCCGCAGTGGGCCTCGGGCCGGGTGAACGATCTGCGTGTGTTGGGGTTTTACGATGCCGCACATTTGCGCGTGCAAAGCCCGTTGCCCGGGCAAATATCGAAAACTGATCTGGCCAGCGTTGGCGTTGGACTGCGGTTTCAGGCATGGACTGATTTGAATGTGCGATTGGATGCGGGATGGCCGAGCAAAGGCACGACTTATACAACTGCGGGAAAACCGCGTGTGGGGTTTAAGGCGACTTTGGCGTTTTAGGGCTGGCCGTTATTCCCGCGCAGGCGGGAATCCAGCAGAACGAACACTCCGCGTAGCGGACAAAAGAAGATTCAAAGTTAGGTCTGCTTCGCAGGAGTATTTAATAACGGGATTCCCGCCTGCGCGAGAATGACGGATGCATGGGAATGACGGGCTTAGCGAATTAACGAATTGGCTGCAGTGCAACACGAAAGTTGACTGAGAGGTACACAATGAAAAAAACGACTCAAAATACAAACCCGAAACATACACGCGCCCCGCATATTGGCAGACTGACGCTGCTGGTAGGCGCACTTATCGCTACGGGTGTGTTGGCCCCAATATCGTTGCCCAATGCTACTGCGGCTTCACTACCTGTACCGATGGGTTTGCCTTGTGGTGGTTGCAATATCGCCACCAATGCGCCGGCTAACGTGTATAGCAATTTCGTTCAGGCTGGTTCGGTGTCCCTGTCAAATCCAAGTAGCACCAACCTGACGATAAACCAGTCTTCACAGACAGCAATCCTCAACTGGCAACAATTCAACATTGCGCAGGGCAATAGCGTCAATTTTGTGCAACCAAGCAGCACGTCAAGTGCGCTCAATCGCATCTGGGACGCGAATCCATCCAACATCGCAGGCTCGCTCAATGCTAACGGCCAAATTTATTTGATCAACCAGAATGGCATTATTTTCGCCAATGGGGCGCAAGTGAATACGGGTGCCCTGATTGCGTCTTCTCTGGATATTACGGATAGTCTCTATACGGCTGGTTACCTCACCAATACGCAGTTGATACCCGCATTCAGCGGTATCGGTGGTTTTGTCAGAGTTGATAGCGGAGCGGTGTTGAACGGCTCCCGCGTCATGCTATTTGCGCCCGTAGTGGAAAACAACGGAACCATTAGCACACCAGACGGGCAGACTGTAATGGCAGCGGGAAATAAGGTCTATCTTGAAGCCAGTCAAGATCCCAATCTGCGCGGCGTACTGGTCGAAGTTGATGTGACGAATCCCGGAGCAGTGGATACGAACTTGGCAGGGAAGGTGCAGAACAACGCATCCGGTACTGTCACCAACATGGCAGACATCATCGCGCAACGCGGCAATATCACTCTGATTGGCTATGCTGTAAACCAGCAAGGGCGCGTTTCGGCTACCACCTCAGTTACCGAAAACGGCTCTATCAAACTTTTGGCACGTTACAACGTGGCTGGAGGTGTAACCGATCTGATTACCAATCCGGGAAATAATACGCTAGTACAACCCCGTGCTGACGGTGGCGTAGACATTCGAGCCACCAAAACCGGCACGGTTACTCTGGCAACGGGAAGCGTGACTCAAGTTGTACCGGAATTGGCAGACAGTTCAACAACAACGGATGGACAGGGATTCAACCCTTCCAGAGTTGAAGTGATGGGCAATATCATTAACATGCAAAGCGGCAGTAGCATCATCGTTCCTGGCGGGCAAGTAACACTTGCCGCGATTAGTAGTTTTGTTCCGGCGGGGGTCACTGTTGCAACGGGTCTGGATCCTTCAAATGGCGAGAATAATGCATATCTTGACATAGGTAGTAGCAGTGGCAGTAGTTTCATCAATCCAAATTATAAGCCGTCGAGTGGCACTTCCGATACGGCACGAGTCTTCATGGATAGTGGAAGTTTGGTCGATGTTTCCGGTAGCAGGGCCAGCGTGTCAGTAGCTCGCGATATCCTCACTGTTCAATTGCGTGGTAGCCAACTTGCCAATTCACCGCTCCAGCAAAACGGTTACCTTTGGGGGAAAAACGTTCTGCTCGATATTCGACAAGGCTCAACTTTAGTCAATTACTCGGGCGAAGAGGCTCAAATCGGTCGTACTGTGTCAGAAAGAACGAGTGCCGGCGGAAATGTGAATTTAATCTCCACTGGTGATGTGGTGATGAAGAGCGGATCAAAAGTAAATCTGTCAGGCGGACAGGTCGATTACACGGGCGCTTATATAAACACGACTGCACTCATCGCTAACGGAGTGGTTTACAACATCGCCAATGCACCCGGCAATATTATCTATAACGGTGTTTCGGGCAGTTATAGCGTGACAAATAAAAAATGGGGCATCACCGAAACCTACAGCACCATGGCCGGAGGCGATACACGCGGCAGATGGGATCCCGGATATGTTCAGGGTATGTCGGCTGGAACTTTGACAGTTTTGGCACCCAATGCGGTAGTGAACGGCGATATTGTTGCCAATACGATAGCAGGTGCCAACCAACGCCTGTCCTATGTTGACCCGAGCACACTAACTACCAACAATTACAAGAATACCTGGCAGATGATGCCGCAGGGTGGATCTTTGGTTATTGGCGACAGCACGCCGCTAGCCAACAGTACAACCGGTTATGTGAATTACATCACAAACAGCAATGTCATCATCCAGAACGGGGTACCTCAACTGTCCAATAACTTTACCCTAATAGATCCATTGACAGGTAATTTGAATGCGTTGCCAGCGGACCAAACCAATTTGCAGCAAAATATCTACCTTGATACAAATCTGTTTAGTCGTTCTGGCGGGTTGACTCGCCTTGAAGTCGATACCAATAAGATCGTTTCTGTAGCTGCGGGCACCTCTATTCAACTGGCCCCGGCTGGTGCAATTACACTTAGAGGCAATACAGTAAACATGCTGGGCACAATTGACGTACCTGCCGGGTCTGTCAAATTGGCGACAGCCCTGACAGCAGGCTCAACCGATAATGCCAGTACACTTAGCGTTGGTTCAGCGGGTTTAAACAGCAAAATTATTACCAGCGGTCTGTGGGTGAATGATGCACTGCAGGCAGGGGGTGTCTCCGACCTGAGCAAGCCGCTTTTGATTAATGGTGGCAATATTAATATTAGTTCATCAGGCGATTTATTGGTTGCATCAGGAACAACTCTGAATGCGTCCGGTGGCGCATGGCTTGATACTAGCAAAACGCTTCATGGCGGCAATGGCGGTGCGATCACTTTGGCCAGTGGTAAAGTACCTGCGAACTCTTCGAGTGCTTTTCAGGCGCAAGTGGCCAATCTTGATCTGCAAAGTTTTGGCACAGCAGGCGGTAAAGGTGGTGCGCTGACGATCAAAGCTGCTGACATAGTGATTGGCGGAACAGTGAACAGTACCAATACACTCCTTGATTTGTCTCCCGCCTTTTTCAGGAGCGGCGGTTTCAGCAGTTACAACCTGAATGCTCAGGGTCTAATCGGTTTGACCGTATCAGCGGGTACTGAAATTGATCCTCTGTCACAACCCCGTATTCTTGATCGTACCGCATACACGCTAGAAAGTGGTGCCGATGTAACCACATTCTCCTCTGTCCCGGATTCCAAAACATTACAAGATTGGCAGCATACGCCAACCAGCATCACATTATCGCAGTCGGGTAGTAACGGTAGTTTGACTGTGGGAGAAGGTGCCATTATCAAGGTTGACCCAACAGCAAGCATCAAGCTTGTTTCAACAAACCAACTGACTGTGCTGGGTACGCTGGATGCCCCTGCCGGTAGTATTACTTTGAATTTGAACGCTGATCCAACTAATTATAATTCGAGCCAGTCTGTTTGGTTGGGTAGTACCGGTACGCTGTTAAGTCAGGGGTATTTCCTTGCGGCGCAACCCAATAAGAATCTGACTCAAGGCAAAGTGCTGACCGGAGGGCAAATCAATATAAGTTCAGGTGTTGGCTTTGTGGTTTCACAAAAAGGTTCGTTGATGGATGTTTCAGGAACCTCGGCAAATGTCGATCTGCAACTGTTACAAGCGGGCAGTTTGGTATACCGTAGGAGCCATGTTGCTGGTGGAGCAGGCTCAATTATCATCCAGACAAACGAGGGTGGATTTCTTGATGGAGGCGTGAGTGCGGGTGTTGAAGCTGGAAGCCAAGCCGCTGGTGGATTGTTTTCTTTGACGCTGGGCAATAACCCCGGAGTACTCAATCCCAGCGTCAATGCGGGTAATTTCCCACTGAATTCAGCGCAGATTCAGTTAATGGCTGGTGGTAGTGGCAGCTTTGCGACTAATGCCGGACTCCCGGGTTTGACCTCGGGTGCGGACACGGCAGCAGGACAGGTGTCTTTGTATTATCAAGATCCAATCGATCCAACCATAAAAAAGGGCTTTGCGGGTTCATTTGTGCTGGATGCCAATGCACTGAACACTTCCGGTTTTGGCCAAGTCTTGCTTAAGAGCGGATCTTCCATATCTCTTGCCGATCATGTTCTTTTGCAGGCATTGCCCGGTGCACCGGCAGTCAGCAATATTACGCTGGATGCGCCTCAGCTTATTTCGAATGGCAGTAGCACGATTTCAGCAGTGCATGTCACGCTGGGCAATCTTGATACTTCGAATCAAGGTATCTCCCAACCCGGTTCAGGAAGTGGGTCATTAAACGTCACGGGCCAGCTGATTGACCTGACAGGAAATTTCGCGGTTTCAGGCGTCAATCAAATTAACATTAAAAGTACCGGTGTTGTTAATAGTGACCCCAACAGTTCAGCAAAAATTGTCAGTGGCGGTGACATCCGCCTGAACGGTGTGATTAATTCGACCCAAACTGCGCTGACTGGCAGCTTGACTACACAAGGGAATCTGACGCTGACTGCCGATCAGGTTTATCCAACTACGATGGCGCAATACAACCTTTCTGTGGTTAATAGCACAGGAAGTTCAGCGGGAAAAATCACGATACTTCCCGGACAGTTCGGGACAAGTCCGGTCATGTCAGCCGGCGGGAGTTTGACCCTTAACGCAGCCGATATCGTGCAAAATGGTATGTTAAAGGTGCCCATGGGCGCGCTAAATTTGAATGGTTCACAAAGTGTAACTCTCGGCGCTGGTAGCTTGACTTCGGTTTCGGCGGATGGAATCACAATACCTTTCGGCGTAATTCAGGGAGGTAACGCCTGGATGTACGATTTAACCGGCAAAGGCGCTAATTTTGCAACTATTCCAGCGCCGCCTCAAAAACAGGTGAATTTAACTGCGCCAAGTATCGCTATCCAGCACGGCGCAAGCGTTAATGTGTCCGGTGGCGGTGATCTTTATGCCAATGAGTTTGTTGCGGCCAGCAGCGCCTCAATCAATCCGCTTGACCCGACCAAAGCCCCTGCAAACACCTACGCCATTATTCCGGGGTTATCCGGCTTTGCACCGTATGACCCCCAATCGTATGGACAATATGGCCAAGCTACTTCCAACACTACGCTAACGCCGCAACTCGGTAAAAGCGTTTATCTGGCAGGCGGCAATGGGATTGCGGCGGGTTACTACACCCTGTTGCCGGCAAATTATGCACTATTACCCGGTGCTTATCGGGTGACAGCGGTTTCGGGATATTCCGACATGCAACCGGGCTTGGGAGCCACTTCTCTGGCGGACGGTTCGCAAATCATGGCGGGTAAGTTTGCCGTGGTCGGTACCAACATTCAGGACTCGCGTTATTCCGGTTTCCAAGTGACCCCCGGCAGCGTGGTGCGTGGTGTGCAGTCTCAGTATAACGATAGTTACGCGAATACGTTCTTTGCAGCCCAGGCTGTTACAAACGGCACAGCAGTACCACGCTTGCCGGTTGACGCAGGCCAACTGGTTATCTCTGCTGTCGGTAGCGGGGCGGCATTGACGTTGGAAGGCAGTTTCAATGCTTTGCCCGGTAGCGGCGGACGCGGTTCGCTGGTTGACTTGAACGGCCCCGGCTTCGATATCGTGAGCGCTATAGGCCCCGCTAACGGGTTAGTGCAATTGACTGCAAGTGAACTAAATAGTCTGGGTGCCGAGAGCTTGTTGATCGGCGGTGTGCGCACACAGACAGCAACGGGCATGAATATCAATGTGAGTGCGGGCGAAGTGATTGTCGGTGCGGTAGATGCAAACGGCACTGCTATCGTCGGCAGCGCAAGTAGCGCGCTGACCGGGCCAGAGCTTATTCTGGCCGCGAATAATGCTGTGACTGTCAAAGCGGGAAGTAAAGTAAGCGGCAGCGGTACATTCTACGGACAAACGAGCAATATCAGCATCGGCTCTGCCAGCGTGAATGGTGATGGCGCTTTGTTGCGTGTTTCATCTGCAGCGCAAGTGTCGGTTACAAGAACTAACTTGGCTGCTGTTCCGGTCGCGGCGACACTCACTGTTGAAAATGGTGCGACCGTGGGTGCGCAGAACGCTGTCATGCTGGATTCCTCATACGCCACGTCGGTAGGCAATAATGCCGTTCTCTCGGGCCAATCGCTAAGCGTTGCGGCGCAGAGCATTGATGTCGGTGCGAATTCCAATCCTGCCGCTACCTCTTTAGCGCTAGGCGGTGCTTTACTAACAAAGGCGCTGTCTTTCAACGAGCTGATCCTCCACAGCTATAATGGCATCAATTTTTACGGTTCAGGTAATCTGGACGGGCAATATGCAAGTACACCGCATGCTTTGAACAATCTGGTACTCAACAGCAGTAGCTTGAACGGGTTTTACAATGCGGGAACCAATTCCATCAACGCAACGAGCGTCACGCTGACCAACACTAATACCAGTACAGATTCTTCTACCGTACCGTCGTACAGTGCCGGTAATCTGACAATCAGTGGCGATCAGATAAATATCGCTGGCGGAAGTCAAGCGATTCAAGGGTTCGATACTGTTAAATTTAATGCAACAAAGCAGATCGTTGCGCAAGGTACGAGCAGCATCACGCTTAATGCAGAAGATACGAATACGACTTATACTCACAATCTGGTGCTACAGGCCGGACAAATTACAGGTGCCAACAGCTCCAGTTTGACCATTGCCGCCAGCAATGAGGCGATAACAATTAATCCGGTTGCCGGTGCGACCGCGTCGGCAACATCAGCCCTGAATGCAAAGCTGAGCATTTTCGGCAAGAGCATTGATGATTACGGCATTATTGATCTGCCTTCGGGTTCAATTGCCTTGCATGCCACTGGCTCTGACCCGATAACTACAAAAGACAGCGTGACTTTGGAGAGTGGTTCCATTACATATGCAAAAGGCTTGAGTGAAACCATTTCCGGTCAAACTGTGTATGCGCAAGCCGGAAAAGTAGCACTGACATCTGCTAACGGCGGCGTTGGTATTCTAAGCGGTGCATTGGTGGATGTGAGCGGTGCAAGCGCCGGTGGCAATGCGGGCAGCATCAATATCGTGGCAGACAATGGCGAGGTAACAGTGGCGGGCAGCTTGCAGGGAATCGCTGCTACCAACTACGCGCAGGGTTCGTTTACGCTGGATTCCAAAACATTAAACCTGAATACCGGATCAACGACAGGAAACGCACTTACCGATTTAAATAATTCACTTTCGGACGGCAGCTTCACAACATTGCGCGATATCCGTGTTCGTACCGGCAATTTGACCCTCGACCCGGGTACGGTTGTTCAGGCACAAACTTTCAACCTGACAGCAGATACCGGGACGATAGATGTGTATGGCACGATCAATGCATCGGGAAATAGTGGTGGAAATATATTGCTGGCAGCCAATGGCAATGTAACACTGGAAAGCAGTGCGCTTCTTGATGCCCATGCAACCGTTTCGGCAACCGGGGGTAATGTCACGCTCGAAACGACAGTCGGGCAGATCAATATGATGAGCCCAACTTCCGGAACTCAAATTAATGTGGCTGGCTCGGTTGGCACTGGCGGAACAGTAATGCTGCGTGCATTACAAAATGGTAGCGATGTAAATGTCAATAATATAGTGAATACGGGATTTAATATAAGCTCGGGAGCCAATGTAACTGTCGAAGCTTATGAGAAAATTTCATTAACAGGCAATAGTGCGCTCAATGCAGCATCCTATTATTTGGGTGCCGGTAGTGCTATTGATACATTCATGACTAACAACGCGAATGCCATCAAGACGCGTTTAGGCGTTCTGAATAATTCAAACATGAGTTTGGTAGCAGGTTTGGAAATTGACAGCACGGGAGATCTGTCGCTGGGTGCACTGAATAGTAACGGCACTGCAAATTCTGCAAACGCATGGGATTTGTCCCAGTTTCGATTTAATGACGGTAATGGAAACAATACTGTTCCAGTCATTTTGACCTTGAGAGCAGCAGGTAATCTGAATCTTAATTCGTCATTGAGTGATGGTTTCACTTCAGCGACAAACGCTACGTTGAAAGCCGGACAGTCGTCATCGTACCGCTTGGTGGCTGGTGCGGATATGAATAGTGCCAACGTAATGGGGGTAAATAATACAGTAGCAAGTTCAAGTGGGAATGTAGTGCTGGCACCAGGCAGCGAAACCACCAATGCGTCAACTCATGTGACAGCTACCGGAACAGTGTCAGCTCCAACCACAACAATGGAGATGGTTAGAACAGGTACCGGGTTCATTGATGTAGCAGCAGGCGGCAATATCGTATTCAACAATCGGGATTCAGTAATTTATACGGCGGGCCAAGAACAGGCCACTTCCTCCCTGCCATCAAATGTATCGACAAGTACAAGCAAAGTCTTTGCAGTGAACGGAGGAAATATCAATCTCTTCGCACTGGGTGATATTGATGCTCCCGGACAGACACCGGGTACGGGCGTCAATCAACTGGTCACTGAATGGCAATTCAGGCAGGGAGTTACCGGGGGAACCTCGTTGACTACGGTGCCAGAGTGGTGGATCAACTATGGCTCTTTCCGTCAGAATGTCGGCGCTTTGGGCGGTGGGAATGTCACGGTAAATGCCGGGGGTAACATCAACAATCTGTCTGTTTCGTCAGCTACAAGCGGTTATTACGATACGACCAGCAAACAGACCGTTGTGCTGGGGGGCGGCAATATTAGCGTTTCCGCAGGTGGCGATATCAATAGCGGCATTTTCTATGTGGGCAATGGTCAAGGCGTGATCAACGCGGGCGGTTCGCTCGGTATCACTCGATACGATTCGAGTTCCGAGCCCATTGCTACAGTGTTAGCCTTGGGCAGCGGCAATTTTAGTGTGAACGCGGGCGGTGATATTAATCTGCAAACCGTGTTGAATCCCACGACACTAATTCAAGGTTTTACGCAAAAACCATATTCAACTTCCAGCGGATTTAGCTTCTTCTTTACCTATGCTGATAGCAGCGGGGTTTCATTGTCCAGCCAGACCGGCAATGTGCTACTAATGAATAGTAATCTCGGTTTTTCAAATGAGCTTGGGTTTACGCAAAAACCGGCATTTGGAGGGGTCTCTGAAGCAATGGTTTATCCTGGAACATTGCAGGTAACAGCGCTGGGGGGAAGCATTACAGGCAACACAATGACATTGTTTCCTTCGGCATCCGGTAATTTGAAACTTGCCGCAGCGGCGGATATCAATCTGTACGGACAGACAATAATGTCCAATACTGATCCGACTATATTGCAAGTCAATTCGCCGGTCACAAAAGGCAACTCCTTTGCTGATTTGACGCTCGGCAATAGCATCATCCATGCTGCAGACAACAACCCGGTAATCATCGCCGCCGGGAACAGTATCATCGGTGACAACAAGGACAACGCCCCAAATATATTGTTGCCGAAGGCCGCAATTATTCAGGCCGGACTGGATATCCAAAATCTTTCTCTAAGTGTGCAAAATCAGAACAGCACGGATACCACCAGCATTGTGGCAGGCAGGGATATCGTGTTTACACCGCGGGCAGGCGCGCCCAGTGAATCCACGCTTGGTATTGATGTGGCCGGTCCGGGACAGGTCGTTTTGCAAGCGGGACGCAATGTGGATTTGGGACTTTCCTCGGGTGTGACGACGACGGGTAACTTGGCCAATTATCTGTTACCCGCTCAGGGTGCCAGCGTCACGGTGTTGGCAGGTGTGGGACAAAACCTGAGCTTCGCCAGCTCTGCGCTTAATTCAGTAAGCACGACATTGATCGTTGATCAATATATCAATCCTGCAAATTCTGTAACCTCTGCTGCCAACAGCGCTGCTCTGATTGCTTACGTCAGCAAGGTTGGGGGCGTTGTGGAGGAGACTGCAGCGAAAGCCTTCGCTGACTTCAAAAAATTGCCGCAGCCACTTCAGGATGCGTTTGCACTCCAAATAAACACACCGCTGATCGATTACGTCAGCAAGAACGGGGGTATTGCGGGCGAGACCGCGGTGCAAGCCTTCGCTACCTTTAAAACATTGTCGCAGTCTCTTCAGGATGTCTTTGTTCGCCAAGTATTGCTTAGCGACACGTATTCCATACTTTCCAATTCACCCGCTTATAACGCTGATTTGATTTCCTATGTAGGCAAATATAATGGTGTGCAACTAGGCGAAACAGCGGCGCAAGCCTTGGCTACCTTTAAAACCCTGCCGCAATCCCTTCAGTATGCGTTTGCAGGCCAAGTGATGTTCACCGAAACATATATCAATCCCGTCAATTCAATTACCTATAACGCTGATTTGATTTCCTATGTAGACAAATATAATGGTGTGCAACTGGGTGAGACGGGAAAGCAAGCCTTCGCTACCTTTAATTCGTTGTCACAGCCACTTCAGGAATCATTCGTTAGGCAGGTGTTGTTTAGCGAATTGGCGCAGACAGGAACGAGTGCAGTAACTTCAGGAAATTATCAGCCCGGCTATGACGCGATCGCGACCCTTTATCCAACAACCAATCCGGGAAATATCAACCTGTATTACAGCCAGATCAAGACGGAAAGAGGTGGCGCTATCAATCTTCTGACGCCGGGCGGTAGTGTTAATGCAGGCTTGGCTAACTCTTCCTCATCCGGCCCGACAAAGCCCGCATCAGAATTGGGAATTGTCACAGTCGCGGGTGGAGATGTGAATGCTTTTGTCAACAATGATTTCATGGTTAATCAGTCTCGTGTCTTTACGTTGCAAGGCGGCAATATTCTGATGTGGTCTTCATATGGCAATATTGATGCAGGTAAGGGATCGAAGACGGTTTCTTCTACGCCACCTCCTCTTCTCGTGGTTGATCCAAAAACAGGCAGTTTCAATGTGGACGTGACGCAGTCCGTGGTTGGTAGCGGCATTCGCGTATTGTTGGCGAATCCGAATGTGGTACCGGGTAACGTTGAGCTGATCGCGCCGGTAGGCACGGTTAACGCCGGCGATGCCGGTATTGGTTCTGCAGGTAACATCACCATTGCTGCGCTGCATGTACAGGGTGCCGACAACATCAACTTCGGTGGAGTTTCTGCCGGTGTGCCGGTATCAGTTCCCGCCCCTGTCAGCGTCGGCCTCGGTAATCTGCAGGACGCCAGCAAAGCCGCCGATCAGGCCACGCAGAGCATCAGCAATACCAATGACATGGCGAGCCTGAAAGACTTCAAGCCTACCTTCCTCTCAGTCGAGGTCATTGGCTTGGGAGATGGTCCGAGTCCATAGAAATTGAATTTAAATTTATATTAAAACAAATGACGCAGCGGGAATTTACCCTGCGCGTCATTATCCTGTAACTTGAAATTGCGAAAATAGAAATATGAAAACGACATTTGCCAAACGCATCAAAACATTCTCAATTTTTTGCATAACCGCTCTGGCTCTAATGCCGGGGCTGTCTCACGCGTGGTGGAACGCAGATTGGGATACCCGTAAAAAGCTAACTCTGAATACGGCTCAGGCAGCCACAAAAGAGCCGCTAACTCAGGTGCCTGTGTTGGTCCGCCTGCACACGGGTAACTTCGATTTTGGCAATGTCAAAGATAACGGTGGAGACATTCGTTTTGTGGCAGAGGACGACAAGACGCCGCTCAAATACCACATTGAAAAATTTGATGCGGTGAACGAGATGGCGATAGTGTGGGTGCAGGTGCCGAAATTGACTCCCGGGAAAGCCGATACGATCTGGATGTACTATGGCAATTCAAAGGCTACGCCCGCAGACGATGTGAAAGCGACCTTTGACGCCAACCAGATAGCGGTGTATCACTTTGACGGGGCCGATGTCTTGCCACAGGATCGCAGTGGCAAAGGCAATCACGCGAATCAATCAAACACCAAAATTGGCGATGGCTCTCTGATTGGTCGAGGGGCCACTTTCGACGGCGGCAACACGATCACCGTTCCGGCATCGCCCACGCTCAAGTTCGTAGCTGCGCAGGGCTTCACCGTTTCGGCCTGGATCAAGACAGCCGTCGTGCAAAACAGTGCAGTTCTGTTTCAGCAACTGGATGGGGTAAATTCAATCAGCTTGAATATCTCAGGCGGCAAACTCATTGCGGCCTTTGGAACGACAGAAACGCCGAGGACCATGGATGTCGCGCCGGGTATGTGGCATCACGTGGCGCTGACTGCCGGGCAGGTTATGACTGTTTATCTGGATGGGAAGGAGATCTCGCAGGCGCCAGTCACGCTTTCCGATATGCAAGGAGACATTACTTTCGGCAAAGGCTTTACTGGCGAGATGGACGAACTTAAATTGTCCAATGTGGCACGTTCTGCAGACTGGATCAAGGTCGAGGCTGGAAGTCAGGGTGCCGATGCCTTGCTGGTGGGCTATGGGCAAGATGAGGCGAACGGCAGTGGCGGCACTTCGTATTTCGGCACTATTTTACATTCAGTCACAACCGATGGCTGGGTGGTGATTGGAATATTGATTGTGATGGCAATCATCAGTTGGGCTGTGATGGGCCTGAAAGCGGTCGTGATCGGCCGAGTCAAAAAAAGTAACAAAGCATTTTTAAATGAATACAGCAAATTGTCGGTCACCGAAACCGCCAAGCTGGATCAAGCCGACGACGAGGAAGATGCGGAGATTGAAAATTCGCAATTGCTGATCGCGCTGTACGGCAAGCATGATCATTACCAGGATTCAACTTTATATCGCATTTATCACACCGGGATGCAGGAAATCAAAAACCGTTTCTCCAATGTAGAAGCTTCGCAGCAATACCTTTCTCCGCAAGCGATCGGCTCGATCAAGGCCAGTCTGGATGCCACGCTGGTGCGCGAGAATCAGAAGTTGAGCAGCTTGATGGTGTTGCTCACCATTGCCATCAGCGGCGGGCCATTTTTGGGACTGCTGGGTACGGTGGTGGGTGTGATGATTACCTTTGCCGCGATTGCGGCGACGGGAGATGTGAACGTGGCGGCGATTGCGCCCGGAATTGCGGCGGCGCTGGTGGCGACGGTGGCAGGTCTGGCCGTGGCGATCCCGGCTTTGTTCGGTTACAACTATCTCGGCAGTTTGATCAAGAATACCTCTGCGGATATGCACATCTTTGTGGATGAGTACATCAGCCGTATTACTGAAACCTATTCGCGCTAGAGGTTGCAATGAAAGTTCAAGAAGACAACGAACCGTTTGACGAAATTAATATCACGCCGATGCTTGATCTGGCGTATGTGCTGCTGATTATTTTTATCATTATGACCACCGCTTCGGTTCAGGGTATCAAGGTTAATCTGCCTCAGGCCAGCAAGAGCCCTCCGTTGGCCAAACCCAAGACCAAGGCCATCACCGTTGCTGAAGACGGCAAGATTTATCTGGATACTTATCCGGTCACGTTTGCGGAGTTGGAGACACGCATGCGTGCCTATAGCGCGGAAACCCCCGATCTGCCGGTGATCATCAAGGGAGACTCAAAAGTACAGTACGAAAAAATTATTGAAGTGATGGATTTGCTGGGGCGACTTGATATTACGCATTTGGGATTGGTCACTCAAAAGGCAGCGAAATAGTTCGTGCGTTCACCCATGACTTCAAATCCGGTGGCTTCAAAAAAACACTATCGCAAGTATTTGCCGATTGTGGTCGGTGCGAGTGTTTTGTTGATTGTGGTGGTTGGCGTGGTGATCTTGATCAGGGGCTTTTTGTCTGATGCAGATGAACCCAAAAAACACAAGGTGCAACAGATATCTTTGATTAAACCGGACGAACCGCCGCCCCCTCCGCCAAAACCGCCGGAAGAAAAGCCGCCCGAACAGAAAGAGGAAATAAAGCAGGAAGAACAAAAAGTACCCACGCCACAACCTGTCAATACCGACCAACCGCCTCCGGGAATTGGCGGTGCGGGATACGGTAACGGTGATACTTCATTCGGCGGAGGCGGTGGCTGGATGGGCGGTAGCGGACGTTTTGGTTACTACCTTGGCGGAGTTCAGAAAGGTATTCACGATGAATTGAATCGCAACGAAAAATTGCGCAAGAGTGAATACAAAGTGGAAGTCGCGCTGTGGATAGGAAGAGACGGGATTATTTCCCGCTTTGAATTGATGGGATCGAGCGGCGACAAAGAGCTCGATGCGTTGATGAAAAAAGCGCTGATAGGGTCCAAGTTTGACGAGCCGCCGTCTGATATCCCGCAGCCGATTAAATTGCGCATCAGCTCGCGTTAAGCTGAATTATATTTTGACAGGGAATGTTAGTTATTCCCTGAGTACTCATAAACAATAGGGCTGTCATTCCCGCCCGCACTAAAAGTAGGCAATGTGCTATTCGGCAAGCCAAATTCAAAATTGACGCTGCTGGAATGACGGGCTCTGGGGCTATGGAAAATATCGGTTTAACCCGAGTTGTCCATTAGAGAAACATGCTTTTGTAGAAATTTTTAACTTTGAGCAGCAGACCAGGAATGAATAGGAAATCAAGTATGGATATTAAAGGGTTGATTGCAATTTTTCTAATTGTGGGCTTTATTTCCGCCCCTGCATTTGCAGAAGAAAAAGTTGAGAAAACACAAATCGAGGTTATGCGCCAATCGATCATCAATCTGATCAAGCAACTGACTCAAAAAGGTGTGTTGAGCAAAGATGACGCGGATAAGATGTTGAAAGAGGCAACCGGATCAGCGCTCATTGCAGCAGATGTTCAAAGCGTACTCGCCGCATCTGCCGTGGCTGCGCAAAGCGGCGTTATAGCGACAAACTCAAATGAACAAAGCGGTGTTGCAGCGGCAAGCGCTCTTCCAAGTGTAGAACCGGTAGTGCCAGGAGTAGTACGGGTGCCCTATATTCCGGAATCTATGAAGATGGAAATGACAGAGATTATCAAGCACGAAGTGTTAGCACAAGCCAGGGGCGAGCGTTGGGGTGATCCCGGTGCCATGCCCGATTGGCTGAGCCGCATTTCCTTCGATGGGGAATTTCGTCTACGTAATCAAGACGACAGATTTCCAACAGGTAATGTGTTGCCCTCGCAGTTTAATCCGCAAGGCTTAACGCTGATTTCGAACTCAACTAATTACCATGACTACACCCGAATTTTGGCGCGTCTGGGTATGAAGGCTCAGGTCAGCGACAGTACGATTGTGGTGTTTCGGGTTGGCACGGGAAATACGAATAGTGTTCCGAGCAATAACCAGACAATGGGAAACCAATACAGCAATTACACGGTAGAACTTAATCGTGCTTACATACAAAGTTCACCTTTTAACTGGCTGGAGTTAAGCGGTGGGAAAATGCCCAATCCCTGGCTGAGCACGGACATGCTTTGGGATGGCAATATAAATTTCGAAGGCGTAACAGCAAAATTCAAACCGCAATTCGGTGAAGAATGGATGAGCTTTCTGACTATTGGTGCGTATCCGTATCAGGACGTTAATCGATCCGATACAAATTCGGCCAACTCTAAATCGCTTTACGCAGCGCAGTTGGGCGCGACATGGAGATCAATGGATTCTTCACTCGCACAATTCGGCGTTGCTCTTTATAATTTTCAAAATGTCGAGGGGACGCCCAACACGACACTCGGTTCACATTTTTACGATTCAACAGCGGCACTCTATATGCAAAAAGGAAATACGCTGATGTATGTGAATGCCGTTGGTGACCCGGTTCTGTATGGCTTGGCCTCTAAATTCAGAGAGCTTGATGTGACCGCAAAGTGGGATTGGGCTGCTTTCGATCCCATTCATGTCATGCTCACTGCGGACTTTGTCAAAAATCTGGGCTATGACCAAAACGAAATTACCTTACGCACTGGTCTTGCCGCGCCTTCGCCGAGGGTAAATGGACATGCGGTCATGTTGAGTGTGGGCGTGCCAAAAATTCAGCGCTATGGTGACTGGCAGGCAAATGTTACCTACAAATATGTTGAAAGTGATGCGGTGCTGGATGCACTAAACGATCAGGACTTTCATCTGGGCGGAACCAACGCCAAAGGTTTTATCATCGGTGGAAGTTACGGTCTGGACAAGAATACCTGGTTGACTACACGCTGGTTGAGTACAGATCAGATTGACGGCGCTCCCTTGGCGGTTGATACTTTGCAGATTGATTTGAATGCACGCTTCTAAATTAAGAGGAATTGTTCCCATGAAAAATACAATTTCGCAATGGACATGTAGCATAGCAGCAATAATTGCACTTACTAGCTTTGCCATATCGGGAGCGTGGGCTGCGGCAGATGCCGAGAAAGAGGCAAAGCATGAAATGCGCAAAATGCAGGCGCAATTGTCAGCAGTGCAAAAGGAAAAAGCAGATCTTGCTGCGCAATTGGAAGATCTGAAAAAACAGCTTGGCGTGGCAAGTTCAAAAAGCGCTGCTTTGGAAAAGAAATCGGGTGGACAAAAAAAACAGTTTGCCGAGCTGACTGCAAAATTGGAGGAATCTGACAACAACCTGCAAAAAATGACGCAGCAGTATGCAGATACCAATAAAGCGCTGCAGCAAGTTCAAAAGGAAAAAGAACAGGTTCAAAAAGAAAAAGAGCAAGAGGTAAAGCAGCTTTCTGGAGACGTCCGGATTTGTGAAAAAAAGAATACCGATCTTTACCGGATCAGTACTGAATTGCTGGAAAAATATCATTCGAAGGGAGTATTTACTGCTCTGCTTGAAGCGGAGCCATTTACCCAAATCGAAAAGGTCAAGGTTGAAAACCTGATGCAGGAATATAGAGACAAAACAGATGCAGCGAAATTGGCGGTATCTCCAAAACCTGACAGCCCGAAGGTAGGCGAAACGCCTGCAACAACACGTAGCCACAATGAGCCTGTAGCTTCGGTTGCGACCAGCGGGTCTGGTGTGCAAACGACGAGCCAGCCAGTATTGGCTGATGCACACAGTGGAGAAAATTCCAGCCAAACTCCGGCTAACAAGTCGAATAATACGCTTAGCAGCAAAGATGCCGGCACTAATGGTCAGCATGCACCGCAGCTATAAATCTTTTTCTCGGACGCAGTTACGCAAAATATTTTTGCCACTGCTCGCGCTGTTTTTGATTTTTTGTATGTCGAGTAAAGCAGCCTATTGTGACATCTACGCATTTACAGATACGAACGGTACGCAGAGTTTTAGCAATATCCCAACGGATGATCGTTATGTACTGGTATTGCGCGCAGAGGAACCGAAGGTTGAAACAACCGAAATAACTGAATCGACGTTGCATAAGAATGTAGCCATCAACACTTCACAGCAAAAAACACTTGCCGCTGAAATTAACCGTGCCGCATTGATGTACCATTTGGATCCGGCGCTGCTACATGCGGTGATTGCGACAGAATCAGGCTATGTAACGAACGCTGTATCCCGCAAAGGGGCGATGGGATTAATGCAGTTAATGCCTGATACAGCCCGGCGCTACGGTGTGACAGACCCGTTCAATCCAGCCCAGAATATTCAGGCTGGAACACAGCACCTGAATAGTCTCTTAAAACGCTTCGGAAATAACTTGCATCTTGCATTGGCAGCCTATAATTCCGGCGAAAGCAATGTTGTTAAATACGGTACTCGTGTACCGCCATTCCCCGAAACAAGAGCCTATGTTCCCAAAGTAATGCGCCTATACCGCAAGTATCAGTACCAGGTTTGGTGATCACTCAATCCCTCAGAGCATAAAGTCACGTTTTAGATTTCGACGATGACTAGTCCATTCATTAATCTGTAATCTTCGCGACATACAATTGCACATTAATTAGTCATTTCAGCGCAGGCGGAAATAAAGATTGAAGTGCGCCCGCTCATCCCGGATTTCGCTTTACTGCATCCAGGCTACAGCTACTGATCATAGCGACACCTGATACCGTATTCCGGATGAAACGAAGTGAATTCCGGGAATGCAGATGAGAACAAATTTACCCTGCGGTTAAATATGGTTTTAAGTACGTATTTTTTTACTGCGTCCAAGGTGTACAGCTTGGTTGCGCGGCTTGGTCATCAGATGTCAGAAACTGGTGAGGTCTGCCTATGCAATTTGAAATAAGAGCTATGCGCAGCGGAGAAGGCGTTTGTGTGTTGTCAATTGCAGCCTTGAACCAAATTGACGCAGTAACCACGGCAAAAAGTCAGGGATATGCCGTCCTGAGTATTAAAGAAGCTAGCAAATCACTTGCACTTTTGAAGCCGCGCAAAACATTCCCGCTGGTTCTGTTTAGCCAGGAGCTGCTGTCTTTGCTGGAGGCCGGATTGAGTTTGATTGAGGCAATGGTTGCCCTCGCGGACAAAGAACGCCACCCTGAAGCGAAGAAAGTGCTCGATTCAATTATTGCACGTCTTTATGAAGGGCAGACCTTGTCTGCAGCTCTGGAAGAGTTTCCCGCCATCTTTCCAGCGCTGTACATCGCATCCATACGTGCCAGTGAAAAAACAGGGGGACTGGGCGAAGCATTAACCCGTTTTGTGGCGTACCAGACACAACTCAACTTTGTAAAAAAGAAAGTGATCAGCGCATCGATCTATCCCGTCGTACTGATGACAGTGGGTGGAATGGTGATGTTGTTTCTGCTGGCCTATGTGGTGCCCAGATTTTCTTCTGTTTATGAGGGCTCACGAACCAAGTTACCGTGGATGTCGCAGATGCTGCTCAAATGGGGACTGCTGCTACAAAATAACGGCATGGTGTTGTTGATTGTGACGGTGCTCTGTTTGGCTTCTCTGGCCTATAGCTTTTCCCGTCAGTCGGTGCGAGAAGCCTTTGTGACTAAATTATGGCGCATTCCGGCAATAGGCGAGCGAATGCACATCTATCAATTGGCCCGTTTTTATCGAACCCTGGCGATGTTGTTAAAGGGTGGAATTCCGGTCGTGAGTGCACTGGATATGGTATCCGGACTTTTGCAGCCTGCACTCAGGGGAAAACTGATTTTGGCCTCCAATAGCATTCGTGAAGGTCAGACGATATCGCAATCGATGGAGACACATCAGCTTACGACTCCGGTCGCGCTTAGTATGCTTCGTGTGGGTGAGAGAAGCGGAAATATGGGCGAGATGATGGAACGTATCGCCACCTTTCACGATGAAGAAATGGCCCGTTGGGTTGACTGGTTTACCAAACTTTTTGAGCCGCTTTTGATGGCGACGATGGGCGTAGTCATCGGGGTGATTGTAGTGTTGATGTACATGCCGATATTTGATATGGCCGGGAGTATCGAATGAATATGCTTATGGAAAAAATGCAGCCTGAATTGTCAGTGGAAAATTTCCGTCAGGCGCGCGCCAATGCCAAGCGCCTGGGACGGCACACCACCGAGGTGCTTGAAGCGGATTTTGCAGTGACAGCAGATGAGGCACTTGTACAGATGGGGCGCTTGTTCCACTACCCCGTGATGGATATGCAAGCTTTGAATACATGCATTCCGGACTTTGACAGCCTGTCTTTTACTGAGGTATCCAAGCGCGAATGCATGATATTGCGCGATGAAGAAGAGAATCACAGGGCTGTATTTTGTGATCCGTTCGAAGCCGAACTTCAGGAATGGGCTGAAGCGCTTTGCGGGCGTTCCTTTACTTGGTACCTTGTTCACCCGACAGACTTTGCTGCCTATCTTGCGCGCTATGAAGAAAATATGCGCGCGATGGACAGCATCATTTCCAATAACGCCACAACCATGGGTGAAACCGGACGCGTTGATGATCTTTC
>CAIWKC010000175.1 GCA_903913145.1 uncultured Gallionellaceae bacterium | reverse complement strand
CATCGGCGGCGTGACGACCTACCTGGACTTTCGGCATTCCTACGAGGTCACGGCCGCCACCTACCGCATTCGGGCCAGCACATCACTCTCGCCGCTTATACTAGAAAGCAATGCTGACACTTCCTGAAGTACCATATCTCCTGCAGAATGACCGAATGTGTCATTGATATCTCTAAAATGATCCACGTCGATCAATAGCAATGCCAGAGATTGGCTGTTGAGTCGAGTCTGTTCAAGGGCAAGTTTCAATCTGTCCAGAAACCACATGCGATTTGGCAAGCCAGTCAGTTGGTCATAATTGGAAATACGTTCTATTTGAACATCTTTTTGGGCTACTAATTTTGACAACTCCAAGCTAAGCGTAGCCAAGGTGGTGTTGGCTTCCTGAATTTCCAGTGCAAGATTGTTCCTTTGCTGGGTTAATTCATAATGTCTGAATGCTTCCAGCACATTGACACACAAAGTTTCGTTGTCCCAGGGCTTGGTAAGAAATTTGTAGATTGCGCCACGGTTTATGGCTTCAGTCACCGAATTCAAATCGGCATAGCCACTTAAAATAATACGCACGGTTTTGGGATAAAGCTCTTTCACCCTGCTTAGAAATTCAACACCAGTCATCTCGGGCATGCGTTGGTCCGAAACAATAACGTGAACTTCATTGCGTGCCAGCAACTCCAGACCTTCCTGCCCGCTGCGTGCGCATAGAATATTGTAACCTTCAAGCCTCAACAAGCGTATGAGGGCGGCGCCAATATCTTCGTCATCATCAACCAATAACAAGGTTCTTTCCATTGTCATCCTCTTGAGAAAACGTTTAATACAAAATTGGCGCCTGAGTTACTTACAACAACGGTACGATCATCAAAGCTACAATGTTGATAATTTTGATCAGCGGATTAACAGCAGGGCCGGCAGTATCTTTGTACGGGTCGCCTACTGTATCGCCAGTTACGGCAGCTTTATGCGCTTCAGAGCCTTTGCCGCCAAAGTTGCCTTCTTCGATGTATTTCTTTGCGTTATCCCAGGCACCACCGCCGGTGGTCATGGAGATCGCCACGAAGATACCCGTAATGATTGTACCCACCAATACCCCGCCCAGTGCTTGAGCGCCGAGGGTCAGCCCGACTACTACTGGAACAGCGACAGGAAGCAGTGAAGGAATAATCATTTCTTTAATCGCAGCTTTGGTCAGCATATCCACGCAAGTACCGTATTCCGGTTTCCCTGTGCCTTCCATGATGCCGGGTATTTCCTTGAACTGGCGGCGTACTTCAACTACCACCGTTCCGGCAGCCCGGCCTACTGCTTCCATGCCCATTGCGGCGAAAAGGTAAGGTACCATGCCACCGATGAACAGGCCAATGATGACCATATGGTTCGACAAATCAAATGTGGTGGCTACATGAAACTTGGCCTCCAGTGCGTGAGTATAGTCGGCGAAAAGTACCAGCGCAGCCAAGCCGGCGGAACCGATAGCATAGCCTTTGGTAACGGCCTTTGTAGTATTGCCAACAGCGTCCAGTGCATCGGTAATGACGCGCACATCTTCCGGTAAACCGGCCATTTGTGCGATACCGCCAGCGTTATCAGTGATCGGGCCGTAAGCATCCAGCGCCACGATAATACCTGCCATTGACAGCATGGACGTCGCCGCAATCGCGATACCATACAGTCCTGCCAAAGCAAAAGCACCGTAGATGGCCAGACATACAGCAAGCACAGGTAGTGCAGTAGACTTCATGGATACACCAAGACCGGCGATGATGTTAGTGCCGTGTCCAGTTGTAGACGCCTCGGCAATATGACGCACAGGGCTAAATTCGGTTGCAGTGTAGTACTCGGTGATCCATACCATTGCAGCGGTCAGTAGCAAGCCGATAATGGTGGCGAAGTACAAATGCAGGGACGAAACCATATGACCGTCGATCATGACACCTTCACCCAGCATCATGGTGGTAATCGGGTAAAAAGCGATCAGCGCAAGTACAGCTGAAACAGCCAAGCCACGATACAGCGCATTCATGATTTTGCCGCCTTCACGGGCATTCACAAAGAAAGTGCCGACGATGGAAGCAAAGATGGAGAAACCACCCAGCACCAGCGGATAGATCACCGCATTCGATCCACCATTGGAAATGAGCAATCCGCCCAGCAGCATGGTGGCGATGATGGTTACCGCGTAAGTTTCAAACAAGTCGGCGGCCATACCTGCGCAGTCACCTACGTTGTCGCCAACGTTATCTGCGATCACTGCCGGGTTACGCGGGTCATCTTCCGGAATACCAGCTTCAACTTTACCCACAAGGTCGGCTCCAACATCTGCACCCTTGGTAAAAATACCGCCGCCAAGACGTGCGAATATAGAGATTAGTGATCCACCGAAACCAAATCCAACCAAAGCATGAGTTGCTTCGGCAGAAGTATCGCCTGTACTCATCAGGAATGCGTAATAGCCTGCCACACCCAAAAGACCCAAACCGACCACTAACAAGCCGGTAATCGCGCCACCCTTGAATGATACGTTCAACGCTGCATTCAAGCTTTCCTTGGCAGCCTCTGCAGTACGCACGTTGGCACGCACTGATACGTGCATGCCTATAAAACCTGCCGCACCGGAAAGTAGCGCACCGATGGCAAAGCCGATGGCTGTTTGCCATCCCAATGCGATGAGAATGACCACAAACAACACTGCACCCACGATGCCGATCGTGGTGTATTGCCGATTAAGATAAGCTGAAGCTCCCTCTTGAACTGCGGCTGCAATTTCCTGCATTCTGGCACTGCCAGTCGACTTGGCCATAATCCATTTAATTGAAACTCCACCATACAATAGTGCTGCAATAGAACATAACAACGCAATTACTAAGCCACCTGACATAATTTTCTCCTCTTTATTGATTGACAGTGAAGCGGGTTAATTTCAGACCTTGAATTCTTTCAACTTCTTCGTTACAGATACATTCTTGAGTTGCACATACTGGGGCAAACCGTCTTTGAAAGGCGGGTAATCTTCACCCTTGATGAGAGGTGCCAAATAAGTACGGCATTTTTCGGTGATACCAAAACCATCTGCAGTAATGAAATTGCGCGGCATCATTTTCTCTACGTTGGCAACCTTGCTGAGTTGCGCTACGCCGATCTTCCACTTGTAGGGTTTGTCTGAAACGCGATCCACGGTAGGCATCACCGCATTCTCGCCCTTCAACGCAAGCTCTACCGCTTTTTTGCCCAACGCGTAAGCCTGATCCACATCCGTCTTTGACGCTATATGGCGTGCGGCACGTTGCAGGTAGTCTGCGACAGCCCAGTGGAATTTGTAGCCCAATGCATCTTTGATCATGTTTGCAATCACAGGTGCCGCACCGCCCAATTGGGCATGGCCGAAAGCATCGCGCACACCCTGGTCGGAAAGAAATTTGCCATCTTCACCTTTGACGCCTTCAGACACGACAACTGAACAATAGCCAAACTTTTTAACCGTACTATCAACTTTGGCCAAAAACTTGGCTTTACTGAAAGCGATTTCCGGAAACAGAATGACGATTGGCAATACACATCGCTCATCTGAAGCAAGACCGCCAGCCGCTGCAATCCAGCCCGCATGACGCCCCATGACTTCCATCACAAATACTTTGGTCGAAGTCTTTGCCATTGATGCGACATCGAAACTGGCTTCGCGCATTGACACCGCCACATACTTCGCTACCGAGCCGAAGCCGGGGCAGCAGTCAGTGATTGGCAGATCATTATCAACCGTTTTAGGTACGTGGATGGCTTGCAGCGGATAACCGAGTTTTTCAGAGAGTTGCGAAACTTTCAAGCAGGTATCGGCAGAATCGCCGCCGCCGTTATAAAAGAAATAACCAATATTGTGCGCTTTGAATACTTCGATCAAACGTTCGTACTGGAGTTTATTTTCTTCCAATCCTTTGAGCTTGAAACGACAGGAACCGAAAGCGCCGGAGGGGGTGTAACGTAATGAAGAGATATCTTTAGCAGATTCTTTACCTGTGTCGATCAGGTCTTCAGTTAAAGCGCCGATGATGCCGTTGCGTCCCGCGAATACCTTGCCTATTTTATCTTTGTGTTTGCGTGCGGTCTCTATTACCCCCGCAGCTGAAGCGTTGATGACGGCAGTGACGCCGCCAGATTGAGCATAAAACGCATTCTTTTTTGCCATGCTTACTCCCTTTTAAGGTTAATCGCGGTCTTTTTATTCAGCGCGCATCTTACGCCTTTTTTTGTCGGGTGATAAATACCAATCGCAGATTTTGATGAAAAATAAGGTCATAAACTTGAGTTAAACTAGGGGAATTATGAACATATCACTCCAGTGGGATCGCAGAAAACTACTGCAATCACCTCTCTTCGAGCCTTTGCATTCAGCGTTGTTGCACTTGGGGGGCGATGATTTTCCTGAGTTAACCGATTTTAATGAGTTGCTTGCCAAGCAAACACCGATCATGGTGCAAAGTGGCAAGCAACTCGTTTTTGTCGAGCAACAGTTGGGTAAGCCCGGTTTCGAGTCGCAGTACGAACCGCGTTGTTACTTGAGCGGAGAAGTGCAGACACGTGAGAATAACTATCATGATCTTTTCAACGCACTAGTGTGGATGATTTTTCCGCGCAGCAAGTCAGCGATCAATGCGCTTCATTATCGTGCATTGACCAAATCGAAAAGCGCTGCGAACAACCATAAAGATACGTCCGAATTTAATACCCAGCGCGGTAGAACGCGTGATATGGGAACTTTATTTGATGAGTCCGGGATCGTTATTCCCTATGCGGATCCGAACTTAGCCAAACTGCTTTACGATTTCAAATGGAAAGAACTTTTTTGGTCTTGCAGAAATGAATTAAAAACCAACATGGGTTTTTATTTGTTCGGTCATGGTTTATATGAAAAAGCCATCAATCCATATATAGGTTTCACAGGCCAGGGTTTGCTACTGCAAGTGAAAGAGGAATTTTTCACTTGGGATCTAAGGCACAGAATTAAATATCTGGATGAACAAGTTGCTATCTATCTTGAAGAACCTGCGCATTGCCGTGATACTAGGGAATTAACGCCGGTCCCACTACTTGGAATACCGGGTTGGTCTGCAGAAAATGAGCGCCCGGAATATTATGACAATCAAAAATATTTTCGTCCTGGCAGACGAGGCCAGTTATCGAAGAATAAGTGAATTGACGCATTGAGAATGATCAGATTAGGTATTCTTGCCCATTGCAACTAGGCTCAATGGATCAAACTACTAGAAATCAATCAACTAAAGTGCATCCGGGCAAGCTCTATCAGATTGGACGAGCCGGTTTTTTGCATGATATGAGCACGGTGAACTTCAACCGTCCTGAAACTGATGGCAAGGCGTAACGCGATTTCTTTGCTGGAATAGCCCGCGACTAACAAAGTTAATACGTCTCGCTCCCTCTCTGTAATGCCCATGGATTTTAAGTTAGTATCAATATCCTGACTAGCAAGAAATTTTGTTGCATTGATTTTTTGACTCTCCCTTGACGCTTTTATCATCTGCAGGGTTCTCGCTGTAAGCGTGTCGTTCATTGAAAGCACAGTTTCAAACATGTTGCCTGTCGTCCTGCTTATTTCAAGGTTTGCATGTAGTTTTGATTCATCTAAAGGCGTATCCGATTGCAATGCACGAACGACAATGGCCATGCGTTTGTCAGACTCCAAAATGTGTTCGATCAACCAATGCGTCAGATACGAAAGCACATCTTCAATCACTTCGTTAAATGGCTTGCTGTGTTCCAGATCTTGTAGAGCACGCATATCCGTTACAAAATTTTCATGTGACTTTTTGTGACTGGTTTCCCAAGTGTCTCCGGCTAAATGCTGGTGCCAGATTTTTTCCTCAGTTTGAAAATGGTATACAGCGTATAGCGCCAGTTCATAAAAGATATTCTTCAATTCAACTGGCTCTGATTGATTGGCCAAACTGGAAGCCAGCTTATTGAGCAGATGAATAAGTTTTTGATGCTGTTCATCAATTAGAGGAATTCCAACGGAGTAATTTTCTTGCCAAGGAAATATTTCGAACGAATCTATCATCTTAAAATTGCTAATTAATTAATGGCCTAAATTTTTAGGTACTTGTCTGCGGATATCAGCACATACGCAAAGTATATCCGAAACTTATGCAGGCTTAAGTCCGGAAAATATAAAATCATTTAATTGGTTATTAAAATTGACAAATTAACCAAATCTATCAGTTAAATTCAGGATTTGGAAGGATCAAGTTACAATTATCAAGTTACATAGACGCCGTATGCTGAATATCAACAGTGGGATATTTTGCAAGTGCTTGCTATTTCGACTATATAAAAAGGAACACCCATGAGCGATGTCATCAACAAATACCGGATAGAAAAAGAGCCATACTACCGAACCGTGTCTGACGAAGTCGTCATTTATGAAGCAGCCTATTCTGAGCGCATGCCAATGATGTTCAAAGGCCCGACTGGCTGCGGCAAAACAAGATTCATTGAGTACATGGCCTGGAAGTTGCAAAAACCATTGATTACTGTTGCCTGTAACGAAGATATGACCGCGTCTGATCTGGTAGGCCGTTTCCTGCTCGATGCGAATGGCACCCGCTGGCAGGACGGCCCTTTGGCCATCGCCGCTCGTTTCGGCGCGATTTGCTATCTTGATGAAGTCGTCGAGGCGCGTCAGGATACAACAGTGGTGATCCATCCGCTGACTGACAACCGCAGAGTGCTTCCCATGGAAAAGACGAATGAACTCGTGCATGCGCATCCTGATTTTCAGCTCGTCATTTCATACAACCCGGGTTACCAGAGTGTGATGAAGGATTTGAAGCAATCAACTAAGCAGCGCTTTGGTGCGTTAGATTTTAATTATCCGCAAGAAGCAATTGAAGTGGAAATCGTTTCCCATGAAACTGGCGTGTCGACGGACATTGCACAAAAACTCGTGTCTATCGGGAAAATGGCGAGAAACCTCAAAGGTCACGGGCTGGACGAGGGGATTTCAACCCGCATGTTAATTTATGCCGGAAATCTTATCGCTAAAAATGTGGCCCCAAAAAATGCTTGCAGGGTAGCACTTGTTTCACCAATCACCGACGACTTGGATATGCGTGACGCACTTGATGCGGCGGTAACCACTTTTTTTGGATAAGCCGAGCCAATATAGCTGCAGTTACATCATGAAGACTATCTTCAATCGCCTCATCAGCGCATTGCAAAATTTCCCGGGGCGGGCTGATAAGGAGCAATTGCCTACGCCAAAGAAAGCTCGCAATGAAACTCAGTTTGCGGATGTTCAGCGTCGCCTTGGCATTTATCTTCGAGCCTTATGGGAGTGTGAGTTTCCTGTCGTGCAGATTGATATTTATTCCGAAAATATAAAAAAAGTATCCAGGCCGTATATCGAGAATGACTTCATCCATTTGCCCAGTGTCTACCGAGAGGTAAATTGTAATATTGCTAAAAATATCTCTGGCGTTGAAATCTATCGGGCAGCGGCAGTGCATGCCGCTGCTCATCTCATTTACTCAAAAAATACTTTTCAGAAAGCCTTGGTCGACAAATGGCAACAAGCTGTGATTTCTGTGATCGAAGATGCACGGGTGGAAGCTTTAACGATACGCCGATTCCCCGGCCTGAAGCATCTGTGGGCAAGGCAGCATTCAACCACCCCCGCGCAAAGCACGACCGCCGGCGACTATCTGAACCGTCTTGCGCGTGCTTTGCTGGATGAAAAATATCAGGATAAGGATGAATGGGTTCAACAAGGTCGTGAGTTGTTTAACGCAGTTGAAAGTTTGGAGGACAATCAGCATTCCTGGGACATCGGCCTGACCCTTTCCTATGCTTTCAAGAAAAAGAATATCAAGTTCAAAAGCCATCTGGATAGACTTACTGTTCTATATCGTGACGACAACCAATTTATATGGCGGGTCGCTAATACGAAAGATGAAGAATTAACTGTCACTGCATTGAACTACAAATCTATTTTAGGAATCAGAGAGGTGACCCAAATAGAAGTCGAAGGCAAAAATCGCTCTGGGTCCGGCTCAGACGAATTGGAAAGTACAACTCCGCCATTGGAAACTTTCTTTTATTCAGAATGGGATTTCCGAAGTCAGATTGATACCCAAGCCTGGGTAACTTTAAGAGAAAAAAATCCAGAGTCGGGCGATTTACAATTCGTTGATAACATTATTGCGCAGAACAATCACCTGATCATGCGCATGAAAACTGTATTGCAGGCCATCCGTTATGAAGGGGTGCGCCGTATTCGTAAACTCGATGAAGGGGATGAAATCGATATCAATGCGGCCATTCGCACGCAGATTGATCTTAGATTGGGCGTATTGCCGGACTCTCGCATTATGATACGAACGGTGCGCAAAAACCGCGACATTTCGGTGCTGGTACTGCTTGATCTTTCAAGATCGACGATGAAGAAGATGCAAGGGCAAGAGCAAACGGTGTTGCAACTTACCCAACAAGTGTGTGTGCTTTTTGCGAATGCGATTGCCTCAGTCGGGGATCCGTTTGCTATTCATGGTTTCTGTTCCCAAACCCGGCATCGCGTTGACTATTACCGGTTCAAAGATTTTGATCAGCCCTACGATGACATTCCAAAAGCCAAACTTGCCGGCATGACAGGGCAACGCAATACGCGCATGGGTGCGGCGATTCGGCATGCGACTTACTATCTCAATATGCAGAAATCGAGCAAAAAATTATTAATGATTATTACTGACGGTGAGCCCTCGGATGATGACGTGTACGACCGCCAATACTTGCGGGTTGATGCAAAAAAAGCGGTCAAAGATGCCAGACACAACGGGATCAATACTTTTTGCGTCAGCCTTGATCCCGCTGCTGATGAATACGTGTCCAGAATATTTGGCGCAAGAAACTATATGGTAGTCGATCACGTCAAATCGCTACCCAAAAAAATGCTGCAACTCTATGCGACACTGACTCATTGAAATTGAAATTAATTGCAACGTTACGCTTTGCACAAATATCACGGTTAAAATAATGTCATCAAAAAAATTCCATCTTCCCAGACGCGCGGTCCAAATAGTTACATTGCTGCTGTTCGCGCTTATCCCGACCTTTGGTATCTTCCAAATTGATTTGGCTTCAGCCAGCTTTCATGTTCTTGATCGGGAGATTTGGTGGTCAAATTTTGCATTCATCATCGGCCTGTCTATCATTATTGCAACTGCTCCTGTTATCACCTACATGACGATTGGCGCAGTGTGGTGCGGCTGGGCTTGCCCGCAAAATCTTATTTCGGAATGGGCAAATAATTTAACGTATCAATTTTTGGGCAAGCGGGCGGACGTTCGTGTTGATGGCAAGGGGGTCGTTATCGCAGCTTCCAAAAACAGGGCTATTAATTGGATTGCACTCGGGACGATTTTTCTGGGCGCTTCGCTGATACTGGCATTTATACCTATCCTGCTTTTCTATCCGGCCAGTGATGTTTTGAACTTCATCAATATTTCTACCGGCCAAAAAGTTGCAAAACACCTTGAATATCCATATTTTTTTGCTGTCCTTCTTATTTTCATCGACATCGCATTAGTGAGGTATTTCTTTTGTGACTACGGTTGTTTTTATCGTATGGGGCAGCGGATGCTCAAGTCGCGAGATGCGCTGCGGGTGACCTACGATGCATCGCGTTCAGCTGATTGTAGCAAATGCAATTATTGTGCAACCTCCTGTATCACCGCTATCCAGCCAACAGATATTAAAATTCATGATCCCTGCATCGGATGCGGAGAATGTATCGATGCTTGTGATGTACTGCATGATAAATCGGGGACGAAGGGACTCTTGCGTTTCAAGATTGGAGAAAGTATCGGGGCAACAACATGGTGGCAAAAGTTCAGGGAAATATCATCGCGTTTCAATTGGCTGGTAGGCGCAGTATTCCTGCTTGGAATTGGCATGATGATATGGGGTGTAGTGATGCAAGCGCCTATTCAACCGCAATTGTCATGGGATGCACAGCAGAAAATCCTGCTGCGTGAGCGGGTTTGCAATAAACAGTGTGCACAACTCCAATCTTCCTGTAATGGCAATCACATGGAGGGATGTTACCTTGCGGCCGCCTGCAAATGCGAATGTTCATTGCATGAGGATCCGGATAATTCGGCAAGCGGTGAATGGCGACAATGCGTCCGGAAAAATACGGAACGGGCGAATACGCTTAGCTTGCAAAAGACCAACCAAGGAATCCCTGTCCGGCAAATCAATCCCTAGGCATTGTTTGTGTAACTTGATCGATGCGTTTACCGAGATTGTTCATTAGGCCCTTCGTTCCCGCGAAGCCTGGAATCAAGCAGGACAAACAATCCTTTGTATCGGAAAAGCCAGAAAATTGACCTGTTTCGCAAGTTATTTCAATGAACTGGATTCCCGCTTTGGCGGAATGTCGGGCCTATTGGAAAACCGGGTTAAAGAATTCATAATTCAAGCCGATAGACATTTATCAACCCAAAGGATGTTTATTATGGATACCAGCATTACACACGCAATTGCGACTACACAAGCCAATTCAGAAGTTGCGGGTATGACTGTGCTTAAGAAAGCTAATGAAGTGGACGCCGAATCAGCACTGCAGTTGGTTGCGGCAAGTTCAAGCAATCTGCCGAGTCACTTGGGGCGGAATATCAATACTGTTGCTTGATGTTCAGATATTTTCCGTTGAGAAGCGTGATCGGTTGCTATTTTGCTTCTTTTTTCTGAGCGAGTTCCATCGTGCAGGTTTTATGCAAACTCAGTTACTTACTTATGCCTTGGCTCTTCTGCAGGAAATTTCACAAACATTAGCATGCAACCGTCATCACTCAATGGATCAGCAACTCTGTCGATGGCTACTTTTAAGGTTCGACTGCCTTCCCAATAACAGATTAGTGATTACGCAGGAACAGATTGCCAACTTGCTCGGAGTGCGTCGTGCTGTTATTTCAGAGGTGGCCAGTAACTTGCGGGCAAACGGGTTTATTAAAATCGAACGGGGTCAGATAACTTTGCTGGATCGAGCAGGTTTAGAGGAACGGGTGTGCGAATGCTATGCATTGATCAAGAAGAGGTTTGAAAAGATTGTCGAATAGCCTCCACAGCCAAATTGCTCGTACTGCGCCAATTCTGTAATTCGCTCTCGACGATTTACAGAGAGTATGTCTCTTGATGAAAACATGAACTGGCATTGCTAAAATTCATCACGTTGAATGTTTAAATGCTGTCAACAATTTTTCCTACAACTCACCATTAACCTAAAACAGCCAGTGTCCCTATAATGGGATAAAATATTCAGAAAGAATTTATAACGGCAACCAAGTACAGGCGGTGAGTGAAGCTCAAATCGTAGCGACGTCTCCCAACATCATTTGCGAATAATCGGTAAATTCTTCATCAATTTTACCCAGAGAGGTTGCCACCTGCTGAAGTGACAGTTTGAGACGTATCATGGCGTTATCAGATAACGGAGTTACCAGGTCTGAAGCACCAAGTTCCATCGAATTAGCAAGTACTTCAGCCACGTGAATCAGGTCAGCCAGAGGGGAGTGAATTGACGATGCATCCGGGTTGTGATGGTATTCAATTGCGTTACAAAATTCGACGGGCAGATTCCACAGTTTTGCAAGATGGGCTCCAATCTTGCAATGATCAATGCCCATCACTGCATTCTCAGCTTCAATTACATTGCAATTGTGCTCTTTCTTATAGTCCATGACACTTTCATACTCATTCGGTGCCGAAATCGCCAAGCCAAATTGGCCAATATCAAGAAGCATGGCCGCAATGAACGCCGAATCCTGATTTATGAATACCGGCTTAGCCAATACTCTCGCCACGCATCCCACTCCGATACAATGTCGTACAAATCCTTTATAATTAAAAACTGCGTCGCATTCCTTTTGGAAATATTCAGAAATTCCTTTTACGCAAACCAAATTTCTTATCGTATCAAATCCCAATAATACGATTGCCTGCCTTATGGTCGGAACCCCGCCACTAATTGCATAGTGAGACGAATTCACTAAACGCAATATGCTAGCAATTAACCCTGTGTCAGTTTCAATTTGCTTTGCAAGCATTTCTGCGGTTGCATCCCCATCATCAAGTGTACGAATGATTTTAGCAATTGCGTGAGGTGGGCTTGGCAACCTTCCTACAGATTCAAGAATCTCATCTACCGACATCATTTTCTGATTGCTCACGATGATATCTTCTCAAGTTGATAATCTAGAATCATTTGCTTCAGTGCGCCCATCGTTCCATCCTGAGAAACATTTTGAAATAACGTATTGATGCGGCCCGCAACTTTTGTGCGCTCTTCGTGTAACTCTTCTTCACTTCGTAAATCTTCTATTTGAACTCTGATGTGCCCAATCCTTTTTTTCATCAGGTTAGATATTGTTGACGCAGACAAAGCGACTCCAGTTTTAAGTAAAACTTGACCAAGCGAGTTATGGACGTCTTTCTCCAAAATCATGCCCGGCAACGCTTGAATAAGTGGAATATCTTTTACGCGGATCATATATTTGTAAGTAATTACCGGGGGTTGTACCGCATTACAGCACATAAACAATCACAACTTCATTATTTTGATTATTTTATTGAACAACAGTCAGTCTCTAATTTTTTAAATTCATACCAGTGCCCCGTGCCATTCAATACTGTTATTGAGCTACCTCAAAACAACCATATATCGTCACACGCTAATTCCTACCGCAATAATTGGTGATCATTGAATTGCTTGACGCCTCATTCTGGTTCTTTACGTGTGTCAACACACAGAGAAATTTACCGCTTTTATTTAAATTATTGAAAGCGTTAACCTTGAATCACCTCAAAAATGTGGGCTTGGATAAGTAGCTTGGATTATTTAATTAGGATGTTTTATGCGTTCAGGAAGTTACTTAACTTATTGGAATACCCATCTGGTTTCATGCGACCGAAAAAGGCTGATTGAGGGACTGTTTCTGGTAAGTATCACTTTTGCCGTAGGGCAAGTAATTTTCCTAGGCTGGCTTGAAAAATACGTCGGCATCACACCGAAAGGTTACCTGATGTTTTTTTTCGTATCTTGGGCTGCCATCCGGCTGGATCGTCGTTGGGTAATTTTGATGTTATTGATGATCGCTATTCAGGCGTTAACAGGCGCTTGTAATACAGTCGGTTTTTTTGCGCACGACATTGCCGGAGCATTTCTCGTAAACTATATTTTATACATGCTGATCTTGTCGGTAGTTGGAATGTCAATTACTGCTTATATAAGCCAAATCAGGCGGCATGAGTTGGAAATACACCATCTGGCTTTTTATGACCCGCTGACGCAACTACCAAACCGTCGCTTGCTAAATGACCGTCTATTCATGGTTTACGCCGCCAGCAAACGCAACAATTGCTATGCCGCCTTGATGCTACTCGATCTGGATAAATTCAAGCCCCTAAATGATTCACATGGTCATTTGGCAGGGGATATTTTGCTGGTTGAAGTTGCGAACCGCCTGAAGGGATGCGTGCGCGAAGGAGACACAGTGGCGCGCTATGGCGGTGATGAGTTCGTGATATTAATTTCTGAGTTAAATAAGGATAAAACCCTTTCCACCACGCAAGCCAAAATCATCGCAGAAAAAATACTCATTTCAATGGCAGAGCCGTATCGAATCGAGATCAAGGTCAAGGATAAGATTGAAAAAGTGATTGAACATCATTGTTCGTCGAGTATAGGTGTGGTGTTATTCATCAACCAAAACGGCATCATGGATGAAATGATCAAACGGGCTGATATGGCGATGTATGAAGCTAAAAGGGCAGGTGGTAATTTGATTCGGTTTTATGACTCTTTTGACTAATTTTGGTAAACTGCACATCAACAGGTTTTAGATTATCTGAACATTACACAATATTACTGCCCATTAATTCGACACCACTTGAAGAATTTTTGAGTTAATCCGGGCTTCTTTATGCTCATCCTGGATGGATTGGTAAAAAGTCAACATCCGTTCCGCCTGCTTGCTTGCCGACCAGCCAAGCGCATATTCACGACCTGCATCCCCGAGGCTTTTTCGAGCATCGTTATCTTTAATCATGTTGACTACTTTGTCCGTGAAATCAATTAAATCTTCCTTGGCGATCCAAACGCCCAAGCCATCCCTTAAGACATCACGGGTGCCCAACTCGGCAGTAGAGACGACCGGCACTCCTTGTGCCATTGCTTCCAATAGTACTAATCCCTGTGTCTCGGTTCGTGATGAGAAAATAAATATGTCTGCGGATCGATAACAATTATTTAATTCGGTATGGCGATCCAGATAACCAATGAAGGTGATATTGTCGTTCAGTCCAAGCGCTTTAGCTTCATGCGACAGACTTTCCCGTGCCGGGCCTTCGCCGGCAATGACGAAAAGAACTTCAGGAATTTGTTTTCTGACACAGTCCAATACTTTCAACAAAAAGCCGATGTTTTTTTCGTGGGCAACTCGCCCCACGAAAAGCAATACGGGCCTGTCTTGCGGTATGTTGTAATTTTTGCGGAAACCGTCCCGATCCCCCAATACAAAACTTGCGGGCTCGATGCCTGTCGGGATAACTTCTGAACGGGTGGTGACGCCATAGTCTTTCAAAATCCTTAACATTGGATGTGAAGGTACAATCATCCCGTCCAGGCTGTTACCCTGGTGACGTGAAAATCGTTTGGCAATAAGCTTCATCAACTTTTTCGGAACCACTGGAATATAGTGGTAGAGATATTCTTCAAAGAAAGTATGGTAAGTCTCGACGCAAGGAAGATTGAGCAGACGCGACAACTTGGTGCCCAGATAGTGGGCTACAAAAGGTGTTTGAATGTGAATAATGTCATATCGTTCCGACTTCAACTTGTCGATATTTTTCATTACCCAGCCATAGCTCATCAAACGATCTTCAGGGTCGAAAGGCAAATGCTTTGAGGGAACACGCATGATATCGGTTTCGTCCGGGCTCGGTGTTTGATAGTCAGGCGCTATCAGATGAACTGTGTGTCCGAGCGCGCGCAAATTGCGCCTGAATGTTTCTATCGAAGTGGAAACACCGTTGATGCGCGGAAAATACACATCCGAAATAAACAGAATTTTCATAGAAAGTTAGTTTTGTAAAGTCAATTTAATAAAACCAGAAGCCAAACCACAAAGAGATTCAGTAAGCTGATGAGAACCGCAGCACTTCCGATGTCTTTGGCACGTTTGGCGAGATTATGGTCATCCAGCGAAATTCGATCCACTGTCGCTTCAATTGCCGAATTCAGCAACTCGACAATAATGACCAGCAGGACAGATGCAATCATCAGAGCGCGCCCCAACATTGCATGTTCCAGCAAAAACGCCAAGGGGATTAGAATGACAGCAAGTGAAACCTCCTGCCGAAAGGCATCTTCATTGCGGTAGGCTTCTTTAAGCCCGGCGTATGAATAATTTAAGGCATTTAATAAACGTTTTAATCCTGTTTTTCCTTTGTGAGGGCTTTCCATTATTCGCTTTTCAATAGTTTGTTATTAATTGGCATGTGCCCCGAAGCGGCGTTCCACAAAATCAGTTCCATGCGTCCATCCATATGTTCAACGATTGCGGTGCAACTGTCTACCCAATCGCCACAATTCATATAGGTCAATCCATCGACCTCTTTAATCATCGGCCAATGAATGTGACCGCAAATTGCACCATCCAGCCCCAATTCGCGGGCATGGTGAATAACAGATTCTTCAAAACTGAAAATAAAGTTGACCGCAGTCTTGATTTTTCGTTTTGCGTAACCGGCCAGTGACCAGTAACCCGGCCTTTTTAGCGTGCGTCTGAGCCAGGATAAATAAATATTCAGGTTAACCAACAAGTCGTATGCCTTGTCACCCAGAATGGCAACCCACCTGTGGTGCCGGGTTACTTGATCGAACTCATCACCGTGCAGCAACAAATAGCGGCGCCCGTTCGCCGCTGTGTGTATATAGTCATGCGCAATTAAAACATCCCCGAATGAAGTGTCAACATATTCTCGAATAGCCTCATCGTGATTGCCGGGAATGAAAATGACTTTTTCCCCATGCCGCGCGCGCTTTAACATTTTTTGCACAAAAGTGTTTTGTGCGGGAGACCAGTGCACTCCGCCACGACTCATTGCCCACAAATCAATGATATCACCCAGCAGAAATACGTGCTCAGATGAATACTCTTTCATGAACTCAAGTAGTTGATTTGCTTGGCAAGCTTTGGTGCCAAGGTGGATATCGGACAAAAATATTGATCGAACCTGTAGCATCTTCAATACCCCTTAGACATGAAACCAATGTGGGCCGAACTAGCCGCACAGAGGGAAGATGCAGAATGGTTAATCAAGTGGGCGTTGCGGGGTAATTCAATTGCGGTATTTTTCATGTATGCAGAATCGCACGGGAGCATTACCAAATTGTTACAAAAATATTTAGTTTTTGTGAAATAAGCCTAGACAAGCAGTTTGCCGCTCTCTTTGCCCACTGTGGCTCGAACTCAGGCGCTTAGGGCTATCGGGTTCAACGAGAACCGGATGGAGCTTAGGTAATATTAGATTAACCGGCAATAGTGCGATTACGACCGGCGGCTTTAGCCGCGTAGAGACGTTCGTCTGCGATATGCATCATCGACTCAACATTGTCCAGTTTGGAATTTGATGACAAACCGATACTCACCGTGATATGAAGTGTTTGCCCTTGTACTTGAAGCGGATTTGAAGCAACTTGCAGGCGTAAACGTTCTGCGTATTGAAAGCCGGACTCTTCACTGGTGTTTGAACAGATCACCAAAAACTCTTCGCCCCCCAACCGGCAGACTACGTCTTCTTTGCGTGCGGCGAGACGCAAACTCGTTGCTACCAGCTTAAGTGCCTCATCTCCCAAATGGTGACCGTAGGTATCATTGATCAACTTGAAACGGTCAATATCTACCATCAAGCAACAGACAGGATGGCCGCTTCTAGTTGCATTTGCCCACTCTTGTTCCAGACGATCTATTCCATAGCGACGATTGGGTAAACCGGTCAAAGAATCAGTCATTGCCAATTCTTGCAAGCGCCGATTCGAAAACGCCAATTCGTCTGCAAACTGACGCAGTTGCAAACGATCATGTTCATGAGCCAGTTGCATTTGAATAATACGTTGTGCGGCTCGTAACCGGGCACCCAAAACTTTGGGATTGATGGGTTTGGAAATGTAATCGTCCACCCCGGCTTCAAAAGCTTCCACAAGTTTGTCTGTGCCTTCTTTTGAGGTGACGATGACGATATAGATTTGGTTCCACTCCTCATTTTTGCGAACTTGTTTGCAAAACTCGAGGCCATCCATTTCCGGCATCATCCAATCGGTGATAATAAGTTGCGGAGGATTTATCTTGACTATCTCAAGCGCAGCGCGCCCATTGCTGGCGGTCGTGACTTCATGCCCGGATTTCTCAAGCAGACGCTTGTAAAGCAACTGCATCGAGCGATCATCTTCAACCAGCAGTATGTGTAATTTGAACGAGGCAGATGATGTGCTTGGCAATGCTTCAATGCTGGATAATTCAAGTGAAATTGAGGCCGAATCGAGCAACTCCTTAAAAGGAGGTATTGAGGGTACGCTGATGTTAAGCAAGCCCCCCCACTCGTTTAGTCCTTTAATAACAATATCGCCGATTTCTATTAGTGCTTCGGTTTCAATGCCCACCCGAGTGGAAAGTAGCATCAGCTGGGGTACTTTGGCAGTCCGTTCAGCTGCTTCTGCAGTGCAGATTTCTGCCAGTTGGTCTGCAAAATTAAACAATTGAAGCAAACGCCAGCTGCGGCTATTTTCCGGGAAATTGCTTGAATCGGGTAGTTCCAAATACATTGCAATATTCTGGAAGAGTTCTGGCATTCCCCAATCAGACAACATCAATGAAGTGATTTGATTGTGATCAAGACCAAAGGCTTCGTGTTCCAGTTTGCCCAGGCTGTGCGTTTCGGAAACTTGCGTCAGAACTTTTGCATATTGGTCAGGAAACACAGTAGATAAAGTCAGCCGACCGATCTGAGACAAGAGTCCCAGCAAAAAAGCCTCATCCGCAACCCCGATGCTCATTCTGGTGACCAGTTGTTGCGCTGCGACGCCGCAACAAACAGAATGTGACCAAAACTGCTGGTAATTAAATCCGGCACAGGTTCCTTTGCCAAAGTCAGCGACCAAAGAAAGGCTGAGTGCCAATTGGCGTACTGATTTGAAACCAAGCACTGTAACCGCATCAATAATTGAAGCAACCGGACGACCCTCACGGCGAACCAGAATATTGGCAGATTTTAAAATGCGGCCTGCGAGCGATGGATCATTATTGATTAATCTGGCAACTTGGTGGGCGGTCGTATCATTCTTTTCGGTCAGATGAATAACTTCCAGCGCTATTCCTCGCGGCGAGGGTAGCTTGCCATGAGCGTTGAATTTTTCAAATTGCTGACTAAGAGTTGGATCCATCATGCCGCCGCAAAAAGCGCCGTATTATATATTTCAGGAGTTTGATTGTTCCACATTTCCGAAAGATAACAAAGTGAATAATTAGTCACCTATCTAAAAAAGCAAGGGTTTGTTGACACTTACGCCTAACAGAGCTATTGGGATATCTTGGTCGACAACGAGGATATTTAAAGTAGTTGCTTAAGGTTGTTGTGTCATTAATTTTGTGCAACCTTGTGAAAATAAATTTATGACGTGTGTTGCATCGTGAAATAAAAGCCGCTATATTCACCCCCATGCACTTCTCACACCACATTTCGCAATCGCACTCCACCGCTAGTTTGCTGGCGGCGCTGACGCTGCGCGTCGCGCGCTAAATAACTCACCCTCAAGCATCAAAACAGGCGGCTCTGTTGTAGTGAGCCGTGGATTAACAATTGCGATGGAGCAAAATATGACTGACAAATTAATTATATTCGACACAACTTTGCGCGACGGCGAGCAAAGCCCCGGCGCATCCATGACCAAAGAGGAGAAATTACGTATTGCGCGCCAGTTGGAAAAACTGGGCGTGGATGTGATTGAGGCAGGCTTTGCCGCTGCCAGCCCGGGTGATGCAGACTCGATCAATAGTATTGCCAAAGTCATTGAACGCTCCACTGTATGCTCGTTGGCGCGTGCCAACGAAAAAGATGTACGTACAGCGGGTGAGGCGATCAAGCCGGCCAAGCACGGTCGTATCCACGTCTTTATTGCCACGTCTCCCATTCACATGGAAAAGAAATTGCGCATGACACCGGATGAAGTAGTAGAACGGGCCGTCGCTGCGGTGAAATTGGCACGTGAATATACTGATGATGTGGAATTTTCGGCAGAAGATGCGGTGCGGTCGGAGATGGACTTTCTGGTTCGTGTGTTCGATTCGGTTATCAAGGCTGGAGCAAAGACGTTGAACGTACCTGATACGGTCGGATACAGCATTCCTGTTTTGTGGGGCGAGCGCATAAAACAATTAATAGAACGTGTGCAGGATAGTGACAAGGTAATCTGGTCTACCCATTGCCATAATGATTTGGGCATGGCCTCTGCCAACTCTCTGGCTGCAGTGATGAATGGTGCGCGTCAGGTCGAATGTACCATTAACGGCTTGGGTGAACGTGCAGGGAATGCCGCACTCGAAGAGGTGGTGATGGCTGTGCGCACGCGCCGCGATATTTTCAAATGCGATTGCCGCATCGACGCAACACAAATCGTGCCGACTTCGAAACTGGTTTCCAGCATCACCGGGTATCCCGTGCAGCCCAACAAGGCGATTGTCGGCGCGAATGCTTTTTCGCATGAATCCGGCATTCATCAAGACGGTGTGCTCAAGCATCGCGAGACTTACGAAATTATGCGTGCCGAGGATGTGGGTTGGGGCGCGAACAAGTTGACTTTGGGTAAGCTCTCAGGGCGCAACGCATTCCGTACCCGTTTGCATGATTTGGGTATCGTGCTGGAGAGTGAAGATGTATTGAATGCCGCCTTTGCCCGCTTCAAAGATCTCGCAGACCGCAAGAGTGAAATCTTCGACGAAGACATCCAGGCTTTAGTGAGTGATGAAGAAGTGACGCAAGTGAGCGAACATTATCGCCTGGTGGCAATGGGCGCGCATTCTGAAACAGGTAAATTACCTGTGGCACGGGTTGTGATGAGCATAGGCGGAGAAGAGCATCAAGCTGACGCTCAAGGCGGCGGTCCCGTGGATGCCACATTCAAAGCAATCGAACAGATTGTAAAAAGTGGCACCGAGTTGCAACTATATTCGGTAAACAACATTACCAGCGGCACGGATGCGCAGGGTGAAGTGACGGTACGTCTGACCAAGGGCGGCAGAGTAGTCAACGGGCAGGGTGCAGATACCGACATCGTGGTTGCGTCGGCCAAGGCCTACCTGAATGCGTTGAATAAACTGGATACCGGAGTCGAACGCGCACATCCGCAGGTGTGATGCCCAAAGTGGAGGCCGATTCATAGGGCGATTCTTTGCGTTGTAATCGCCCGTCACCCCAAGAGGTACAAGAACCTCTTGGAAGTGAATCGGCCTTATACAAAAATGTTTGATTTTTAGAGAGCTAACGAAATATCTATGGAGCGATGACCCTCTGCAGCGCCTGTTGCGCATCCAAAATCGGAACATCAGACTGGATGCGCATTATCTGTTCACCGACACGAATATCGAATCCGTCTATATCAATTCCGACCAGCTCAGCTTCCAGATTGTCCTGTCCGGTTTGCCGCCGAATCGCTGTTTCATGACGGGCATTGATTTCCGAGATAAAATCTTCTTCTTGCGCTATTACTGGATTATTGGCAACAACGTATTCGGCAGCCTTGACCCATTGAATATTGCCGAAACCGCCAATAAAACGGATCGCCTGCGGTACGATGCGGTAAAAAGAAAAGTCATGCATCGCAAAATACGATTGCGCTTCAGGGAAGTAGCGCAGATATCGTTTGCCGGTGAATTCTCGGTTGGTTTCAATCGTTGCTGAACCCAGCACGGTAACTCGCCCCTGAGTTTGAATGTGAGTGCTTTCCTGATTGTGAGTGATCAGGCTGACACGTGAGTCGTTTTGAATATTCTTGGTGTGCTCGGCCAGCGTGCTGATCAGAATGAGCAGACTGCCGTCGTAATCAACCAGATACGGTGTGATCGAACCGAAAGGGTGACCGCCAAATTTCTTTGATAGCGTACACAGCGCCCCATAACGATGAGCGCGTAGTAATTGTCTGGCTTCTCGGGCACTGGCTGTTTTTGCATTGTCAGTTATCATGTGAAGATTGTATGTGAATTCAGTAGGGGTATCCTAACAAGATGAAAGCAGTTGGACAAAACATTATTCACTTTGCACATTACGTTGCGGCAAAATTCAAACGGGACAAGTGTACGCAGATGGCCGCGAGTCTGACGTTTGACACGTTATTATCATTGGTTCCGCTCATTACCATTGCCCTTACGTTATTTTCCGCCTTTCCCGTTTTTGCTGATTTTTCCGCACAGATCAAACATTTTTTACTGGGCAATATGTTGCCCGATACGGGCGGCAAAATGATCTCGTACTATGTGGAACAATTTGCGGAGAGCGCAAGCAAACTCACCGCTTTCGGTCTGGTGTTTCTGGCACTGACCGCCATGCTGGTGATGGTCACGATTGATAATGCTTTCAATACCATTTGGCACGTATCGAAACCGCGCCCCCTGGTCAAACGTGTATTGGTATATTGGGCTGTGCTCACGCTGGCTCCGTTGTTGATCGGGGCAAGCTTGTCGCTTACTTCCTGGTTGGTAGGATTGTCTATTGGTTACACTCAGCAAACGCCAATCTTTGGAACGGTGACTCTAAAAGTTGTGCCGGTGTTGCTCACCACTTTGGCCTTCAGTTTATTGTTCAGAGTCATGCCCAATCGCTTTGTGCCGATTCGTCATGCCTTCATCGGTGGTGTAGTCGCTGCCACGGCATTCGAAACAATGAACCGCTTGTTCGGGTTCTTCATCGAACATTTTTCCACTTACAAATTAGTTTACGGGGCATTTGCAAGTATCCCGATTTTCTTGTTCTGGATTTATTTGTCTTGGCTCACGATACTTTCTGGTGCCCTGATAGCCGCTTCGTTATCACGCTGGGGGCATCGTGGAGAGAGCCAACTTAATAACGCCGGCCAATTTTATTTTGCGGTGCGCATTCTTGGTGCGATGCAAGCGGGACTGGTAAACGGAGTTGTACAGTCAGAGACTTCGTTGTCTGAACAATTGCATCTGGCTTATGAAGAGACTGAGCAAATCTTGGATAAATTGCTGCGCGCAAAATTTGTTCGGCAACTTTCGGAAACTGATTGGGTGATGATCCGTGATCCTGAATATATTGCTCTGCACGAGTTGTCCAGTTTATTTTTACTGGATGCAAGCAAACTTCCTATGCAGGAGGGCGATAGCGAAATTCATGAGTGGTTTGCCGGGTTGACTAAACTCATGGAAGAACCGACTAATAAAATGCTGAATAGCCTCTTAAATAATGGCGTTGTTCGAAAGTAGCGTTGGTAGCGTGGCAGGTAAATCAGTGTATGGGCTTTTTAAGTCAAAAGTCATTATACGAACATGATTATCACAACGCTAAAATTCACCCCCTCCCTCAGTCCCTCTCCCACCGGGGGCGGGACTGAGGGAGGGGATGTTTGCGTATACCTGTTGAGCTATTTTGAAAAAATGACCAACCCTATTTACGGAAATAGCCAAATAATGAATGCTGTTCGGATTGCTGCAGTTTAAATCTGCACTCAAGCGTGTGCTTGATAAAATTTAGTGGCGTAGCAGTCGTTTTTCCAGCCAGGCGTCCACTGAATAGGTTCCGCTACTGAGGATCAACAAGACTGCCAGTAGGAGTCCCCAATACAAATGCTGGTTTAGTCCCGCTTCACTTAATCCGGAATAGTAAGAATATGCCGCAACTGCATTGAGGATGAACAATCCTGCTGTTGCGAAGCGACCGAATAGCCCTAACACCAGCAGCACGGACAAACCAAGTTCGCCCGCAGTTGCCATATACGCGGCAATATCGGAGGGTAGTAATGGCACGTTATAAACGTCGCTAAACAAATACAGGGTGCTATCCCAGCTCTGTATTTTAGTCAGGCCGGACTTAAAAAATACATTCGCCAAAAACACCCTCAACACCAAATCAAATGCAGGAGAAAGATATTCGGGCCAATGCGAGGCGATGTAGTATTGTTTGGCAAAACGAAATATGAGTTTCATCTCAAGCTCCTAATTTGACACCGGTGATCACATTCATCTCTACTAATTTGACTAGCGTCGTTTGTAAATTGAAATCGGGATAATGTTCCAGTGTTGTCATGGTTGAACCTCCCAACGGAGTTTCGGTGAGTATCTGATGCAACCAATACGCTTCCGGTTCTGATAAATTTATCACCTCTACTTTATTGAACCTGCGGCAGACTAACGCAATGCATGAACCGCTGTTTAAATCTATTTGAAAGTCAACTTCTGCGTCGGGATGGTGAGCTAGCCAGATTGCGCTGATTGGATAAAGCGAACGTACTATTCTGGTCGCAGGGTGTAAGTCAAAAACTAAATAAGGATGCTGGTCGGGTGCAAATTGAGCCAATTGGGCCAAGTTAAACAAAGGTGCATCGTTTGCAAAATAAGCACAGTGGCAAGCCCATTCAAGTGTCGCAGTATCTGACAAATATGCTAACGCCTGAGCAGGTTCGAAGCTGGCAACGAAGTCGGGCAATTCGGCTCCGTAGTGGTGCAGGTTCGCACTGCGGGATGGATTATGCTCGATGAACTTGAGCGCCAGCATGCGAAAGAAATCATCTCCGACGAGTAACTTGATGACAGGGTAGGCACCTGCCAAAGCGTCATGCAGATTGCCCCTGTAATTATTTCGGTAAACTTCAATGGCAGTGTTCTGCGAATAGTTAGCGTAGCAATTTGTTATTTGAGTCTTGGGTTCTTTGCCCTGCACAATGGTTTGTGCAAAATGAGAAAGCTGATCAATTAATTCAGTCATGGCATTGCTCAATTATTAACTGCGCTTTAGCGGCTTCATTCAGCAATTCCGGCAGCGCAGGAATATCGGTATCCCATTCGATCAGAGTAGGTCTTGGGCCAAGATGTTTCAGAACATGTTCATACAAGTCCCACACCTCGTTATAAACCGGATGATTGTGCGTATCCACGAGGCAGCCATCGCGCTCGCTGAAGCCAGCCAAGTGGTATTCTTTCACAGCATCAGCCGGAATGGTTTTGATAAACGCCTCGGCGTCAACACCGAGATTACGCACATTCACGTACAGATTTTCCACATCGAAAAGAATTCCACATCCGCTCCGCTGGGTGAGCTCTGCCAGGAAGTCACCTTCGGTCATCTCGCTCTGGGAGAAGGAAATATAACTGGAGAGATTTTCAACCAGTAATTGTCGTTTTAATTTTTCCTGCACTTGCGTTACCCTGCGAGTAACGTGATCCAGTGCTTCACGTGTATAAGGGAAGGGCAATAAATCGTTGATCACGAATCCTGTTGCCGCATTCCAGCACAAATGTTCCGACACGGCGACTGGTTGTATGTCGTTGCACAATTGTGACAGGTCGGAAAGATGTTTTTCATCCAGGGGAGTCGCCGAAGCCAATCCCATTCCTACACCATGCAGACTGACGGGATAATGTTCGCGCACTTTGCGTAATGTATGCAGAGGCGCACCTCCGCCAAAAAAATTCTCGCTGTGTACCTCAACCCAACCCAATTCCGGCAGGGTTTCCAAAACTTCACGATAGTGTGGTGCCCGCAGGCCTATACCAGCGACACACGGAAAAGTGTATTTGCTTGCGGGCATGATGATTACATCGCCTTCTTCACTACTCCACCGCCATCCGTCAAGGAACCGTTGGCTATCTTGTTGCATGTTCCTTTTGGAACAGCTACAAAGTCCATCGGATCATTGTTCTTGCTGGCTTGACCGGCGCAAGAGTGCGAACTTTTGCTGCCGGAGCAGTCATTCATCCCGGCTTTTGCAATGCCAAAACATTTTTCCATTTCAGGTTTATTATCTGCAGCGTTCGCTGTGCCTGCCAAACCAAGTGCCAACAGTCCACTAATTGCTACTGACAAAATTTGATTTTTTTCCATGGTAATACTCCTTTTTAGTTGATTAAAGTTTGATATGAATTTTGCGAGAACAAAGTTGTTCGGTCTTTAAGCAGATTATGACCATTTACCTTCTCTCACCTCAATATTCGAGAGTAGGCTGCAAAAGGTTACATCAATTTGAATTATATCAAGTTCACTTACAACTCGATGAGGGCGTCTGGGTAACTGTTTGCTTGATTCACCGGTACGCTAGGCTTAACTGCTAAAGAATGACGTGTTCACAAGATTCCAAATTTGGCTCAGATACGAGTGGGACACATGGCTCAAGAACTTTGGGTAAAGGTGATTCGCAAAAGTCGCCTTTCGGGTGGCGAAACTTAGATTGGTAATTTGTTACTGTTAGCGCTTGGGTATTTTTTCAGAATAATTCAACTTCACCACCGAAGAGGTCAGACTTGAGGGAGGTAAGAATCTTTTCAAATCCCT
>CAIWKC010000174.1 GCA_903913145.1 uncultured Gallionellaceae bacterium | reverse complement strand
GCAATATTTCTTTAACCCTCAATTGCTATTAACTGCAGCACTTGACCATCCGGTGATTTCTGCATTTCGGCCATAGCTGACGCTAGCAACTTTACGAAAAGGCGGTCGAAGTTGCCCACACGAGCGTCCGGTTTCGAAATTACCGAGATCACTCTTTTACCGTGAAGCTGCCTAACGGAGCGTATGCGTATTAGTTAGTCATAAGCTGAGGAGGCTTTGTCAATCGTCAAAGGGACTCGTTTCTGCTTGATGTGCGGCATCCCTTTCGTAGCTCTCAGCAAGTTTTCGAAGTGCGTCTGCAAGTCGATGAAACCCGTTATTCGCAAGCGCTTCCGCTTTAATGCGATATCCAGTAGCAAATGCACCCTCTTCTTTTCCTGCGGAATATCCATGCACCCCACGTTTATTGAATAGTCCGCAAGTGAAGCCATTTCGCATTACTTCGGTATCTTTAGCATCCAGAACTTCCGCAATGGACTTGTGAATCCATAGTCCTCCCGGATCTGGTGGGGCGTACGGCAACGCTTGGCCGATTTGATCCAGTGTGATCCGAAGATGCCCAGATTGTGTTGCCTGATTCTTGACTTCGGCAAACCATTTGGAGAACACTGCCCCATCGAATGAGCCATCTACCGAGATGCCTGGTAGCGTTCGCCATCCACGCAATAGTAGATAGGCATTTTCGGCAATTTCCTGTTCGGCCTTCGTCACTTCACGCTTAGCGTCGTCTTTATCTGAACGAAAAATGGCAGAAATAATTTGGCAATAGAAACTAGGGTCGGAAGCAATCCGATGTTCGATAGCCTTGGGCTCTCCGCCAAAACCTAGATTGCGGTCCAGAAATGGCAGATAGTTCCATTCGATCCGGAAAAGATCCTCAGAATCAGCTGGCAGGGTGTTCTGAAGCCACTGGATGATTTCCAAAGTTTCGTGTTGATCGAACCGCTCTTTTTCTTTGGTGGCTGCAAGCCCATCCATAAGCGCCCGCACAGCAATATCCACCTTGAATGCTGCCTTCTTGTGAACGAGAACATATAAACATGTGAGCGCTGCCCGAGGCCGCCCGCAAGATATCAGACGCTCGGCAGACTCAACTAGAAACTGCTCCTCAAGTCCCCATGGGTTCACTTTTGCCGTCTTCCAGTAACTATCAGCTTCATCCGCAAGTACTGCCTTTGCCCTACGCCAAGTTTCATAATCGAATGGGAGTAATGTCAGGAAGGCGAGGTTTTGCTCAAAGCTCCAATGTTTGCTCAATTGCACATCGACCCATGGCCAGCCAGCGCTACAGTATCTTCCTAAAACGAAATTAGCGATAAATACAGGAAGAACATTTTCTGTGCTGGCAAGAAAATCAGGAAGCAGTGCAGCATCTACGTCCAGCGACGGGATATTTCCTAGTGCAAAGCCAACTTTCCAGGGGGATTCGACCGTTTTAACAAAATCGAGCACACCTGCAATATTAAATTCGTCGAGAAATTTTCGCATGACAGATTGACGCCGTTCATTGATCTGCCGCTCCTGCTCCTGGTAGTTTTCTGACTCACTGTAAAGACTGAAATCCCTTTCGCTGAACAGGCGTCGATATAGCAACATGGGTGACTTTGGAGCAATCTTATCAGCAGCATCTTCGATTTTAGCAACGGCATCTGAAGTTAGTGCCCATTTGGCGGAGGCAAACTTTCGATGTTTGACGGCTAGGTCGACGAGCGCCGCCCAAAGAGGTAGGCGATCTGTTTCCGGCAGAGCTATAACCGTATCGGATGCTAAATGATCGAGAATCCTGATATTGGTGGGGTAAGGTAGATCGGGAAGTCGGTCGATTAGTTCGGCGAGCTTGGGAATGTCGTCTGCTGCGATTTCAGTTGCTAATTCTGCGTAACCAGAAACCTGTTCCCAATATTCGCTGTCAACAACACCGTCCTTCCATCCATCCGGGATAAACTTGCGCCATGATGGCTTGAAGGTTCCAGACGTAAATCCATGTGTTGAAGGTAACAAGCTAATCAACAACTTCCACCCTACCGCTGGCTGTTCGTGGAGCAACGCTTCTATTGCTGCTTTGCGTTGAGAAACCGAAGCTGTGGTTTGTGAAAACCAGGGTAGGAAGATATGTTGTAGAGTATTTCTTGGTCGATTGGCCCAATTTCCTCCAGGGTCGATTGCCGCCAGATCCCCTAGAATTCTTGTAACTCGAACGAGGTAGTCAGGGTGCCACGCGAGGCTTTCGAGAGCCCATAGAATGCCGCTCATATATTGCGATCCGCCAAAACCGTTGCTTTCCTGACCAAATACCTCAAGGAACGGGCTTTGGGAGGGATTTAGTAATGCTGTTTCGGCGGCTTTCAAAAACTCGTCCGGTGATGCCTCTGCCAGCATCGGCAGGTGATTATTCAGGCTGGCCCATTTTACCCAGTCGGCATCTTTCAGTAGTTCCCGAACGGTTATGGCGGCAACCGCAACTGCCTTACCTTGGCTACATGAGGATAGCGCACCTGGTAGGCTTCCAAGCATTGCCAGAGATTCGGCTAAGCCGTCACGTATTGCCTCCGAATACTTAATCTTTTTGCCCTGAAAGGAGGCCGAGAAACGTTTTTCCTTTGGCAGTTCAAACATTGGATTCTTCTCGCCTAACACTGCTAAAGCGAGCAACCGAAAGCTGTCCAGGTCTTCGTTTGTAAGTCTTGAACCTAAGGAGGACCAAGCCTCGCCGCGAGAGATCATTTTCCAGTTGCCGTTCCTTTGAATCAGGGGAGTGTCAGGGCGCAAGCTCTCATCCCGTGCCACCGCGATCCACTCCCCGTAGGTTTTTCCCAGCAATATCTCCATCGCCTCTCGATCTGCAGTGTTCGTGTCTTGCCACTTTCCAACAAGTCCTGCCAGAGCTAAAACTCGCGCATTTGGCCACGTTGCGTATGGAGGGAATTCGAGGCCGCGCAGATATCGTTTGAGAGCCGCCAGACTCAAAGCTCCAGCCCCCGCCAGCTCTTTTGCTCTGCTCGATTGAAAGCCGTGCTCCAGAAGAGTTACTTCGAGGACACCTGCCGATGGGTTCACCAGCTTGAACACATTTTTTGCTCCGTGCGCATATCTACCGGAAACGGGAATAACGACTGCGTGTCCGCCCCCCTTTGTAGACAGGTGCAACTGTTCATCCGAGTCCAGATCGAGCTTTGGACTTGCCACGAGCACATGGGAGTTCCTCAGTCTGGAAAAGGCGAGCCAAGCGTCTGCCTCTTTGACAAATAAACAACGGTTGCTGAACGAGCGCCTCTCCTCGACATCTAGGGACTCAAGAAAAGCGGCAACAAAATCTTCGGCATCTTGCTCACTTTCAGTTGCCAGCACGATCTGATTGATTTCTCCACGAAACAATCTGTGCATTTCCTCGCATGCCGATTCACGCCCCACGAGGAAGATTTTACTGGGCAATGGCGGGGCACCATTGCCGGTGAGTTTTTGGAGGTTTTCCCAATGCTCCGCTGGGGTAGCAAAACCTGTGGCGGTTTTAACGATTCCAATTTTCTTCAGCATCCACTTGCCTATGGATGGGAACTCCCTCAACCAGTCGGCTAGTTGCTGTCCGTCAAGAATGTTGATGCGGTGCCACCCGAACTTTAATCTTTTCTGTTTCCACCTGCTCTGTGCTGGTTCGGGCCATCCGCCAGAACCCGCGCCGCGTGGTGTTACGAATACATATGTCGCCGTATTGCGATCAGACTCGGGCAAGGACCTAGTGCGCTTTTTGAAATCAGATGTCGCTTTGGTTTGCGGATTGCTACCAGTCCCGATCTCCCAGTAACTCTTGCCTTGATGAACAAATTGGCGTGAACCCATGGCTGTCTCAACCAATCCATCCCAGCCAGGCTGGTTCACAGTGTCTCCATAGGGGATTCGGCAAACGGTCAAGTCAGGGACAGACTCACTTACAAGCATCCACACCAATTCGGGGATTACTGCCTCACTATCTCTTCGGTCAGCATAACTTTCCAGCTCGCTAGCCGTGATAATTTGCGTATGTTCCATCGTTCGACCCCGATCAGGATTTGGGAATGGGCAAACATATCGGCATTCCACGACAAGTGCAATAGGCTGGCAATGCTAATTTCCGCATTGAATTATCAAAGTATGAGTTTGAAAGATTGATTAGCGGACATTCAATCAGGATCGACCGATGTCATTTTCATAAAATCTCCAGCGTCTCCTTCGGCCGAAATATGTACGTAAGTAAGCTGAACCGACATTACAAGCATTCTTCCAATAGCAGCTTAGCGAATGCGCCGCTCCAGTGACTGCAATGGCTGCCATCTACCGCCTCGTGCAACGAAGCGACTACAGTCCCAATTAAGGGCAAGGTCACTCAATTCGTTTTCATCGCACATAGGATAGTCTCCCAAGATTTAACTTTCAGGCGCTCGCGCCACGCAGGATCGGAAACATGCTTTTCGTGACGAGATGCTATTGCACTGACTTTGACTGATGTCACGTTGCGGTCGTTGATAGTGCAGTTCTTGGATAATCGGCCCACAACAAAGCCATTGTTATTTTGCAACTCCCTTCCGATCAATTTCAATTCATCACCCACATTCAATTCTGAGATAGCCTGATGAAGTTTTGTATCGGATGATTGTCCGGTGAAGTCCATGAACACATCAGCCTGTCCAAGCTCAATATACTTAACATCGAGAGCCGGATTTCGAGAAGGATAAGTGTCCTGTTCGCTCAATAACGCATAGGGTTGATTTCGTATGCTTGAGCTAAATGGATTCGGCACACCAGTAAACTCCAATAGAGTCAGCGTTTCTTTTGCTCGCGTCATGCCAACATAATATAAGCGCCTTTCATCCTGTGTTGCTACCGAAGGCCAGTCACCGTCCAGAATAATGACATGACTAAACTCGCGACCTTTTGCCGCATGCACTGTCGATATAGTAAGCTTGCCCGCAACAGAGTTTCGCTGCTCGTTACTAAATTCGAATACCCAGTCAAGTAATTGGCTAGCGGGAATTCTCTCCAATGACCAGGCTAGGCAAAATTCATTGATGCATTGTTCCAGCAATTGCATCCAATAGTTTTCGGGTTGTTTAGTAATGTGACTTGCGATCCAACGCAGCAGAGCTGTTTTGGCAACAAGGTTGCGCTTCGGCTTCAGCAATAAGCGGATCAGCATCTGACCTTCTCTCACCTGATTAAGTTTAAGCTTCCCTGATCCGCGACCGTTTTCGATTTGAACGCATGGAATACCATTCAGCT
>CAIWKC010000173.1 GCA_903913145.1 uncultured Gallionellaceae bacterium | reverse complement strand
GGCAGATTTGGCAAAACACTTGCAAGTATGTTGATGGCTTCTTGTACGGTTTCGGCAATAGGACGAGATTCGCGCACACCCATTCGTTTGCGGGCGAAGGCACGCACATTGCGAATCACTTTATCTGCACGAACCGTTTGCGCGAAAATTTCACTGTTCACTTTGTTGACCATATCGACATTGATTTGTCCGCTGGCGCAATGCCGTTCCAGCCCTTGAGCATAAGTAGCAATGGTTGCCAAGGGTTGGTTGAGTTCGTGCGCCAAGGTGCTGGCCATTTCACCCAGAATGGATAAGCGTGCCATATGTTCGGATTTTCTCTGCAAATCGCGCGCATGGGCTTGTGATGCACGTAGTTCGACGGTGCGACGCTTGACTAATTTTTGCACGCGTATGAAATGAATTATTATGCCGGCAATTAAGAGTAGGGCAATGAGCAAGTAAGGCCGATAGTTGTTTAGCAAGCCGCGAAAGGTGGTAGTTCGCAGATCAGCAAAAGGTCCAATCATGAGTTCTCGATCAAGCTCCATGACAGGTTCATAGTCGGCAGGAATATTCCATGACACGCCCATTGAGGAAGGAGGCATAGAAAGCAAAGCCACGGCAACCGCTTTGGCAAAGCGCGGGTCGGTGATGTGTGTTGATGCCAAAGGCCAGTCCGGATAGAGACGAGTTGAGGTTACGCAAGGAAAACCTTTAACCGGGCGGGGCGACACGACTTTATATTCCGAGAGCTGCATCACTCCCTTTTTTGACAATTGCTCCAGCAGACAGGTACGCACAATGGCGATATCGGCTTTGTTGGAGTGCAGTGCATCAATAGCCAAACGCATGGGCAAGCCAACCACCACAAGTTGCGCATCACCGGTTTCAAGGTCTACACCCGCGCCAAGTAATTCACGGGCCGCAGCAAGATATCCGCCAAAGGCATCGTTGGTTACAACTGCGATACGTTTGCCGCGCAAATCTGACAGTTTTGATATATCGTTACGGCCTACCAGCGTCAGCACTGTTGAGCCAAGTGCTTGCTCTGGCGATACTGCTTCGGGCAGCATCAAAGTTGCAATGCGTTGGATTCCAAACTCTGAGGCGAGGGAAACATATTGACTGCTATTGGTGAGTACAAATTCAAGTTCACCTTTTTTTACCGCCTCATGCAAATTGGACACATTCAGAGAACGTAATTCAAATTGGTGTCCCGGTATGGCTGTTGAAAGTTTTGACTGCAATTCTTCAAAATTTACTGCCAGCCCGTCTATATCCCGGTAGGAAAGAACACCAATATGCACTGTACTTGTGTCAGTTGAATTGGCGTAAGACGTGAAAGTGGCCAAAAAAGCCACAAACCAGAAGCGCGCAAATTTGTGCATGAATAGTTTGAACAAAGCCTTATGACGCGTTAAGAAATTTTGATGTATCTAAATTATAACAGCCAAGAATTACATTTCTTGGCACTACGTATAAGTGCGTAGTCAATTACTAGAATTTGCCAATTGTATTCCTCTTAAATATACCTTAATCTTGTTACTACATTTGTCGAATTGACTTTGTTTGAATCAGGTTTGAGCGTTGAACTATACCAGCCGTAGGTTCACAGATTGATAAGGAGTGCTAAATGTTTTTCTTAATACTGGTTGATAAATTTGGTTGGCGTAATTATGAATAATAAGACAGGAGATCTCGTGATAAACATGGAGCGACGAGCATTACTCAAAACGGGTGGCGGCATCGGGTTATTTGCATTGTTTAGTGCGGTTGGATTGTTGAAACCCGGGCTTGCAATGGCTGATTGGAACAAGAGTGCTTTTTCAGCAAAAAATTTGGATGAGGCTTTAACTGCAATGGGCGTGAATAAACCTGAAGTCAATGACGTCTTCATTCAACTAACGGTTCCTGAAATTGCAGAAAATGGCGCTATCGTTCCGGTCAAAGTTGTCAGTACTTATCCGAATGTTGAACGTATCTCTATTCTGGTAGAAAAAAATCCAAATGTGTTGGCAGCCAATTTTATTTTCCCTCAGGGAACTGAGCCGATGCTGACAACACGTGTCAAGATGGGGCAAACCTGCAGTGTCATTGCGCTGGTAAAAGCGGATGGCAAATATTACCGTTCATCTAAAGAAGTAAAGGTAACAGCCGGCGGCTGTGGTGGTTAATCGCCAACCGACATAAATCCAATATTTAAGGACGGAGCAATAATGGGAAATCCAATGAAAATTCGCGCCGCAGTCAAAGAGGGCGTAACCGAAGTCAAAATTCTCATGCAACACGAAATGGAAACCGGACTGCGCAAAGACGCTGATGGTACCCTTGTGCCTGCATGGTTCATCACTGAAGTTAAAGCCGAACATCAGGGACGAACTGTGATGGAAGCACAATTTGGTCAATCTATATCAAAAAATCCGTATTTGCTGTTCCGCTTTAAAGGCGGTGCAGAGGGTGAAAAAATAAAGATCAGCTGGGTAGATACCAAAGGCGATACACGTGAAGACGAAGTGGCGATTGTTGTCTAGATTATAAATAATCAATTCAGACTTAGTAACGATTTACGAGTTTAAGGTCTATTTTTTTGAGGGATATTGATGATGAATACCAGCACTCTAATTAAGATCATCCTGGGAATGTCTCTGGCGATTACCCAGATAGCGACTGCAGCTGAAAGCGAAAAGACAGATTCAGATCGAATTGCGCAATATCGCGACATGATCAGCGATGGCAATCCTGCTGACTTTGATGAAATGAATGGCGCCGAGTTGTGGAAAACGCCCGCCGGCCCCAAGCATGTGACGCTTGAAGCGTGCGATCTGGGCAAGGGGCCAGGTGTAGTGAAAGGGGTTTACACTGAGTTGCCGCGTTACTTCAAAGATACTGACAAAGTGCAGGATCTGGAATCTCGTTTGCTCACCTGCATGACGACATTGCAAGGTATTCCTGAAGCAGAGATTGTCGCGTCGCCTTTCAGCACGGAAAAGAAAAAGTCAGATATTTCTATGCTGGCAACTTATATTGTGGGTCAATCCAAGGGCATGAAAATGGCAGTATCTGTTAGTCATCCAAAGGAAAAAGAAGCGTATGAAATTGGCAGACGCATTTTTAATTATCGCGCCGGTCCGTATGACTTTGCCTGCCTGACATGCCATGCAACCAGTGATGTGCGTATTCGCATGCAAGACTTGCCTAATTTGAACAAGCCAAAAGATGCACAAGCAGCCTATGCTAGTTGGCCGGCTTATCGCGTATCTCAGGGATTAACGCGCACGTTTCAATGGCGCTTGAATGATTGTTTCCGCCAACAAAGATTTCCTGAGCCCAAATTCGCTTCCGAGGTGACGGTTGATTTGTCGATGTTTTTGGCGGTGAGTGCAAATGGTGCCGAGTACGCCGGTCCTGGTTTAAAACGATAACTTAAAACACTAACGCAAATTTCGCATAGATCAGGGGTGGTGATGCCATACCCGATAGGAGAAATAATAAATGAATGCAAAATGGATAATTAAATTCGCGATAGTTTTGGCTATATCTTCACTCACAATTACTGCTCAGGCAGGCACTGATGACGCTGCCTTGGATGCCAAAACCACTGCAATTATTAAACGCGATTTCCATGATAGAGGTATTGCCAAAGCAGATCGGGTGAATCAGGATGAGTTGCAGGCAACTTGCAGCAAGTATATCGATAACCTGCCTGATCCGCTAAAAGCCAAACTTGAAGCAGCGCAAACAAAAACCATCAAATGGCCCTCCGATGGTAAATACATGGGCGATTGGAAAGCGGGTGAAAAGTTAGCTCAAAGCGGTAGAGGGATGACTTGGAGTGACAAGCCCGATGAACCTGCAGGTGGAAATTGTTACAACTGCCACCGCCTGTCTTCCATGGAAATCGCTTATGGCACGATAGGGCCCAGTTTGCTGAATTTCGGTAAACTGCGCGGGAACTCAGTTGAAGTCCAGCGGTATGTGGATGGTCGAATTTACAATGCAAAAGCCTTGAATGCAAGAGCCAATATGCCACGCTTTGGTTTCATGGGAATTTTGACTGAAGCACAAATAAAAGATTTGGTTGCACTGCTGCTAGATCCGGAATCTCCAGTCAATAAGTAAGTTTCTCAAGCCGCTTTCATAAAAGGGGGATACTATGGAGATGAATCGTCGCGAGTTCCTGCAAATTCTGGCAATTGCATCGGCAGGTGGATTCCTGCTCAAAAATAGTTCAAGTTATGCTGCGAACGATGCAACGCGAATGTATGATTTGCCGCGTTATGGCAATGTCAGTCTGATGCATATCACGGATAGTCATGCGCAACTAAACCCCATTTATTTTAGAGAGCCTGAAATTAATTTGGGCATCGGTGCGATGAACGGACTGCCACCACATTTGGTCGGTAACGCGTTGCTCAAACACTTTGGTGTCCAGTCGGGCACGCCTGAAGCACACGCTTATACCAGCCTTAACTATGTCGAAGCTGCCCGCAACTACGGCAAGGTGGGCGGTTTTGCGCATCTCGCTACGCTGGTCAAGCAGATACGTGCATCGCGTCCGGGTTCACTATTGTTGGACGGTGGTGATACTTGGCAGGGCACCGGGCAGGCGATGTGGAGCAAGGGACAGGACATGATCGAGGCATGTCTGGAATTGGGCGTAGATGTGATGACCATGCATTGGGAATGCACCTACGGCGCTCAGCGAATTAAAGATGTCGAAGAGGGTATTCTGCATGGCAAGATGGATGTGGTTGCGCAAAACGTCAAGACAACCGATTTCGGCGACCCTGTATTCAAGCCTTATGTTATCAGAGAAATAAATACTATTCCGGTCGCAATCATCGGTCAGGCTTTTCCCTACAGCAGCATTGCAAATCCGCGTTATTTTGTACCTGATTGGTCTTATGGTATTCAGGAAGAAAATCTTCAACTGACTATAGATGAGGCGCGCAAGAAAGGTGCTCAGGTCGTCGTGTTGCTTTCGCATAATGGCATGGATGTGGATCTTAAATTGGCGTCGCGTGTGAGCGGTCTGGATGCCATTTTTGGCGGTCATACTCATGACGGCATACCCGCACCTATCGCCGTAAAAAATCGAGTTGGAACGACCCTGGTGACCAACGCCGGATCGAACGGCAAATTTCTTGGCGTACTGGATTTCGAGGTTAAGGCAGGTAAGGTAGTAAGCTTCCAATACAAATTACTTCCTGTATTTGCCAACCAGTTGACTGAAGACAAGAGTATGGTTGCATTGATGCAAAAACACCGCGCACCGTATGAAAGCAAACTCTCAGAAAAACTCGCTGCTACCGAGGGCTTGCTGTATCGCCGTGGAAACTTTAACGGTAGCTTCGATCAATTGATACTCGATGCGCTAATGAAAGAGAAGGATGCACCCATTGCGTTCTCTCCCGGATTCCGCTGGGGCACCTCTTTGCTTCCGGGTTCTGCGATTACGATGGAAGATGTGCTTAATCAAACGGCCATTACCTACCCAACCACAACGGTAACCAACATGACCGGTGCCCAAATCAAAACGGTACTGGAAGATGTGGGTGATAATTTGTTTAATCCTGACCCGTATTATCAGCAAGGAGGTGATATGGTGCGTGTGGGCGGGCTTGAGTACACTTGTGAACCGGGTGCTGCAATGGGCAATCGTATTCAGGATATGCAACTCAACGGCAAACCACTTGATGCGAATAAGACATATAAGGTCGCAGGCTGGGCTCCAGTTTCAGAAGCGGCGCGTGACAAAGGTGGTGAGCCGATATGGGACTTGTTAGCACGCCATTTACGAAATGAGAAAGTGGTTAAAGTATCCACGCCTAATGTGCCCAAATTAAGAGGCGTTGCAGGAAATCCCGGGATGCTCTAAAGCAAGCCTATGTAAATTGGAAAGGTATTTTCATGCATAATATTGGTATTCTTCTTTCACTTCTTCTTGCACTCACCACCCTCTCCGCAGGTGCTGCCGAACCCGCCGGCATCAGCTATACAGATGTTAAACTTCAAATCGCACGTATTCAAGTTCAGGATAGTGTGAGTTTTGATGATGCTGTTGAATCGCTTAAATTGCGTGCCAATCAGCAAAATCTCAAGTTTGTCGGCGTTAATCAGATCTACAAAGAAATCGCATCACTCACAGGAAAGCCAGCCAAGCGCATGGAGATTTTTAACTTTTGCGATGGCCTTACTGCCAACAAAATGCTGACTGCCGACCCACAGATGATTGCCTTCATGCCCTGTCGAATTGCAATCATTGAAGACCTGCAGGGAAAGCGCTGGGTTATTTCAATGATGATGGATATCAAGCTGATTCAGGCAATGCCGGATGAAACACGCAAGAGTGCAGAGCATGTCATGGAAGCGATGAAAGATATGATGGTTGCGGCGAGCAAAGGCGATCTTTAGAAATATTCAAATACTCAACAAGGAAATTAATCAATGAACAGCTTGCCCGGGTTAAAAAATGTCTGTGTATTTCTTGGTTGCATACTGGTGTTGTTCACAATGAATTTGTACGCAGCGGAAGCGGCGTCAGTCAAAAAAGATGCGGCGCAAGTAAGTGTAGTTTTTCAGGTCAGTGACGATGATGCCAAGAAATGGAATCTGACTTTGAATAACGTAAAAAATTTGCAACAGGAACTGGGTGCCGGCAATGTAGTTATTGAAGTAGTTGCGTATGGCCCTGGTGTGAATATGCTCAGATTTGAGTCTCCTGTCTCGGACCGTGTTGATGAAACTCTAAAAACAGGGGTTAAAATTGTCGCTTGTGAAAACACGATGAAGTCGCTGAAATTAAGCAAAGGAGACATGATGTCAACGATTGGGTATGTTCCTGCGGGTATTGTT